>JBKJSM010000059.1:0-23097 GCA_046594445.1 Gaiellaceae bacterium | reverse complement strand
GGCGGACTCCGTCGGGTTGCCGCCGCAGGAGCGGTCTTCGCGGTGTTCGCTCTCGGCGTCGCTGTCACGGAGCGGGTGGACTGGGACTATCGCGCGGCGGTGGCGAGCGAGCCCGTGGCCGAGCCGCTCGGGCCGGCGGACCCGTTCTCCTTCCTGCGGGGGCGTACGCCGCTCGCGAACGACCCGAACGAGGTCGGCAGAGCGACGCCCGGACAGACGGGTGATGACGTCTCTCGGACATTCCTCGGTTCGAGCGGGCGCGTTCAAGCATGGCGCGGCGCGATCGACCAGGCCGCAGGCAGGCCGCTCCTCGGCTACGGGTTCGGCACTGAGGAGAAGGTCTTCGTCGACCGCTACTACACCTTCCAGGGCGCGCGGCCCGAGAACGTGTTCATCGGCACCGCGCTCCAACTGGGGGCGGCGGGACTCGCGGCCCTGGTCGGGAGCCTCTTCGCGTTCGCGCTCCTCGCGTTCCGCTACGCGCGCCGCGGAGCGGCCGAGCGGCGCGCCCTGACACCGTTTGCCGGTGCGGTCGCGGCCGGGGGCGTGCTGATGCTCGTGCAGTCGTACGTCACGTCCGTCGGCAATGTCGCGATGCTGACGTTCTGGGCGGCCCTCCTGCTCGGCGGTGTCACTTCGCTGCAGGAGGCGAAGCCACGATGAAACGCAAGCCGCGCGTCCTCGTGCTCAATCAGTACTACTGGCCTGGCGTCGAGGCGACAGCACACCTGCTTGCGCAGCTCTGTGAGTCCCTGGCCGACGAGTTCGACGTAACGGTCGTCACGGGCCGCTTGACCGGCGTCGAGTCTGTTTCCGGAAAGAGCACGCGCAACGGTGTTCGAATCATCCGCGTCCATTCGACGGCGCTTCCGCGGCAGCGACTGGCTCTGCGCACACTGAACTACGTGACGTATCTGACGCAGTCCGTGCGCGCAGCCCTGGCTGTCCCGCGTCCGGACATCGTGCTCTGTATGACCGACCCGCCGATCATTGCCGACGTGGCGCTCCTGGTGGCGCGGCGTTTCCGCGCACCGCTCGTCGTTGTCAGCCAGGACGTATTCCCCGAGATCGCAGTCGAGTTGAACCGCCTCAAGAGCCCTGCTCTCATCGGGCTTCTCCGCTGGCTGATCCGCTTCTACCTCCGGCGAGCCACGCGCGTGGTGGCGATCGGCGAAACGATGCGCGATCGGCTCGTCGAGAAGGGTGCAGCGCCGGATCGGATCACCGTCATCGCGAACTGGGTCGAAGCGGACGTGATCGAGCCCGTCGCCAAGGACAACGACTGGGCGCGCTCCAAGGGGCTTGCCGACCGATTCGTGGTCATGCACTCCGGCAATGTCGGCCATGCCCAGGACCTGGAGTCGCTCGTCCGCGCGACGACCTTCCTGCGCGATCTGGACGATCTCTCGGTCGTCATCATTGGTACGGGCGCGCGGCACGCTGCCCTCGTCGAGCTCGCTGAAAGGCTCGAGGCGCACGCGGTGACGCTACTGCCCTATCAGGACCGATCGGTGCTCTCGCAGTCGCTGTCTGCGGCGGACGTGCACGTGGTGGGTCTTGCCCGCGGGCTCTCAGGATACGTCGTACCGAGCCGGCTCTACGGCGTGCTCTCGGCTGCGCGCCCGGTGATTGCCGCGGCCGATCGCGACAGCGAAACCGCGAAGGTGGTCGAGGCTGTTGGGTGCGGCCTTGTCGTGCAGCCCGGCCGCCCGGAGCTGCTCGCCGACGCAATCCGGGACGCACACGACGGCGTCCACGATCTCGCCGGGATGGGAATTCGCGGGCGCGAGTACGTCGTCGCCGAGGCTGACCGAAGCGTTGCCGTCGCGCGGTACCGCTCGCTTCTGCGCGACGTCTTGGAGCAGTCGTGACGCGCCGCAGCCTTCTCGGTCTTGGTCTTGCTCTCGCGCTCTGCGCGGCGGCTGTGATCGCCCTCGGCCGGTGGGAACGGGATCGGTATTCCACGGAGACGTCCGTCCGGATGGCCGAGGTTGCAAGCGCGGTCGGTCCATCGATCGTCGATCCGTCGATCAGCGACATGTTCTTCGCGGGGCCTGCCAGGTGCCTGACGTACGCCGTCGGCGAGGCCGTCTACGGCATCTCGTTGTGCTTCGACAGCACCGGGCGGTTGATCGAGACGACGGATGCTCGAGGCGCCGCGGCGTCGTTCGAGACGCTTCGGTTCGAGCCGAAGCTGGCTCGTGTGAGCGTCGGGCCGGACGAGGTCGACCGTGCTGCGCTGCTCCTGGATCGGATCACGGCGGTTAGGCTGGTAGCAGGGACTGCGATCAGCAAGATCACCGAGTGCCTCGACTGGACGAAGGCCGCCGCGACGGCGCCTCGGACGAAGGTTGCGAAGAACACGGGCGCGGCGGAGCGTCACTGCCGTGACGGTGCGGCCACCCTCGCTGCTCTCGCCGCGCGCTCTCGGGAGTCCCAGCTGATCGATCGACCGTTGCAGGGCGCACTGAAGTCAGCCGAGCGTGTGATTCGCATCGCCGGCGGGAGGACCGACGTCGCGGGAAGGCAGTTCTTCGGCCTCCTGAACCGGCGGCGTGCCGTCGTCGCCGCGCACCGCGATCTGCGGCGTGACGCCGTCGCCCCCCTCGCCGCCTTGCATGCTGCGCGCGAGCGCGTGGCCGCTCAGCCGTAGTCGCAGCAACGCGCACCTATCATCGGAGCATGTGCGGCATCCTCGGCATCGTCTCCGCAAACGGGTCTCCGCCGGACGACGCGCTCGACGCGCTCGACCTGCTGGTTCATCGCGGCCCGGACGGCGAGGGGCGCTATCGAGACGGGCCGGTTGCCCTGGGGATGCGCCGGCTGGCGATCATCGACCTCGAGACGGGCGACCAGCCGGTGGCGAACGAAGCCGGAGACGTCGTCGCGATCGTCAACGGAGAGATCTATAACTACCGGGAGCTGCGTGCCGGGCTCGCCGGGCGCGGGCACTCCTTCCGAGGTCAGGGCGATGTGGAAACCGTGCCGCACCTCTACGAGGAGCACGGTCCGACCTGCTTCTCCGACCTCCGCGGAATGTTCGCCGTCGCTCTCTGGGACACGCGCCGACGCCGGCTCGTGCTTGCACGAGACCGGTTCGGGATCAAGCCGCTCTACACGACGCAGGCGCCATCCGGCTTTGCCTTTTCGTCCGAGATCGCGCCGCTACTCGCGCTCGGCGCAGATGACACCGTCGACCGCCAGGCGATCGCCGACTACCTTACGTTCGGATACGTGCCGGGCGAGGACACCGCCTTCGCAGCGATCGAAAGGCTCGAACCGGGCACCGCGCTCGTCTGGCAGAACGGCATCATTACGCGGGAGCGCTGGTGGGAGCTCGAGCCGCCCGACGAAGAGCTCTACCTCGAGCAGACCCTGCGCGAGTCGGTGCGCCTGCACCTCCGCTCGGACGTTCCGCTCGCCGTTCTCCTCTCAGGCGGGATCGACTCCTCGCTGCTCGCGTTGCTGGCTCGAGACGAACTCGGTGAGGCGCCGACGACGTTCACCGTCGGTTTCGGCGACGCCGCATTCGACGAGCTCGAGCCCGCACGCGCGGTCGCCGAGGCGATCGGCAGCGACCACCACGAGGTCTCAGTCCGCCCGGACGCCGCGGAGGATCTCCCGTCGATCGTCGAACGCCTAGAAGAGCCGCTCGCCGACCCTTCGGCCATCCCGCTCTGGTACGTCTCCCGCGCGGTCTCGTCGGAGGTGAAGGTGGCGCTCGCCGGCGAGGGCGGCGACGAGCTCTTCGGCGGGTACTCGCGGTACGCCTGGGATCCGGTCGCGGGTAAGGTCGGGCGGCTCTTGCCCGCCGCGCGCATCGGCGGGCTGCTCGAGCGCCTGCCGGGCGTTGCGGGGAGGGGCGGGCGCAAGGATGTGCTCCGTCGGGCCGTGAAGCTTCTGCGCAACGCCGAGCTCGGCGAGGCCGAGCGCTATCTGGCCTGGTTCTCGCTCGCCTCGGACGACCTCAAGGCCGAGTTGCTCGACCAGCGGTACGAGCCTGCCGCAAGGGTATTCGCCGAGCGCTTCGCCGGCGCACACGCTGGCCTGACCACGCTCGGTCGTCGCCAGCACGTCGACCTGGGGACGATGCTGAAGGACGACCTGCTGCTGAAGGCCGACAAGATGTCGATGGCGCACTCGCTCGAGCTGCGGGTGCCGTTCCTCGATCACGAGGTGGCCCGCGCGGGCCTCTTCCTGCCCGACCGCGAGAAGGTCAGGCGCCTCGAGACCAAAGTCGCCCTGCGCCGGTTGATAGCCGAGCGGCTCCCTGCGATTGCCCGCCGGCCCAAGCAGGGGTTTGAGGTGCCGATCTCACGGTGGCTGCGCGAGGACCTGGCCGAGCTCGCGGGTGACCTGCTGTCACCGGAGCGCCTCGGTCGGCGAGGGCTTGTCGACGCCTCGGTCGCCCAGCGTCTCCTCGCCCAGCACCGCGCGGGTTCGGCCGACCATGGCCTACGAATCTATTCGCTGCTCGTTCTCGAGCTCTGGTGCGAGCGCCTCGCGGCCCGCCCCTTGCCGATCGCGAGCTAGAGGGCCCGCAGCAGGGCCTGGGCGGCTCGTCGGCCCGCGGCGCCGTCCCACAGTGGGATCTTGCCGGGTGGACGCGGTTCCGCCAGCAGCTCCGGGATTCGGGACAGCGCTGAGGGATCCGCGCCGAGGAGCGTATTGGTCCCGAGCTCGACCGTGATCGGCCGCTCCGTCGTGTCGCGCAGGGTGAAGCAGCGGACGCCGAGCGCCGAGGTCTCCTCCTGGACGCCGCCCGAATCGGTGACGACGGCGCGCGCCTCCGCCTCGAGTCCGAGGAAGTCGTGGTAACCGAGCGGCCCGCTCACGTTCACGCCTGCCTCGCGCAGCCGCGTGTCGGCGCCGCTCGCCTCGAGCCGCGCGAGGGTACGGGGGTGGGCGGGGAAGACGACTGGCAGCTCAGCCGCGAGCGCGACCAGGCCCTTGGTCACCGACGCCAACCGGTCGGGCTCGTCGACCAGCGATGGCCGGTGCAGCGTCACCAGCACGTAGCCGGTAGGCGCGAGGCCGAAGCGTTCCCAGGGACGTGCCTCGCGCGCACGGTCGACGTGCTGGAGCAGCGAGTCGATCATCGTGTTCCCGACCAGGTGCACGCTTTCCGCGGCGACGCCCTCGCGAGCGAGGTTGTCGTTCGCGTCCTGCGAGTGCGTGAGCAGGACGTCGCTGACGTGGTCAGTCAGCTTGCGGTTGTGTTCCTCCGGCATCGTGCGGTCGAAGCTGCGCAGGCCCGACTCGATGTGGGCGAGCCGCACCCCTGCCTTGGCGGCGGCGAGGGCGGCACCGAGCGTCGAGTTGACGTCGCCGGCGACGACGCACAGGTCGATCTCCCGCTCGCGCAGCACCCGCTCGACGCCGACGAGCGCCTTCGCCGTCTGCTCTGCGTGGCTGCCGGGGCCGACGCCGAGGAACTCGTCCGGGCGCGGCAGGCCGAGCTCGGTGAAGAAGACCTCCGACATCGCCTCGTCGTAGTGCTGGCCCGTATGGACGAGGACGAGCTCGAGCGAGGGCGCCAGCGCCGCCAGCTCCCGGTACACCGGCGCCGACTTCATGAAGTTCGGCCTGGCGCCGACGACGAAGCAGACGCGGGCCGACACGCGGAGGATGCTACCGCGCTACCGCCGCGAGTAGTCCGCGAGCGGACGGATCACGACGGGCGAGAGAAAGATCGAGGCGAAACGCTGGTCGCTCTCGCCGAGCTGCTCTGGCGGGGGGGACACGTCGAGCAGGAGCCTGCTCTTGCCCTTGGGCAGCCGGAACGGGCTGATTGTGAAATCACGGGTCGCTGTGCCGACATCGACCTTGCCGAGGGTGCTGCCGTCCTCGTCGCGCAGGATCAGAAGACGGTTGCGGTGGGCGCTGAACGCGATCCCCTTCAACTCGAACTGGAGGCTTGCTTCCGGCACGTCGATCTCCAGAACGCCTCCCTCGATCAGCCAGCGCCAGTCGCGGCCGTCGAGCTCCGAGCGTTCGGGCTCCTGGAATCCCTTGCCCGGGATCTCGACCGTTGGCGCCGGAATGCCCATGGCTTCGGCGACTCGGCCGGCGCTGGCGTGCAACACGGTCTCCACGTCGGCGGGCTCGGCAACCACCCTGAACGCGCGAGCACCGTCGAAGCGCCGCAGCAGCGGCAGCGGCACATTCGGCGGCCGATCGCCGATCGCGCGGTAAACGTCGTCGTTGACGACCACGTACCGCACGCCCTGTGACGCCAGCAGCTGGGGGACACCAGGCTCGTCGAGGTTCCCCGAGAGCTCGCGGATCGCCCAGCCGCGGCTCTTCCGCGGCGACTCGGTGAAGAAGAGCGGCTGCCAGTGCACGGTCTGGAAGAACAGCTCTCCCCGAGTGTGGTTCTCCTCCTCGATGTGCTCGCCGGGCGGTGGGTAGATCGCGACGATGCCCCGGTCCTGCGTGGCCAGCCAGCGGTCGTATGCCGGCGGCTCGTCGGTGTCCCACGTCTGGATCGGCGGGCCGACCGCCAGCTCGACCGCGACCAGGGCAAGGGCTGCGGCCACGAAAGCCTTGCCGTGCCGCCGTCGCGCCACAACGTCGAGCGCCAGTGCGGCAAGGACCACAAGCCCCAGCCCGACCAGGATGCCGAACCGCGAGTAGACGCGAATGCCGGGCGTGAAGTTCCCGAGGAGCCAGGACGGCATCGGCAGGTCGAGGCCCAACAGCGTCACGCGGTCCGGCAGCGCAACGAGGAAGGCGACGACGACGAGCGCAACGCCCGCGAAGCCGGCGAATCGCCGGGGGCCTTCGGCGAGTCGGGTTTGCCGCCGAACGAGCAGCACGACGCCGAACACGGCCAGGAGGAGCGTCACGTAACCGAAGTACATCGTCCCGCCGGCGTCCTCGATGCGCTCGTCGCGGCTCTGCGACGAGAGGGCGGCGCCGACGAGGCTCCCGCCGGGTGGCTTCAGGTACGTGGACGGGACGGCTCCGAAGTCGCGCAGCACCTCGGCGCGTTCGGACGTGACCTGCCGAGCTGCGGTGCGATCGTCGAGCGTCACGGCGATCGCCGGCGTGAGCGCCACTCCGAGGGCGACGACGCCGGCGCCCGCGACGATGGCCAAGCGTCGCCCCCCGCGCCGATCGATGAGGTCGACCGCGAGGACGACGGCGATCGCCAGTAACGCCACGAAACCCAGATACGTGTGCATGTAGAAGCAGAGCGCCGCGGTCAGCCCGACGAGAACGCCCTGCCGAACGGTACGCCGTTCGTGGAGACCGAGCAGCGCGATCAGCAGCACGACGAGCACCCAGTTGTGCAGGAGGCCGGGCTGACCGAGACCGGCTTTCTCGAAGGCGTACGGATTAAACGAGAAGACGTACGCACCGAACGCGGCCGCGGCGGGGTGTACGCCGAGCCGGTGGAGCAGCACGAACGTCGCCAGGGCGGTGAGTATGAAGCCGAGCAGGAGGAACACGTTGAACGCAGCTATCCAGCCAACTCCCTGCTTCAGCGTCCAGACGAACGCAGGCTGGATTGCGTTCGCAACCTGAACCGCCCGGGAGAACGTCGTCCCCTCGGGCGCACCCAGCAAGGGGTCGTGCGAGAACGTGAAGGGCGAGTGTCCGAGTCGTTCGCCGCTCTCGAACTGCCGAATCGTGGAGGTGACGTCCGAAGGCCCGCTGAGCACCGCGCTGCTCAGGTGCGCGACGAGCGGCTCCAGCCAGAGGAGCGTGATCGCGACGGCGGCTGCCGCGACGGCGGCGAGGTGCTTAGCCGGCATAGACGGAGTAGTCCACGTAGGGCTGGACGAGCACGGGACCGAGGTAGACCGATGCGACGCGTTTGTCAGTCCCGCCGAGCTGCGCGGGGCCGGGCGCGGCGACCAGACGAATTCGCGACGTACCCTCCGGCAGCCGGAACGGGCGGATCGTGGCCACGGCGCCTTGGGCGTCCACTGTCGTCTCGCCGAGCGTTCGCCCCTTCTCGTCGAGGAGCGCTAGCCGGCGTGGCTGCCCGGAGCTGAAAGCGACCGTCGTGAGCTCGAGGTCGAGGTCGCCGTCGGGGTTGTCGACCTCGATCGTCCCGTCCTGCTTCATCCAGTGATACTCCCGGCCGTCGGTGCCGGTCTCGGGACCGTGGAAGCCGCCGACGATCCGCGTCTTGGCCGGCCTGAGCCCGAGCGCAGCTGCGATGCGTCCCGCCCCTTCGGCCAGGATCTCGTTCACCTCGCCGGATACCGCCATGACCTCGTAGACTCGCGCGCTGCCCGCCGTCCCGAGTAGGCGGAAGCTGCCCTGCTCGAGCGCCGGTGGATCTGCGCCTGCCGCCCGATAGACCGCGTCGTTGATGACGACGTAGCGAACCTGCTCTGCGGCGAGCAGGTGCCCGACCTTCTCGCCCGCCGGCTGGTCGGCGAGCAGCCGGATCGCCCAGCTACGGTTCTTCACCGCGCTCTCGGTGAAGAACAGCGGCTGCCCGTGCCGGGTCTGCCAGAAGAGCTCCTCCCGTGCATAGCGGTTCTCGACGGCATTGTCGCCCTGGGCCGGGTACGACGCGACGATGCCACGCGGCTGCCGCGCGAGGAACGCGACGTGGGCGGGCGACCGCGAGACGTCCCACGCGGGTACCGGTAGGCCGTACGCGAGCTCGGTGGCGAGGATCGCGAGCGCGGCTGCGCCGAGCGCCCACCCACGTCGGCGGCGCCGGACGAGCGCGTCCAGGGCAAGTGCCGCCAGCACCGCCGCCCCCAGCCCGAGGAGCACGCCGAAGCGCCCGTACACACGGAGGTAGTTCGTGAAGAGCCCGGTGAAGGCGGACGGCGCCGGCATCTCGATCCCGAGGACGTCGACGTGCGGGGGTAGCGACCAGAGGAATCCGACCGGAACCAGGATGGCGGCGACGACACCGGCTGTGCGCCGCTCGCCGGACGCAAGGCTGCCGTGGCGGCGGACGAGAAGCACGACACCGGCCCCGGCGAGGAGCAGCGTCATCCAGCCGAAGTACAGATCGGGCTCGCCGCCGTCTTGCCCGAGCTTCGCGCGAAAGTCCCCGTCGACGAGATCGCCCGCGACCGGGTTGCCGGCCGCCGGCACGAGGTAGGCAAGTGGGCGCGCCCCGAAGTCCGCCGTCGCCTCCTGCCGATGACCCGCCGTCTCGGCGATGCCACCCCGGTTCAGCACGAGCCCGGCGACGCTCGGAAGGACGAGGACTGCAGCCACCGCTGCAGCAATCGCGAGGTGCGCCACGGCCCGCCGCTCGCGCTGGTGGACGAGCTCGAA
This sequence comes from Gaiellaceae bacterium, assembly GCA_046594445.1. Taxonomy (GTDB): domain Bacteria; phylum Actinomycetota; class Thermoleophilia; order Gaiellales; family Gaiellaceae; genus Gaiellasilicea. The sequence goes on along the minus strand of JBKJSM010000059.1, from coordinate 13,839 downwards.
AGTCGCGAGCACCGCCGCGAGCACAGAGGCGATGGTGCCGTAATAGGAGTGGACGTAGAAGGCCGCTGCGAGCACCACGCCCATGGCGATCGCGGACCCGGTCGACCGCCGGCGCCGGAACTCGAGCCAGGCCAGGAGCAGCGCCGGGAAGACCCAGGCGTGTACCAGGCCGCCGTGCCCGTAGACGATCTTGCGCAGCAGATAGGTGTTGAAGGTGAAGGCATAGGCGCCGAACGCCGCGGCGAGAGGGTGGAGACCCAACCGGTCGAGCAGCGCGAAGGTCACGGCGCCCGTCAGAACGAGACCGAGCAGCATGAAGAGGTTGATCGCGCCCAGAACCCCTGTCGCTCCCTTCACAGCCCAGACGAACGCGGGCTGAATCACGTTTGCGACGGCGATCTCGGGCGAGAAGACGACCCCCTCCGGCGCCCCGAGCAGCGGATCGCGCTTGGAGGAGAACGGGTTGGTTCTGCGCTCGATCATCGACCAGTAGTCGCGCGCCGTGGAGCTCGTGTCGGAGGGCCCATCGAGCACCCGGCTGTCGGGGTGCAGGACGATGGATGGCATCCACACGATCGTCGTGAGCACGGTCGCCGCGGCGGCGATCGCGACCCGAAAGCGTCGTCTCTGTAGCGCTGCCACGGCCCAATCCTTGCCGAAGACGGCCCGGGTGCGTACTGCGTAGCGGATGCGCGTACGATCGGCCGGTGCCGCGGATCGACGAGTCGACCTTCACGATCGTCTCAAACGGCCACGTCGACGGCCCCGCTCAGGCTTTTCGCGACCACCTCGTCGCGCGAGAGGCGGCTTCGGTCAGGACGATCTTTCATCCGCTCCTCCCGGACGAAGGGGGTCTGCACGAGGTGACGGTGTGGGAGCGCGGTGAGCGCCGTAGCGTCTGCCGCATGCGGCTTCCTTCGCGGCCGCCGCTGACCTATCCGCTCGACCTGCTCGTGCCCGCGCAGATCCCACGCGCCCACGCGTGGTTCGGCTTCAACGCGCTCGCCTGCCTGAGCGGGCTCCTCCCGCGCCGCGCGGACACGGTCGTCTACTGGTGTGTCGACTACGTCGAGGAGCGGTTCGGCCCCGGCTTGCTGACGCGCGGGTTCAATGCCGTCGACGGGTATTGCTGCCGTCGTGCCGACGCACGCTTCGAGCTGAGTAAGCGCGCGCGTCTCGCGCGCGACAGCCGGCACCGCGGCAAGGGGCTCGCCCCGGCGCACATCGTCCCGATGGGCGCCTGGCTCGATCGCCTGTCGACCACCCCGGAGGACGGACACGCTGCGCAGCGGGTCGTTTTCCTCGGGCATCTCGTCGAACGGCAGGGTGTCTCCGCTCTCCTGGCGGCGCTCGCCTCCCTCGACGAGGGCGTCGTCGCGGATGTGATCGGCCGCGGGCCTATGCTCGAGCCGCTGCGCGAGGAGGCGGCACGGCTCGGGATCGCCGAGCGGGTGACTTTTCACGGCTACGTCCCTCGGCACGAGGACGTGGAGGCGTTGCTCGCGGCCGCCTCCGTCGGCGTCGCCCCCTACGAGCCCGGCTCCTTCACGAGCTACGCCGACCCGGGCAAGCTCAAGTCGTACCTGGCCGCCGGCCTCCCGATCGTGACGACCACCGTGCCGCCGAATGCCCGTGCGCTCGAGCAAGCAGGCGCCGCGGTCATCGTCGAGGGCTCTCCTGCAGAGCTCGCGGCTGCCATCGCTCGGCTGCTCGGTGCCCCCGAGGAGTGGCGCGCCGGCCGCGCCGCCGCGCTCCGCCTGGCCCGCGACTACGACTGGCCGGTCATCTTCGACGATGCGCTCGCCCGGGTCGGCTTCCACTCGTGAGCGAGTCGCTGCTGCTGTCGGTGGTCGTGCCCGTCTACAACCAGGCGGACTCGATCCTCGCCAACATCGACACGATCCGCGAGCGAATCAAGGCCGGACTCAGTGAGCCGTTCGAGCTGATCGTCGTCTCGGACGGCTCGGCGGATCGCACCGAGCAGCAGCTTCTCGACCGGCGTGACGACCTCGTCCGCGTCTTCCACTACGACCGCAACCTCGGGAAGGGCTACGCGCTCAAGCTCGGCTCGCTGCAGGCCCGGGGGCGCTGGATCGGGTACGTCGACGCCGACCTCGATCTCGACCCTGCTTCGATCCCACGCTTCCTCCGCCACGCGGAGAGCCGGTCGCTGGACATCGTCATCGGCTCGAAGCGGCACCCGGATTCGGTGGTTCACTATCCGGGCTCGCGTCGGGCGGCAAGCTGGCTCTACCAGCAGCTGGTGCGAATTCTCTTCCGTCTGGACGTGCGCGACACACAGGTCGGACTGAAGGTTTTCCGGCGCGAGGTCGCCGACGAGGTGCTGCCGCTGCTGCTCGTGAAGCGGTTTGCGTTCGACCTCGAGCTGCTCGCCGTATCGCGCTCGCTCGGCTATTCGCGGATCGAGGAGCAGCCGATCGACCTGCAGTACCGCTTCACCGGCTCGGGAGTGGGCTCGCTCGCAGTGCTCCGTGCCCTCGTCGATACCGCCGCGATCTTCTACCGGCTGCGCATCCTCCGCTACTACGAGCGTAAGCGCCAGGCCCTCGGCGATCTCGGCGCCGATCGCACGCGCTCCTACGCCCCGCTCGTGACCGTGCTCGCGCCGGACGGCGTCTCCCTGTCGCAGCTCGATTACGAGAACGTCGAGCTCGGCGACCCGAGCGACGGCATGCGGCCGGCCGTCGAGCGCGCGGGCGGCGAGCTGGTGGCGATCGTCGGCGAGGACGCCGTGCTCGCCGGGAACTGGCTGTCCGCGACCGTTCCGTTCCTGGCGCGCCCCGAAGTGGCCGCGGTCGTGACGCCTCTGCTGGCGCCGTTCACGGGGAGCGACCGCGCCCGGGCGGCGGCCGCAGTGCAGGAGTCGCGGCTCGGCGGCGGCTCACTGCACTACCGGTTCACACCGGGCAACCTGCGCGTCGTGCGCGACTATCCGTCGGATGCGATCCTCGTCCGCAAGGAGGCGTATCTCGAGCTTGCGAGCGACGTTCCCGTTCACGAGCTGGCCGAGCGTCTCAGCAGGGCCGGGGGGACGATCGTCTATACGCCGGAGACGGTGGTCGTCTCACCGGTTCCGCCGCTCGTACGGCCGCATCTTCGCCGGATCGCCGTCTACGGGCGACGCCGCGGAGAGGAGGTTCGCCGGCGTGGGCTGCGCGCCGCACGGCCGTCGACGGTGCTCGTCCTCAGCGTCTGGGTGCTCGTCCTGGCGGCTCCGCTGGTCCTGCTCGGGCTCGTCCCCGCGCGGATCGCCGTTGGCATCGCCGTCGTCTACGGGGTCGCGATCGTCGTGAGCGCGCTGATCGCGACCCTGCGCTTCCGGTCGGTCCGCGTCGGGCTGCTGGCGCTGCTGGCGTTCCCGCTGACGCACCTCGTCTACGCCGCCGCCTTCGCCCGCGGCGCGGTCGCTCCGCGATGACCTGCGTTGCCTGCGGCAGTGCGGAGGTGCGGCCGTTCTTCGTCGGCTCCGACTGGTATCTCGGCGCCGTGGACGTCAGCGAGCGTTTCCCCTACGTCCGTTGCGCCGCGTGCGGGACCGTCGCCGCCGAGCCGACCCCGGCGCCGGAGACCCTGGCCCGGGCGTATGCGAACGCGTACTTCTCGCCGGCGCAGCCCGGCCTGCTGGAGCGTGCTCTCGAGCCGCTCGCCCGTCGGGAGGCGCGCCGTGTCGTGGGGGCGGCGCCCGCGGGCGGGGAGCTGCTGGATGTCGGCTGCGGCACCGGCAAGTTCCTCGTCCGCCTGCGCGAGAGCGGCTGGGACCGGCCCCTGCGCGGACTCGAGCCGGACACCGCGTCGGCGGAGCGCGCGGGTGCGATCCCAGGGGTGTCCGTGAGGCTTGGGGGGGTCGAGCTCCTGAAGGAGGAGGAGGGCGGGCTCTCGGCCGTCGTCCTGCGGCACGTGATCGAGCATGTCCCGGAGCCGTTGGGAGTCCTCGCCGACATCCGCTCGCTGCTTGCGCCCGGCGGGGTGCTGTACCTGGGCACGCCCGACGCGCGCACGCTTTCGGCCCGCGTCTTCGGCAAGTACTGGCACGGGTACGACCCGCCGCGGCACCTGTTCGCGTTCACCGCCGAGGGGACGCGCGCGCTGCTCCAGCGTGCCGGGTTCGCGATCGAGCGCGAGCACTGGGACTTCGCCCCGCAGATGTGGACTGGCAGTCTGCACCACGCGCTCGCGCGGGGCCGCAACCCCCGCTGGGTCTCGCTCCTGACGAGCAATATGAACCCGGTCGTGGCCGCGCCGGCGATCCTGGGCGCTGCCGTGGAACGCGCGCTCGGACGGTCGACGATGTACGCCGTCCTTGCGCGCCGGCCGGGCTAAGCGCTACTGGCCCCAACCCTCGCGGTCGAGCATCGCGGGCGCGAAGCGTCCACGCACCACACCCGCCGCGTAGACGCCGAGCGTGATCCAGCAGGCGGGAACGTGGAAGAGCCACGCGGGATCCGGCTTACGCCACCACCCGCGCGCGACCTGGACGAGCAGGGGCACGACCAGAACGGTCGAGAGGACGAAGCGGACGACTCCGGCTCGCTGGCGCTGCGTCCACGGGTAGGTGCGCCGGCCGGCGCGCGCGAAGTAGTGGTAGTCGTCCGTTCGCCGCCGTGTCTTCCGGTAGAACTGGCCGACCGAGTCGCAGAAGTAGTGGCGGATCGGCACGTCCACGCGCGCGACGATTCGCTCGCCGCGCTGCACGAGGTCGTAGACGAAGTCGATGTCGAAGAAATAGTCGTCGACGGGAACGATGTCGAGCGCGCGCCGCCGCACGATGTAGCCGTTGGCGCCCATCGTCGGTACATACCGCGGATCCAGCTCGACGCGCTCCCAGCCGTCGCGCCGCTCGGAGCGAAAGGGATAGTCGGTCCAGCGGCCCGTCAGCTGCGACCAGCGGTCGTAGTTGCCGATGAAGATCGCCATCGGGTCGTTGATCCCGGTCAGCGCCTGGTAACGGTTGATGAAGTGGTCCTGCGGGCGGTAGTCCCAGCGCAGCGCCTCCGAGGACACGACCGAATCGTCCTCGAACGGCGCCACCATCCGGCGCAGCCAGTCGCGGCCGACGACGACGTTGTCGGAGTCGACCATGCAGAGCAGGTCGTGCCTGGCCTCGCGCAACCCGACTGCCTTGCCGGCCTCGCCGGTGCGGAGCGGATTGGCGAGCACCCTCTCGACGCCGTGCGCTGCGGCGATCTCCAGCGTGCGGTCGGTCGAGCCGGCGTCGACGAGGACGATCTCGAGCTCGCCGGGGTAGTCCTGGTCGCGGAGGGCCGAGAGGCACTCGGCGAGGTACTTCTCGGCGTTCAGGGTCGGGATGACGACGCTGACGCCGGGCGGCGCGCTCACCGCTCGATCTCGCGGGTCACGAGCCCCTGCAGGAACGCGGCGCCGTACGCGGCGTGGGTTGTCCAGACCACGGCCGGCAGTACCAAGGCGACGGCCGGATCGCGTCCATCCCGAAGCGCCCAACCCGTGATCGTGGCCGCGCCGGCTGCGCCGAGCGCGGCGAGAGCGGCGAAGCGACTCGGCTCCGTTGCCGACCAGGCGACGGCCGCGAGCCCGGCGACGAGCCCCAGCGCCGGGGCGAAATAGACCGGTCGCCGCGATGTCTCGGGGAAGATGCGCACGAAGTGGCCCCGGTGGCGCCCGACGTTCGCCACCTGGCGCAGGTGCGGCCCGAAGACGCGCCGGCGGTGGTGATAGACGAGCACGTCCGGGTCGTAGACGATTCGGTGTCCCGCCCGGCGGAGCGCCAGGCAGACCTTTGTGTCCTCGCCGCCGTAGAAGCTCGAGTCCCAGCCGCCGATCGCGCTCAGCTCGTCCCGCCGGACGAAGAGGTTGTACGCGGGGAAGTCGTCTACCTCGCGGACCTCGCCGAGCGGCGTGAAGCGGAAGCGGAGCCCGCCGCTGCCGAAGGGTGACTCGTAAAACGCGCCGCTCGCCCGCTCGCGCCAGCCGCTGCCGGGCGGCGTCACTCCCGGGCCGCCGACGGCGACGATCGACGGGTCGGCGAACCGGTCGACCGCCCGTTCGAGCCAACCATCGGCCGGGTACGCGTCGTCGTCGAGGAACGCGAGCAGATCGCCGTGGGCCTCGGCCAGGGCGACGTCGCGCTTCTCGGCCGGACTCGTGTCGTGAGGCGAGCCGGTCAGCAGGACTCGGGCGCCGTCGGGCAGCGGGCCAGGGTAGCTATCGCCGACGATGAGGAGCTCGTCCCCCTCCCGCAGCTGCCGCAGCGACGCCTCGACGCACTGCTCGAACGCGGCCGTCCGCCGGTGCAGCGGAACGATGACGGTGACCGAGAGCGTCATGCGAGAAGCAACCTAGCCGCGCCGGCTGCGCATGAGACCGGTCGCGGCTGACGTCAGCGAACGCTGGACGAAGAGCTCGTGGGCGACGAGGAGCACAACCATCGTCGCGATGCTGACGGCGAGCAGCTGCCGTCCCGAGTCGTGCAGGAGCGCGTACCCCCCGAGCTGGGCCAGGGCGCCGGCGAGCAGGAGCCACGAGAGCGCGTTGACGCCGCGGGCGAGGTGGTAGACCAGCAGGACGTTCAGCACCGCGTAGCCCGTCATCGCGATCCCGAACAGGCCAAGCAGGCCGGTCGCGTCGTCGTACTCGGAGCCGAAGGCGACGCGGACGACGAGCTCTGGAGCGAGTGCGTAGACGAGCGTCACCAGCGTTGACGCGGCGAGCGTGACAACGACGCTCGCGGCGAGGATGTCGCCGCTCGTCTCGCCCCGGGTCGTCCGTGCGGAGACCTTCGGCAGCAGCACCGTCAGGATCACGGCCGGCAGGTAGAAGATGACGCGCCCGATCAAGGACGCGCCGCCATAGATGCCGGCGTCGTGGTCGTCCAGGACGACCTTCGCGACGAGCACGTCTGCGGTCGTCAGCGCGGTGATCGCGAGGAGCCCGATCACGCTCGGCAGGAGCGAGGTCGTCACCCCCGCGCGCGAGAGCGGGGGCGAGTCCGCTCGCGGCCCCCGCAAGCGTGCTCTCAGACCGGCGAGGGGGACGAAGAGCGCGACGATCGACCCGACCAGGCTGGCGCCGAGGACGCCGGCGACACCCGATCCGAGCGCGAGCACGACGACGAGCGAGGCCAGACGGACGACGGTGCTCAACGTCAGCGAGACCGAGAGGAGCGTGAACCGCTGCAGCCCCTGCGCGACTCCCAGCGCGATCGGCGTCAGCAGCGCCGGAACGGTGAGCGCGCCGGTGAGGACGACCGCGCTCAAGCTGCCGACGCCCAGCCAGTCCCGGATCAGCGGTGAGAGGGCGATCAAGACGAGCGCGATCGCCGTCGAGACGGCCGCCGTTGCGAGCAGGCCGAGCCGGACGTAGGCACGCAGCCGCTCGGCGTCGTCGACGGTCGAGAGGCGCGCCACCGCCCGGGCGACCACGACCTGGATCCCGCCGAGAGGCAGCGCGATCAGGCCGGCGAGCGCGAGCAGCGAGACGACGTCCCCGTAAGCCGCCGGCCCCAGCTCCCGCGCCGAGAAGAAGTGGAAGACGTAGTTGCCGACGTTGAGGGTGACGATCCCGACGAGGACGATCGCGCCGGCGTGGATTCCCCGCATCTCGCGAGCCTCCGGCGTGCTCACGTCGACACGGAGCTCTTGCGGCTCTGCAGGTAGAGATGGACGAAGCCTTCGTCGCGGGCCCAGTCGCGGTCGAGTCGCCGGAGCGACCACGTCCCGAAGAACGGCCGCCGCCGGAAGATCCACTTGGCCACGTAGAGGTTGAGCATGTGCAGGATCTGCCACCCGCCGCCACGCCGCTGGAGCCGTACGACTTCGAGATCGGCGCCGGCGGCCAGCTTCCTGAGCGTGTCCGCGTCGTAGTGCCGGTGTCGGGTGAGCCACCAAGCCGGGTCCGTCACCTTGGCGAGCACGTTCGCGTTCGGCGTCGAGAGGTAGAAGCTGCCGCCGGGGCGCAGCACCCGAGCGATCTCTGCGAAGACGAGCCGCTCGGTGCCGGCCAGGACATGCTCGAGCACCTCCCACAGCACCACGGTGTCGAACGACTCGCTCTCGAACGGGAGCGAGCCTCCGCCGGCGACGACGAACGAGCAGCGCGGATCAGTGAGGTGACGGCGGGAGGTCGCGAGCCCATCCTCGGTGGGCTCGACCCCGACGACGGTGGTCGCGCCCGCCTCCAGTGCGTTGAGCGTGAACCAGCCGAAGCCGCAACCGATGTCGAGCACGTCGCGCCCCCGCAGGTCGGCGTCCTCGACGAACGAGCGCGCAAAGGCGTTCCCGCCGTGGAGAGTCGTGGTCGGCCGCTCGTCGAGGAGATTCTTCATGGGTGGAGGCGGCGACACGTTATCGCGGTGCCGCCGCCGCGTACCATCGGCGATCGTGATCGCAGTCGAGATCCTCTTCTGGGCGAGCCTGACCGCGCTCCTGTGGACGCACCTCCTTTATCCACTCGCCGCCGCAGCGACGGCGCGGCTTGCAGAGCGGCCCGTGCGGCAAGGGCCGGTGGAGCCGTCCGTGACCGTCGTCGTGGCGGCCCACAACGAGGAGGCCGTGATCGCGCGCCGGCTCGAGAACCTGCAGGCGCTGGACTACCCCGCCAATCGGCTGGCGCTCGTCGTCACCTCGGATGCGTCGTCCGACCGAACGGAGGAGATCGCGGCCGCCTTCCCGGACGTCCGCGTGATCCGTAACCCGCGCGGCGGCAAGGTCGCCGCGCAGGACAGCGCAGTCCGATCCAGCGAGAGCGAGATCGTCGCGTTCACCGACGCGAACGCCACGTGGGCGCCGGATGCGCTGCGGCGCCTCGTCGCGAGCTTCGCGGATCCCGAGGTCGCATACGTGTGCGGGCAGCTCGTGCTCGAGGCTGCCGACGGCTCCAATCGTGAGGGCGTCTACTGGCGCTACGAGATGGCCCAGCGCCTGGCCGAGTCGCGGCTCGGCTCCATCACGGGCGGCAACGGCTCGATCTACGCGGTGCGGCGCGAGGACTACGTCGAGGTCGACCCGAGGTGGGGCCACGACCTCGCGTTCCCCTACCGAATGGTGCAGGCCGGGCGCCGCGCCGTCTACGAGCCTGCCGCACGCGCCTTCGAGAAGCCGACGCCCTCGAACGAGACCGAGTACCGACGCAAGGTGCGGATGTTCGAGCACTGCTGGGAGATCACGCTACGCGGCTCGATGCTGAAGCGCCTGCCGGCCGGCTACCTCGTGGAGATGATCTCGCATCGCGTGCTGCGCTACGGCAGCGGAGTCCTGCATCTCGTCCTCGCGGCAACGTCGATCGCGCTCGTCGGGGAAGGGCTCGTCTACCAGGTCGTGCTCGCGGGCCAGCTTGCGCTGCTCGCCGCAGCCGCCCTCGGTCTCGGGATCGCTCGCTACTACGTCCTCGTCACCTGGGCGACGGTCGTCGCGCTCTGGAACTACCTGCGACGCGGCGTCCCCGCGACGTGGGAAGCGGCCGAGGGCACGCGCTGAATCGCTCGCTCGACATTGCGATCGCCGCCACGGGCCTCGCCGTGGCCAGCCCCGTCCTGGCGCTCGCCGCGCTGGCCGTGAAGCTGGGCGACGGCGGGCCGATCCTGTTCAGGCAGACGCGCGTCGGCAAGGACGGCGTCGATTTCGAGCTGCTGAAGCTGCGGACGATGGTCGTCGGCGCCGAGTCGAAAGGGGCGGGCTATGCGGTCGACAAGGGGGACGCGCGGATCACGCGCGTCGGCCGGCTGCTTCGGCGCACCTCGGTCGACGAGCTGCCGCAGCTCTGGAACGTCGTCCGCGGCGAGATGAGCCTGATCGGGCCGCGCCCGACGCTCCGCTATCAGGTCGAGCGCTACGACGACCGGCAGCGCCGCCGCCTGGACGTTCTGCCGGGGATCACGGGTTGGGCTCAGATCCACGGCCGGGCTGCGCTTTCCTGGGACGAGCGGATCGAGCTCGACGTCTGGTACGTCGACCACCGCTCACCGCTCACCGACGTGCTGATCCTGCTGCGCACGCCGCTCGCGCTCTTCGGCGGAACGTACAAGGGAAGCACCGGCGGCTGGAGGCGAGACGGTGGCGGCTAGGAGGGTTCGCGCGACAACGATCGCACTGCTCGCCTTGCTCGCGCTCGTCGCGACCTGGAACGCGCTGCACTACCCGCCGGGCCTCGGCTACGACGCGGTCGACCACATCTCCTACGCGGAGGGGATCCGCGACGGCGAGGGGTTCCCGGAGGGGATCGGCGAGTACTACACGCCGCCCGCCTTCTACACGGTCGCCGCCGGGGCGCTCGAGGTCGGGGAGCGACTTGGGCTCGGCGACCCGCGCCGGCTGGCCCAGCTGCTGAACGCCGCGCTCGCATTCGCCACCGCGCTCCTGCTGCTCGCGCTCGCGCGCGAGCTGTGGCCGGGACGGCTCGTCCTCCACGTCGCATCGCTCGGCTTCTTCGTCTGCAGTGCCGTCCTGCTCAAGGCCGCCGCGATGTTCCATCCCGAGACGCTCGACCTCTTCCTCTCGACGCTTGCGCTGCTCCTGGCGGCGCGGATGATCGTGCGCGACGACTACCGGCTGCTCGCCGCCGTCCCGCTCGGCCTGGCGCTCGGCGCCGGCCAGCTCGTCCGCGCCTTCTCGCTGTGGACGTTCGCGGTCGTCCTGCTCGCGCTCGCGGGCGCGGCGATCGGCGATCCCGTCCGGCGGCGCAGGATCCTCGCCGCGGCCGCCGTGACGGTGGCCGCGACCGTGGCAGTAGCGGGGCCGTGGTACGCCTACCAGGCTCGCTCGTACACCAATCCGATCTTCGACCGCCCTCAGGTCGCCAAGCCGCTCTGGGAGCGTCGGCCGGTCGAGTTCTACGTCGATCCGGGGCTCCCCGAGGTCGTGACCCGCCCCTTCAGGCCCGCGTTCGAGAACCGCTTCTGGCCGCAGCTCTACGCGGAGTGGTGGGGAGACTGGTTCGGCGTCCACGCGTGGCAGGCGGCCAAGGGCGACCCGAGCCCGGCAACCCGACGCGAGCTCACGGCGCAGAGCGTCGCCGGGCTCGTCCCGACCGCGCTCGCCGTCGCCGGCTGGCTCTGGCTGCTCGCGAGCTCGATCCGGCGTTTGCGCGCCTCCCCGGAGCGGTTGCTCGTCGGGCTCCTGCCGCTGGCGGGAATCGCGGGGATGCTCTACTTCACGATCAGCTATCCGACCCCCGATGGAGACGTGATCAAGGCCACGTACATGCTGACGACGCTGCCCGCCTGGGCGCTCGCGTTCGGCCTGGGCGCCGAGCGGGTCGCCCACGGCCGCCGCGGCATCGTGCTCGCCGTGCTGCTGGCGCTCGCCGCTGCGGTCAGCCTTCGCTTCTCGGTGTACGGCAGTCCGCTCGGGGGGCTGCTCTGATCAGGATGCCCGTGGGGACTGGGCGGCTCGCCCGTCCTGGATCGTGACCACGACGACGCGGTCTTCGGCCTCGAGGTAGGCGTAGACGAGGATCAACCAGCGCCAGGGACCGAGCACGAAGCGGAGTCCCTCCCAACGGCCACCGAGCGCGGTTCCCAGGAGTGGAAAGCGCTCGAGATGCTCGAGCGAGCGCCGAACGCGTGCCCTGGTGTCGCCAGGAAGGCTGTGGCTTGCAATCAGTCGCTCGAGCTCCTCCCCTGCGCGGGCGCTGAGCGCGACCTGCGCCATGCCCTAGAGCTCATCGAGCGGAATCGTCTCGCCCCGCCGCGCCTGCTCCAGACCGAGCTGCGCACTCTCGAAGGCGCCGGGAATGGCGTCGAGCAGATCGCCGATGTGTTGCGGATCGGCATCTGTCTCGTCGAGGGCGTGTGCGAGCAGCGAGCGTGCCAGCGTCCCCTCCTGCACGTTCGTCTGCTCGGCCAGGCGCCGCAGCTTCGCCGCGTGGGCTTCACCGAGCGTGACGTTCAACCGAGCCACTGCGAGATCATACACGGATCGGCACGATCCGTGTAGGTGCAAGGCCCCGTTAGGCTGCGCGCGTGACGGCGGTCCTCTTCACCTGCGCGGGCCAGCGCGTCGACATCGTCTCCGCCTTCGGCCGCGCGGGGGCGAGGACGGTCGCAACCGACGTCGACCGGCTGGCGCCTGCCCTCTACCACGCCGACATCCACGCGTTCGTCCCACGCGTCGACGATCCGGGCTACATCGGGGCGCTCACCGCGCTCGTCGCAGAGCACGACGTCCGGCTGATCGTGCCGCTGACGGATCTCGACCAGATGCTGCTCGCGCGCTCGCGCGAGGCGCTCGAACCGGCGCTCGTGCTGGTTCCCGAGCCTGAGGTCTGCGAGCGGATGGGTGACAAGTACACGGCGCACCTCACGTTCGAGGAGCACGGGATCGCGAGCCCGCGCAGCTGGCTCCCGGACGACGTGCCCGACGACGCGCGCTATCCGCTGCTCGTCAAGGTGCGCGAGGGCTTCGGCTCCCGGCACATCTATCGCGCACACGACCGGGCCGAGCTCGACTTTTTCCTCGGCTACACGATGGTGGACTCGTTCGTGCAGGAGCAGTGCCTGGGCGAGGAGTTCTCGATCGACCTCTTCTGCGACCTCGAGAGCCGCTGCCTGAACGCGATCCCGCGAACGATGATCCAGTCCAAGGGCGGCGAGTCGATCAAGGGGGCGTCGATCCAGGACCAGGAGCTGATCGAGCACGGGCGCCTCGTCGCGGAGACGGTCGGGATCGTCGGGCCGGCGAACGTCCAGTGCTTCCGCGAGCCGGACGGATCGCTCCCGGTGACCGACGTGAACCCGCGCTTCGGCGGCGCGTTTCCGCTGCCACTGGCGGCGGGGAGCCGCTACCCTGAGCTGGCGCTGGCGCTCGCGAACGGGGACCGTCCCGAGCCGACGCTCGGCGTGTTCCGCCCCGGGATCGTGATGACGCGCTTCTTCTCCCATCTGTGTCTGACAGCCGACGACGGGGGTAGCCTCGTTCCGTTCGCGGAAGAGCTACCGGAGCCCGTCGCAGGCGAGCCCGGCGAGGCATGACCCGCCTCATCGCGGCAGGTCTGGCCCTGCTGGGCCTGGCGGCAGCATGCTCCGGCGACGCGCCCGACCTGCGCTCGGCCGACGCGCTGACTCCGGCTGACCCCCCAGTCGCGCGTGCGGTGGCGCAGCTCTCCCAGGCCGCGAAGGTGCTGGTCACGATCGTGGACGGTGACACCCACGCGCGGGTGCAGGGAGCGCGCGTCGTCATCGGCCACCGTGCCGGCTACGCCGACGAGACGGGGCTCGCCTCCGTGAAGGTCAAGCGCCGCGCGGCCCTGCCGGTTCGGGTCTCCAAGCCCGGGTACGCGATGCGCGTGGTGCGCATGCCGTTCAAGCAGCGGCGCGAGGTGACGATCCGCCTCTACCGCGAATCGCTCCAGTGGCCGATGTACGGCGCCAACTCCGGCCGCACCCAGGCGCACGAGGACATCGCGTTGCGGCCCCCGTTCAAGGTCGTCTGGTCGCGCGGGATCGGGACGCTGATCGAGTTTCCCGCGGTCGTCGACGGCGGCGTCGCCTATATCGGCAACTACAAGGGTCAGATCTACGCGCTGAACATGCGCAACGGCAAGGTGATCTGGCGGTACAGCCCGAGTCACGGGAAGATGGCGTCGTCGCCCGCGATCGTCGGCGACGACCTCGTCGTGCACGGGATGGACGGCCTCGTCCGCGTGCTCGACCGACGCAACGGCCGGCTGCGCTGGCAGTTCCGGGTCGGCTCCCCGATCGAGTCGTCGCCCGTCGTGCGCGGCGGGCTCGACTACTTCGGGGCCTGGAACGGCCGCGTCTACGCACTCGACCTCGCGAAGCGGAAGCTCCGCTGGAGCCACCTGAGCGGCTACAAGATCACCTCGAGCGCGTCCATCTCCGGCAAGACG
>JBKJSM010000050.1:0-5645 GCA_046594445.1 Gaiellaceae bacterium | reverse complement strand
GCCGGCTCGCGCCGCAGAAGGGACTCGACCTCGTCGTGCGGGCGCTGCCTTCGATCCTCGGGTCACACCCGAGCGCCGTCCTCGTGATCGCCGGCGAGGGGCCGGAGCGGGACTCGCTCGAGGCGCTTGCGCGCCAGCTCGGCGTCGCGGACGCACTCATCCTGCTCGGACGGGCTGGCGACGTCGCGGCGCTGCTCGAGCGCGCCGAGCTGCTGGTTCACCCGGCGCGCTGGGAGGGGTTCGGGCTCGTGCTGCTGGAGGCGATGCTCAGCGGAAAGCCGATCGTCGCGACGCGCGTCAGCTCGATCCCCGAGATCGTCGGCGACGCCGAGACCGGCGTCCTCGTGCCGCCGGAGGACGCGCCCGCACTGGCCGACGCAGTCGTCCGCGTACTCGACGACCCCGGCACTCTCGGCGCAGCGGGCCGGGCACGCGCGCTCGAGCACTTCTCGGCGGACGCGATGGCGCGCCGGACTGCCGCGGTCTATGCGGAGGCGATTCGCACGACGGCGTCGGCCCACGACTCGACCGTGTGACCGTCCAGCGCGCGCTGCCGTAGCGTCTCGCCCAGGCGCTGGCGCTCCTCTGAGTCGAGCCGCGCGTAGCGCTCGAAGGCGTCCGCGACGGAGCCGGGATCATCTGCCCGAAAGCGCAGCACCTCTGGCACCAGGCCGACAAAGGCGTGTTCAGGGACGATTGCCGGCGCGCAGCTGAGCGCTGCCTCCAGCACCACCTTGTCCGCCGCGCCGCGCACGGTCGCGCTCGCCAGGACGTTCGACCGCGCCAAGGACGCAAGCGCCTGCGAACGCGGCAGCGCCTCGCCGAGGACAACACGCTCGGTCAGGCTCAGCTCCGAGGCGAGCAGGGCGAGCTCGTCGCGGTGACGGGTCTCCGGCTCGTTCGAGACCGGCCCGTGGACGGCGAGCCGCACGTCGAGGCCGCGCGCGACCGCCTCGCCCACCCCGCGGATCAGCGTCGCGTAGCCCTTGACCGCCGAGTAGCGGCCGAGCGCGAGCACGGTCAGGTCCGACCCTCCGGGGTCCGCGCCCCGGCAGGCGAGCTCGTCGGCCGCGATCCCGTGGCCGATCGCGTCGAGCTTGCGCGAGGAGAGCGGGAACGACGCCCGCTCGACCGAGAGGACGCGCGTCGACGCTCGCTCCGCGAGCTTCAGGGTCGGGCTCGCGTGCCACTGCGTGTACCAGAGCAGCACGCGCACCCCTCTTGGCCGCGCGAGGGGGGCGGCGAGCACGGCGTAGATCGGGCACATGTGCGCGAGGACGGCGTCGGCGCCGCGCAGCTCCGCCAGGAGAACGCGGAGGAAGCGGAGTCCGCGACCGAACCGCGTTCGCGCCGAGAAGAGCCGCACCGTGCAGTTCGCCGGCAGCGCCGTCGGCGCCGCCGCGTCGGCGAGCACGACGAGCTCGTCGACGCGCGCTGCGAGGGCTCGCAGCTTCGGAACGGTCGCTCCGAGCGACGGATGCTGCGCATCGACGTGCTGCGTGACGACGATCAGCTTCACGCGCCGACCACTCGCTCCACGACCTCGGCCTGCCGCTCGGCGAACTCCTCCGGCGAGAGGATCCACGGCACCGCGCTCGCTCGCGCCGCGCCGGCTAGCGACTCGACCCGCTCGGGATCGGCGAGCAACGCGGCGAGGGCGTCGGCGAGCGCGGGGGTGTCGCCGGGTTGCACAAGAACGCCGTTGACGCCGTCCTCGATCAGATCGCGAATCCCGCCGACGCGGGCGCCGAGCACCGGCCGGCCGCGGGCGAGCGCTTCGACGACGACACGGCCCATCCCCTCGGAGCGAGACGGCAGCACGAGGAGCGTCGACTCGTCGAGTGCGCGAGCGACTTCGGGCGAGGTCAGCCGCTCCACCCACGCGGTCTGCTGGGGCAAGTCGGCCACGAGTCGCCGGGGCACATCGGCCATCGTGCCGGCGCCGACGAGCAGCAGCCGCGCGTCCGGCACGCGCGGCGCCGCAAGGCGCCAGGCGGCGGCCAGGCCGTCAACGTTCTTGTATCGCTCCAGCACCCCGACGAAGAGCGCCCGCGGCTGCTCGGGCAACGGCGCGGGCGGGTCGTCCAGGAACGAACGAAGATCCATGTACGCGGGAAAGACGCCCGCGGGCTCCCGTCCGAGCTCCCGGACGAGGCTCGTGGTGTAGTCCGAGACGGTGCGGATGCCGTCCGCTCTCCGGACGACGGCGGCTGCGACGCGGTCGGCGACCGGGTCGAGCGCGCGTCGGCTGCCGGAGCCGTAGAGCCTGGTGAACGTCCGCCAGTCGCCGTGGATGTCGAGCACGAGCTTGGCCCGGCTACGCGCGAGCAGGCGGGCCGCGAGCACCGCCGCTCCTTCGTACGGGCTCTGCGCGACGACGGCGTCGGGGTGGAAGCTGCGCAGCTCGCGGGCCACGCGCAGCGGGAGCGTCAGGTAGTAGAGCGGCCCGTCGAGCACTTTGGGGCCGGCCGCCGGGGCGAGCACGAAGGTGCCGTCCGTGCGCGGCGAGCCGGCCGCGGCGGCCGCGAGGACGCGCACGTCGAGCCGCTCGCCGAGGGCGTCCCACTTGCGGGCTAGCCCGGGGTCGAGCGGCAGCGCGTAGCGCGTGCGGGCGACGAAGAGGACGCGCCTCTTCATCGTGCCGCCCGGGCCAGGGTCGCCTCGAGGTCGGCGAACAGCGCCTCGACGCTGTACGCGGCGACCGACGGCTCCGCTCCCGCCCGCAGTCGCTGCCGCAGCTCGGCGTCGCCCGCGAAGCGCCCGATCGCGGCGGCGAGCGCCTGCGGGTCGGCCGGCGGGACGAGCAGCCCGTTCTCGCCGTCGTGCAACACCTCAGCGACCCCGCCCACCGCTGTGGCGACAACCGGCGTCCCGACGGCCAACGACTCCACGACCGAGTGGGGGAAGTTCTCCCAGCCGGACGAGAGGACGGTTGCGTCCGCCGCGTGGAACAGCTCTAGCACCTCGCCGCGGCTCCGTGGCCCGAGGAGCTGCACCCGGTCGGCCAGCCCGTGCTCGCGGACTCCTCGCTCGACGGCCTCCCGCTCAGGCCCGCCCCCGGCGAGTGCAAGCGTCACCCCCGGCACGAGCGTCAGCGCCTCGAGCAGGACGTGGAGTGATTTCTGAGCGGTCAGCCTGCCGGCGAAGGCGAGCGCGACGCCGTCCAGCCCGAGGCTGCGGCGCAACTCGTCGCGGTTGCCGAACGCGGGTCGGGCGGGGGCGGGGTTCGGGAGCACGCCGGTGCGCTCGGGCGGGACGCCCCACGCGAGCACGAGCGTGCGCAGGTACTCGCTCGGGCAGTACACGTGTGCGGCGCCGCGGAGCACGCTCTCTCTCAGCCGGCCGAGCAGGCGGGCCTGGAGCGCCGGGTTGGCCTGGAAGTCCTCGACCGTCCCGCCGACGCTGCCGCGCGCGCGCAGCCGCTCGAACGCGGGGTCGCCCGTCAGCTTGACGACGTACGGCCGACGTGCGAGCCGGGCGCCGACGGCGCTGCGGGCGAACATGCCGGTCGTGTAGACGACGTCGGCCGCACGGGCGCGACGAGCCACGAGCGAGGCGGCGTGGAGGTGCCGCGGGCCTTTCGGCAGCCGCCGGCTCGTCCAGCACACCGGGTAGGCCTGCGGAGCGGGTTCGCGGTCGGCGGTGGTCACGACCTCGACCTCGTGCCCGCACGAGCGAAGGTAGCCCGCCACCTCCGGCGCGTGGCTGGCGGGGCCGCCCACGTCGGGCGGCCAGATGCCGCTGACGACGAGGACGTTCACGGTGCGGCCGCCTCGACCCGCGTGAGCGGCTCGCCCCGCAGCCGCAGGAGGAGCACGACCCAGGTCAGCGCGAACGCGCAGGTGGCCACGAGATACGCAACGGCTGCCCCCGTCGCCTGCCAGCGCGCGCCCAGAACGAGCACGAGCGGGATTAGCACGACCGTCTCGACGCCGTGGGCGACAATGCGCAGGCCGGGACGCCCGACGGAGACCGGCAGCGACTTCGACCAGCCCAGCACGAGCTGGATCGAGCCGGCGAGCAGCAGCACCCGCGCGGGGTCGACGGCGGCCTCGAAGTCGCTCCCGAAGACGAAGGGGACCGCCCACGGCAACAGTGCCCACGCCACCGGGACGACGGGCACGAGCAGCGCCGCCGCGACGATCGAGTACCGCCTCAGCGATTGCCAGAGGAGGTCGTCGCGGCCACGTTCGACGTCGCGCGTCTGCTCGGTCAGCATGATCAGCCGGACCGGCGAAGAGAGCGCCGCAAGCCCCGTCACCGGCGCCTGACCGGTGCGGAAGTACCCCACCTGAAAAGGGTTGCTGACGAGGCCGAGCCCGAGCGGGGCGGCCGTCGTCCGCAGCGAGACGAGGCCAGAGCCGAGCGCCGAGTTGACGACGAAGCGGCGGATCCCGTGCGCATCCTCGCCCAGGGCCTCGTGCGGCGAGGCGGGAAAGCGCCGCAGCAGGGCGGCGGCCGTGACCCCGATCGCCACCGAGGCGAGGGCCTGGGCGAGCACGTACCCGAGGATCGCCTCCGTGACCCCAAAGGACGCTCCAAGCCCGACGCCGGCGAGCCGGAGGGCCATCGAGACGACGAAGAACGACGCGCGCAGGTCGTAGCGGCCACGGACGAGCAGCACCGCGCCGGCGACGGCCTCGGGGGCCTGGACGAGCGGGATCAGCGCGCCCAGCAGCATTGGCACCAGCAGCCCGTCTGCGTTGAAGACCGTGTCCGCGAAGGGCGCGAGCACGAGCACCAGTACGGCCGCCGCGAGCCCTCCTGCCCACTTCGCTGCAAGCGCGACGGCGAAGAGCCGGCGCAACCGGCCCCAACGCTCCGCTGCGACGTAGCGAAAGCCGTACTTCACGACCGCCTCCTCAACGGTGGAGTCGAGCAGGAGCTGGAAGAACGCGACCGCGGCGAGCACGATCGCGAAGAGCCCGAACTCGTAGCCCCCGAGCAGCCGTGTGGCCGCCGCGACCATGACGATGCCGAGCACGGTCGCGCCGTAGGTCGCGACGGCGGTCGCCACGCGCCGCCTGAACACTCGCGAGCCCATCCGAGGGGCCATCATAAGGGAACGTGATGCGCCCGAACCTCACCGCCGGACGCCCGTCCGCGGGTGCGCTGGTGCTCGCCCTCGCGATCCCGCCGCTCTTCCTCCACGCCCGGTATAGCCCCGGCTTCTCGGCCTCGCTCGGCTCCACGAGCCTCTCCGTCGAGCTGGCCGACGTCGCCGTCCTCGCCGTCGGGCTCGCTGCCCTGGCCTCGGCGGGCCGCGACGGCGTCGGGCCGCTTCGCTGCGGACGGCCGGTCTGGATCGCGTCAGTCGTCTATCTCGGGCTCGTTCTGGCCGGCACGCTCTATGGGCCGGCGGTCACCGACGGCTACCCGCTGGCGGAGAGCCTCGTCAGCGCAGCGAAGTACACGGAGTACGCGGTCCTCGCCGTCTCGGTGCCGCTCCTCGCGCGGCGGATTGCCGACCTCGCCGCGCTGGCGACGGTGCTCGTCGCCTGGAGCACGGCGGCAACCGCCTGGGGAGTGCTCCAGTTCCTCGGCCTGGTCGACGAGTTCGAGGGCCGGCGGCCCGGCCAGCGCGAGACGTCCTTCCTCGGCGTGCACGACTTCGCGGCGCTCTCCGCCGCGGCCCTGTCGCTCGC
>JBKJSM010000041.1:0-5474 GCA_046594445.1 Gaiellaceae bacterium | reverse complement strand
GCCAGCCTCCGCGCTCGCGCATCCGCTCGGCAACTTCACCGTCAACCGCTACAGCCGCGTCCAGCCCTCGGGCGATCGCATCTACGTCCTCTACGTGCTCGACATGGCCGAGATCCC
Organism: Gaiellaceae bacterium; assembly: GCA_046594445.1. Taxonomy (GTDB): domain Bacteria; phylum Actinomycetota; class Thermoleophilia; order Gaiellales; family Gaiellaceae; genus Gaiellasilicea. The sequence goes on along the minus strand of JBKJSM010000041.1, from coordinate 5,357 downwards.
GACCTTCCGCGAACGGCGCGACGCCGCCGACCCGACAGCCTACGCGGCGGCGACGGCCAAGCGCATCGCACGCGGCGCCCAGCTGACCGTCGGCGGCGAACGCTTGCCGCTGGAGCCGGTGGCGCAGGAGATCGCGTTTCCGGCCGGTTCGGGCGGCCTTCGCACCACCCGTCTGCAGGTCGTCCTCCGGTCGCCCCGGGTCGAAACCGGGAGCACCCTCGCGCTGCAATATCGAGACACCAACTTCGCCGGACGGATCGGCTGGCGCGAGATCGTCGTGCAGGGGGCAGGGGGGGCAAGCGTCGTATCGGCTTCCGTGCCCCGTCGCAGCATCAGCGCGGAGCTGCTCGCCTATCCGAAGTCGCTGCTCTCAACTCCTCCCGACGTCACCGCTGCGAGCGCACGGTTCGAGCCCGGTGTGGGTGACGGCCCCGTTCCCGAGCTCCTCAGCCGGAAAGAGCTGAGCGGGCGTGTCGAGATCCGGCAGACGGCCGACGGCGGCTTCGCCGGCCTGATCGCCGAGGAGAACCTCACCTTCGGCTTCATCCTGGTCTCACTCCTCGTTGCCCTGTTCTGGGGAGCTGCGCACGCCTTCAGCCCCGGCCATGGCAAGGCGATCGTCGCCGGCTACCTCGTCGGCACGAAAGGTCGGCCGCGCGACGCCTTCATGCTCGGGCTGATTGTCACCGTCACGCATACCGCGGGCGTCTTCGCGCTTGGCGGCGTGACCCTCTTGCTCTCCGCATTCATCGTCCCGGAGCAGCTCTATCCGTGGCTGAACCTCGTCTCGGCGCTTCTCGTCGTCGGCGTCGGCCTTGCGATCCTGCGCTGGCGGATCCGCTCGTGGCGCAGCGGCGAGGCGCTCGGCGGCAACCACGGCCACTCGCACGGGCCTGGTGGTCACTCGCATAGTCACGATCATGCGCACGATCACGGCGGCACCGATCGACGGGGCCTGCTCGGGATCGGAATCTCCGCCGGGATCATCCCGTGCCCGACGGCGCTCGTCGTCCTCCTCGCCGCGATCTCGCTGCAGCGGGTCGGCTACGGCCTCGTCCTGATCGTCGCCTTCAGCGTCGGTCTCGCGGCGGCGGTGACGGGCATCGGCCTGGTCGCCGTCACCGCGCGCCGCACGTTCAGCCGTATGTCCTTCGACGGGTCGCTGATCCGGGCTCTGCCCGCCGTCAGCGCAGTCGCCGTCCTCGGGCTCGGGGTCGTCATGACCGTCCGCGCTCTCTCGCCGCTGCTGTGAAAGGAGTCCTCCAGTGTTCGGACTAGACGACCAGCTCGCTGAGCTGTCGAACGGCGGCTCGATCTTGATCGTGCTGCTCGTCGCGACGTTGCTCGGCCTGCGTCACGCGACCGATCCCGACCACATCGCCGCTGTCACCACCTTGATGGCGTCAGGGCGTGAGAACGCCCGTCGGCGCGCGGCCGCGCTCGGCGCCTGGTGGGGGCTCGGCCACGCGCTGACGCTGGTCGTCTTCGGTGTGCCCATCCTCCTCTTCGAGGCGTACCTCCCGGAGATAGTCCAACGCGGAGCGGAGACGGCGGTCGCTGCATTGATCGTCTTCCTCGCCGTCAGGCTGCTCGTCCGGCATCGCCACCGGCACGCGCACGGCCAGCACGAGGTGCGCCGCCCGCTGGCGGCGTTCGGGATCGGGCTCGTGCACGGGATGGGGGGTAGCGCCGGCGTCGGCGTCCTGCTGCTGGCGGCGATCCCTTCGACCCCGCTCGCCGTGACATCACTGGTCGTGCTCGCTTTTTTCACTGCCGTCTCGATGACGATGGTGACGAGCGGATTCGGCTCGGTCCTCGCTGCCCGGCAAGGGCTCGTTACGGCAGCGGCCCCGGTGCTCGGAGTGGCGAGTCTCGCCTTCGGCTTCTGGTACGCGGCCGCGGCATGGAGCCTGATGCCGTACCCGTTCTAGGGTTACAGTCGCGGGGTGAGCGAGCCCGTCTGCGTCGCCGACTTCGAGCGCCTCGCGGAGCAGAAGCTCGAAGCGGGGGCATTCGGCTATTACGCCGGCGGCGCCGGTGACGAGCAGGCGCTCGCCAGGAACGTCGCCGCCTGGCAGCGGCTGAACCTGCGGCCGCGTGTCCTCGTGGACGTCTCGCAGGTGTCGACTGCGACGAGCGTGCTCGGCACGCCCGTCTCGATGCCGTTGCTCGTCGCTCCGACGGCGATCCAGCGACTGGCCCACCCCGACGGCGAACCGGGGATGGCTCGCGCCGCGGCCGCCGCGGGCACGCTCATGTGCCTCTCGACGCTCGCCACGTCCTCGCTCGAGGAGGTCGCGGCGGCCGCGCCGGACGCGCCCCGCTGGTTCCAGCTCTACGTCTTTCGCGATCGCGGCGTCACGCGGGGGTTCCTCGAGCAAGCCGTCGAGCACGGGTACAGCGCCATCGTGCTCACCGTCGACGCGCCCCGGCTCGGGCGCCGCGAGCGCGATCTGCGCACGGGCTTCCGGGTGCCGGAGGAGATCGTCGTGCCGAGCATGGCCGCGATGGGGGGCTGGGAGGGCGGGACGCCGCTCGAGCTGCTCGGAGCGATCGACCCCGCGCTCACCTGGGACGACCTCGAAGAGCTGCGCTCGCTCTCCTCGCTGCCGCTCGTGCTCAAGGGGATCCAGACCGGCGAGGACGCGGCGATCGCCTGCGAGCACGGCGTCGACGCGATCGTCGTCTCCAACCACGGCGGCCGGCAGCTCGATGCCGTCGCCCCGACCGCCGAGCTGCTGCCGGAGATCGTCGACGCCGTCGCCGGCCGGCTCGAGGTCTACGTCGACGGCGGCATTCGCCGCGGCTCCGACGTCGTCAAGGCGCTCGCGCTCGGCGCGCGGGCGGTGCTGGCCGGCCGCGGCCCGCTCTGGGGCCTCGCCTGCGACGGTGAGGCCGGCGCGACGCGGGTGCTCCAGCTGCTCCGCGACGAGATCGAGCTATCGCTGGCGCTTTGCGGCTGCACATCGCCCGAAGCAGTGACGCTGCAGCACGTCGCCCGCTCGCTATCCTGAGGGCGTGGCTTACCTCGAGCGTATGCAGCGTCGCCTGCCGCTGATCGTGTTCGTCCTCCTCGCGATCGTGGTACTGATGCTGCTCGGATTCGCCTGCCTGACGGACGATCCGATGCAGGCGGTCGAACGCGTGCTCTCGTTTGTGCCCGCGCTAGCCGTGCCCGTGCCCATGGACGCATGGGCGATGCTGTTCGCGGTACTCACAACGTCGTTGCTCCTGGTCGCGCAAACCCGCGCCACCGGGGGCCGTGCGTCGCCGGCGCTGCTGCAACGCTTCCGTTTCTGAGTCGTCCTGGTTGACGAGCGCGGTGGGCCGCCCGGCCCACCGCTTCCAGGCGACCGAAAGGAAAGCATGACTCAACAGACGAAACGGCCAGGTCCCAAGAGGCGGCCGGTGCAGCATCCCAAGCGGCGCGATACCGGACCCGTCTCCGGCGGGCGCCGCCCCGCTTGGCTCGCGCTCGGCGCGCTCCTCGCTGTCGGCGCTCTCGCCGGCTTCGCCCTCATCGGGCGCGGGGATGGCGAAGCCGCGACGGCGGAGGGCGGCCTGCCCGCTGCCTCCGACTACCACTCCCTGCTCGTCGATCAAGAGGATCCGAACGGGCTCCTGCTGGGGACGCACGACGGTCTCTATCGCTCAACCGACGGCGGTTCTACCTGGAGCTTCGACGATCTCGCCGGGCAGGACGCGATGAGCCTTGCGCGGCCGACGAGCTCTACCGTCTGGGCGGCGGGACACGACGTCCTTGCACGCTCGGCGGACGGCGGCTCGACGTGGAGCGACGTGTCGCCGGCCGGGCTTCCCGGCCTCGACGTGCACGGGTTCGCCGTCGATCCGGGGAATCCGAAGCGGGCCTTTGCGGCGATCGCCGGCGCTGGCCTGTTTCGCTCGACGGATGACGGCGAGACCTTCCAGCAGGTGTCGGCGAAGGTCGGTGCGAACGTGATGGCACTCGCCGTCGCGCCGGACGGACGCGTGCTCGCCGGTGACATGCAACAAGGACTCCTGACGAGTGCCGACGGCGGCAAGACGTGGTCGCGCGTGCACGAATCGCCCGTGATGGGGCTCGCGGTCAATCCCGGCGACGCGAGGTTGGTCCTCGCCGGCGGTCCGGGTGTGCTGCTCTCGGCGGATGGGGGGAAGACCTGGAAAGCGGTTCTCGCCGTGCAGGACGGCGTCGGACCCGTAGCCTGGTCACCAAGCGATCCAGACGTCGCGTTCGCTGTCGGCTTCGACCGTGTGCTCTACCGCACGGGCGACGGCGGCGAGACGTGGGCGCCGGTCGGAGGAAGTGCACGATGACGTCCTGGCTACCTCTGCTCGCCGTGCTCGTCTGCCCGGTTGCGATGGGGGCGATGATGATGTTCGGGATGCGCGGCCGAAAACGGAGCCGGAACGAAGAGGAGGGAGGGTGAACGTGCGTGTGGCGGTCGCGCTGGCCGCCTCATGTCTCGCGCTCGTACTGGTCGTCGTCGGCATTGCCGGCCTCGTGTCGCGCCCGGCCGCGCCGCAGAAGGACATCTATCGCGGGAGCGAGCCGCCCGCGGTCTTCCGGATGGTCGATTTCGCCCTGCGCGACCAGACCGGCACGCTCGTTCGGGCCCGGAATCTGAGGGGGAAGGCCGTCGTCCTGACCTTCCTCGACACCCAGTGCACGCAGACGTGCCCGGTCATCGCCGGGCTCGTCGCCGACGGGCTTGCGCTGCTTCCCGGGTCGCTGAGGTCGTCTGTGGCGGCCGTGGCGATCTCGACCGATCCGGCCGGCGACACTGCAGCATCGCGCCGCACATTCCTTCGCCGGCACCGAGCGAACGGGAAGATCCGCTACGTGTCCGGGCCGCTCGCGACGCTCGAGCCGCTGTGGAAGAGGTTCCAGATCCTCTCGTCGCACGAGAGCGGAGACGACGAGGTTCACTCGGCGCCCGTGCGCATCTACGACCCGAACGGTGTCTGGGTTTCGACGTTGCATACCGGCGTCGACCTGACGGCGGCCAACCTCGTGCACGATCTGCGCACAGCACTTCGACGGGGACGGGAGGGAACGTGATCCGTGCCAGGACGTCGGTCCTGCTGGCTGTGGCCGTCCTCGCAGGCTGCGGTGCCAGTGGGGACGAGGAGGAGGCCTTCGAAGGAGTGCCGCTGGAGCAGCAGGATCCGGGGCCGGTGCACGTCCATGGGCTCGGGATCGACCCGGCGGATGGCACGCTCTTCATCGCCACGCACACGGGCCTCTTCCGCGTCGCCCCGGACGCAAGCAAGGCCGAACGGGTGGGCGAACGCAGGCAGGACACGATGGGCTTCTCCGTGGCCGGCCCTGGCCGGTTCATCGGCTCGGGCCATCC
>JBKJSM010000089.1:0-16828 GCA_046594445.1 Gaiellaceae bacterium | reverse complement strand
GACAGGCTCCTCGACGACAGGCTCCTCGACGACAGGCTCCTCGACGACAGGCTCCTCGACGACAGGCTCCTCGACGGCCTCGGCCTCGGCCGCCGCGACGGGATCCTCGACGGAAGTCTCCTCCGCGACGGGCTCCTCGACCGTGGGCGCTGGCTGGGGCTCCGTCTCGGCGACGACCTCCTCGGCTGCCGTGGGCTCCTCGGGAGCCGGGGCCTTCCCCTCCTCCTCGATGACGAGAGGGGCGATGTCGTCCTCGGCGGGCTCGGGCTGGGGCGCGGCGTCGTCCTCGGCCGTGCCGGGGTCGACGGGCTCGGCGGCGACGACCGTGTCTCCCATGGCGTCGGTGGAGGCCATCGCCGCGCCCTCGTCGACAGCGGGCGTCGCCGCCTCGACCTCGACGACTGACGTCTCCTCGACGGCCTTCTTCGGCGCGGCCTTCTTCGCCGCGGCCTTCTTCGGCGCGGGCTTCGTCGCGTCTGGGGCCTTCTTCGGTGCAGCCTTCTTGGCCGCAGCCTTCGGCTCAGTCTTCTTCTCTGGATCCTTCTTCTCAGCCATGTACGGTCTTCAGCTCCTGTGCTTGCTTCGAGTCGCGCTCGTGGCGGACGGTCAGAATGCGGGCGATCTCGCGCTTCGCGGCGCGCAGCCGGGCGCTGTTGTCGAGCGCCCCGGTCGCGGACTGAAAGCGGAGGTTGAACAGCTCCTGGCGACGCTCGTGCAGCGTGCGCCCCAGCTCGTCGTCGGTCATGTCGCGAAGCGCTCTAGCTTTCAAAGAGATCAGCCTCTCTCTTCACGATCTTGGTCTTGACCGGCAGCTTCTGGCTCGCGAGCTCGAGGGCTTCCTTGGCGAGCTGCTCGGAGACGCCGGCCAGCTCGAACATCACGCGGCCGGGCTTGACGACGGCTACCCAGTGCTCGGGCGAGCCCTTACCGGAGCCCATGCGGGTCTCGGCCGGCTTCTGGGTCACGGACTTGTCCGGGAAGATGTTTATCCAGACCTTGCCGCCGCGCTTGATCTTGCGCGTCATCGCGATCCGGGCCGCCTCGATCTGACGGTTGGTGATCCAGCCCGCCTCGAGCGTCTTGATCCCGAAGTCGCCGAACTGCACCTCGGTCTGGCCGCGCGAAACGCCGCGGCGACGACCACGATGCACCCGGCGGTACTTGACCTTCTTCGGGAGGAGCATCGCTCTAGTCCTCGCTCTTCTGGTCGTCGGCCTTGGTCTGCGTGGTCGTCGTGTCTGGTGCGTCCGCGACCGGAGCGGGGGTCGTCTCGACCTCCGGGACGATCCCGGCGGGCGGAACAGCCTGCTCGCGGCCCTCGGCGGAGGTTGCGTTCTCGTCGGTGCGGGGCCGCTCGACGTTCTCGTCCGGACGCGGCCGCTCGGCCGGAGCCTCCTGGCGCCGCGGGCGAGCGCCGCCTGCGGGACGCGGCGGGCGACCCTGGCCACCGCCGGCGGCTGCGCCGGCACGTCCACCGCCGGGAGCGCCGCCGGGGCGGCCGCCGCCGGGACGGCGTGACTTCTTGACGAGGCCGAGACCCTCGCGATCCTGGGAGCGGTTGCGGCTCGACTCGCGCGAGGCGCCGAGGCCCTCGGCCGCGCCACCGCGCCTGCGGCGGGCCTGATCCTGGTCACCGAGGCGCGTGTCCTTGCCGGTCGTCATTCCCTCGAAGCCCTCCGGCATGATCTCGCCCTTGTTGATCCAGACCTTGACGCCGATGCGGCCGTAGGTCGTCTTCGCCTCGGCGAAGCCGTAGTCGATGTCGGCGCGGATCGTGTGCAGCGGGATGCGGCCCTCGGTGTAGCGCTCGGAGCGGCTCATCTCGCCGCCGCCGAGACGGCCGCCGCACTGGATCTTGATCCCCTGGGCGCCCGACCGCATGGCCGAGGCGAGGGAACGCTTCATCGCGCGCCGGAAGCTGACGCGGTTCTGCAGCTGCTCGGCGATCGACTGGGCGACGAGCTTCGCGTCCAGCTCGGGTCGCTTGATCTCGTTGATGTTGATGTGGACGTTCTTGCCCGTGATCGAGTGCAGCTCCTTGCGGAGCGCGTCGACCTCGACGCCCGACTTACCGATCACGATCCCGGGGCGCGCGGTGAAGATGTCGACCGTGATCCGCTGCTTGTCCTTGCGGATCAGGATGTCGGACAGGCCGGCGTGGCCGAGCTTGCCGTTGATGTGCGCGCGGATCTGGACGTCCTCGAGGATGTACTGGGGAAACTCCTTCTTCCCCACGTACCAGTTGGACTTCCAGTCGTGGATGACGCCGACCCGCAGGCCGCCGGGATGGACTTTCTGCCCCATCAGGCCACCGCCTCCTTCTTCTTCGCGCGTGACGCGCGCTTCGGCTTTTCTGCGGTCGCGGCGGGCGCCGGGGCCTCGGTCGTCGTCGGGGCGACGGAGCGCGTGGTGCGCGCCTGGCCGGCCTTCGGGTTCTGGGCGAGCTCGATCGTGATGTGGCACGTGCGCTTCAGGATCTGGTTGACGCGGCCGCGGGCGCGGGGCTTCCAGCGCTTGAGCGTCGGGCCCTCGTTGGCCCAGGCGGCCTTGACGATCAGGTCGTCGCCGTTCCAGTGCAGGAGCGGGTTCGTCTCGGCGTTCGCGACGGCCGAGCGCAGCACCTTCTCGATGTCGGTGGCGGCGGCGCGCTGCGTGAAGGCAAGCACGGTCCGCGCCTCGGGGACGCTGCGCCCGCGGATGTGCTCGAGCACGACCCGCGCCTTGCGCGCCGACAGGCGGACCCACTTGGCCTCCGCGCGCACGACCTGCTCCGATGTCTGCGTCGCAGCCACTAGCGCGGACCGGCCTTCTTGACCTGAGCCTGGCGGTCACCCGAGTGGCCGCGGAACGTCCGGGTGGGCGCGAACTCGCCGAGCTTGTGCCCGACCATCTGCTCGCTCACGAACACGGGCACGTGCTTGCGGCCGTCGTGGACCGCGATCGTGTGACCGACCATGTCGGGGAAGACCGTGGACGAGCGCGACCAGGTGCGGATCATCCGCTTCTCGTTGGTCGCGTTCATCGCCTCGATCCGGCCCATCAGCCGGGCTTCCACGAAAGGCCCCTTCTTCGACGATCTGCTCACTAGCGCTTGTCCTTCCCGCGGCGACGGCCGCGAACGATCAGCTTGTTCGATTCCTTGTGCTTGGCCCGCGTGCGCTTGCCGAGCGTGGGCACGCCCCACGGCGTGACCGGGTGACGGCCACCCTTCGACTTGCCCTCGCCGCCTCCGTGCGGATGGTCGACGGGGTTCATCGCCGAGCCGCGCACCCCAGGACGGATGCCCTTCCAACGGCTCCGTCCCGCCTTGCCGCCGGTCTGGTTCTCGTGGTCCGAGTTCCCGACCTGCCCGACGGTGGCTCGACAGGTTAGCGGCACGCGGCGCATCTCGCCCGACGGGAGCCGGAGCACGCCGTAGCCCTCGTCCTTGGCCACGAGCTGCACGCTCGAGCCGGCGGAGCGGGCCATCTTCGCGCCCTGACCCGGCTTCAGCTCGACGTTGTGCACCAACGTGCCGGTGGGGATGTTGTCGAGCGGCAGGGCGTTGCCGGGCTTGATGTCGGCGGCTGGGCCGGACTCGACCATCGCGCCGACCTGGAGCCGAGCAGGGGCGACGATGTAGGCCTTGGCGCCGTCGAGGTAATGGAGCAGCGCGATCCGCGCCGAGCGGTTCGGGTCGTACTCGATCGCAGCGACCCGCGCCGGCACGCCGTCCTTCGTCCGCTTGAAATCGATCACGCGGTAGCGGCGCTTGTGGCCGCCGCCCTGGTGGCGCGTCGTGATCCGCCCCGTGTTGTTGCGGCCCCCCTTGCGCTTCAGCGGCTCGGTCAGGCTCTTCTCGGGGGTCGACTTCGTGACCTCCTCGAAGGTCGAGACGGACATGAAGCGGCGTCCGGGTGAAGTCGGCTTGTACTTCTTGATGGGCATTAGACCTGTGCTCCTTCGAAGATCTCGATCACTTCGCCCTCGCGCACCTGGACGATCGCCTTCTTCCAGCCCGGGCGGATGCCCTTCGTGGCGCCGCGGCGCTTCGGCTTCGCCTGCACCTTGACAATGTTCACGCTCTGGACGTGCACCTCGAAGAGCTCCTCGACGGCCTGGCGCACCTGCGTCTTGTGCGCGTCCTTGTGCACCTTGAAGGTGTACTTGCGGTCGGTGATCAGGCTGTAGCTCTTCTCCGAGACGACGGGAGCGAGCAGAACCTCGTTCGGGTGGAGGCTCATGAGGCCGCAGCCCTTCCCTGGACGAGCGGCAGCGCGCCTTCGGTGATCAGCAGGCTCTTCGCCCACAGAACTGTTGCGACCTCGAGCTCGGACGGGACCGTCACGAGCGTGCGCGGCAGATTGCGGAACGACTTGATCAGCGTTTCCTCGTCCTCGGTCGCGACGATCACGAGCGGTGCGGACTGCGCCCACGACTCGACCAGGCTCTTGGCCTGCTTCGTCGACGGCGCCTCGAAGCCGGAACCGTCGAGCAGCCCGATCGTGCCGGCGGCTGCGTGCTGTGAGAGCGCGCTGCGGAGCGCCGCGCGGCGTGCCTTGCGGTTGACCTTGACGTCGAAGCTGCGCATCGTCGGTGCGAAGACGACGCCGCCGCCCGTGAACTGCGCGGCACGGATGGTGCCGGCGCGTGCGCGGCCGGTGCCCTTCTGGCGCCACGGCTTGGCGCGGCCGCCGGAGACGAGGCCTCGGGTCTTCGCGCCGCGCGTTCCGGCGCGGCGGGCGTTCAGCTCGGCCCGCACGGTCTCGTGGACGAGGTTCGCGTTCGGCTCGGCGCCGAAGACTGCTTCGTCGAGCGTGACGTCCTTCGCGGCCTTGCCGCCGAGGAGCTTTGCTTTCGGAGCGGCCATTACTTCGCTACCCGGATTTCGAGGATGCCGCTCTTCGGCCCTGGGACGGCGCCCTTGACGAGCAGCAGGTTGCGCTCGGGGTCGATCTCGTGGATGACGAGGCCAGGCTGCGTGATCCGCACGCCGCCCATCCGGCCGGCCATCTTCTGGCCCTTGAAGACGCGCGACGGGGTGGCCGACGCACCGATCGAGCCCGGCTTGCGCACGTTGTGCGAGCCGTGCGAGACGGGGCCGCGGTGGAAGTTGTGGCGCTTGATCGTGCCCTGGAAGCCCTTGCCGATTGAGATCCCGGCGACCTTGACCTTCTCGCCCGGCTCGAACGCCTCCACGGTGACCGACTCGCCGACGATCAGCTCGCTCTGGCCCCGGAACTCGACCAGATGGCGGTGCGGCGCCACGCCCGCCTTCGCGAGGTGGCCCTGCTCGCCCTTGGAGATCTTCCGCTCGGCGACGGCGTCGAACGCGATCTGGACGGCCTCGTAGCCGTCCGTCTCCATCGTCTTCACCTGCACGACCGGGCACGGGCCCGCCTCGATCACGGTCACGGCCGTCACCTGGCCGCTCTCCGGATCGAAGACCTGCGTCATGCCGAGCTTGCGTCCCAAGATCCCCTTCATGTCAGAGCTTGATCTCGATGTCGACGCCTGCCGGGAGATCGAGGCGCATCAGCGAGTCCACCGTCTTCGGCGTCGGGCTGTGGATGTCGATCAGCCGCTTGTGCGTGCGCACCTCGAAGTGCTCGCGCGAGTCCTTGTCCTTGAACGGACTCCGGATCACGCAATACACGTTCTTCTCGGTGGGCAGGGGCACAGGGCCGGTGATCGTCGCACCGGTGCGCTGGGCCGTCTCCACGATCTGCGACGCGGAGCGGTCCAGCTGCTGATGGTCATAGCCCTTGAGCCTGATGCGGATCTTCTGCTGCGCCACGATTCCCCGATTCCCTTCGTTACTTCGTGATCTTCGTGACGACGCCGGCGCCGACGGTGCGACCGCCCTCGCGAACCGCGAAGCGGAGGCCTTCGTCCATGGCGATCGGCTGGATCAGCTGCACCGTCATCTGCGTGTTGTCGCCCGGCATGACCATCTCCTGGCCCTCCGGGAGCGTGATCTCGCCCGTCACGTCCGTCGTGCGGAAGTAGAACTGCGGGCGGTACTTGGAAAAGAACGGCGTGTGCCTGCCGCCCTCGTCCTTCGAGAGCACGTAGATCTCCGCGTTGAAGTCGGTGTGCGGAGTGATCGAGCCGGGCTTCGCGAGCACCTGGCCGCGCTCGATCTCCTCGCGCTTGACGCCGCGGAGCAGTGCGCCCGCGTTGTCGCCGGCCTGCGCCGCGTCGAGGGTCTTCTGGAACATCTCGACGCCCGTGACGACGGTCTTCTCCGTCTTCTCGTGGATACCGACGATCTCGACCTCGTCGCCGATCTTGATCGCGCCCTGCTCGACCCGGCCGGTGACGACCGTGCCGCGGCCCGTGATCGTGAACACGTCCTCGATCGGCATCAGGAACGGCTTGTCGATCTCGCGGGTCGGCTCCGGGATGTAGGAGTCGACGGCCTCCATCAGCTCCAGGATCTTCGGGGTCCACTCCGCGTCGCCCTCGAGCGCCTTCAGCGCCGAGACGTGCACGATCGGGATGTCGTCACCCGGAAAGTCGTACTTGGAGAGGAGCTCGCGCACCTCCATCTCGACGAGCTCGAGCAGCTCGGGATCGTCCACCATGTCGGCCTTATTCAGCGCAACGACGATGTACGGCACGTCGACCTGCTTCGCGAGCAGGATGTGCTCCCGCGTCTGCGGCATCGGGCCGTCCGCGGCGGAGACGACGAGGATCGCGCCGTCCATCTGCGCGGCGCCCGTGATCATGTTCTTGATGTAGTCGGCGTGCCCCGGGCAGTCGACGTGCGCGTAGTGCCGGTTCGTGGTCTCGTACTCGACGTGCGCGGTGTTGATCGTGATCCCGCGCTGGCGCTCCTCGGGAGCCTTGTCGATCTCGTCGAAGGCCATCGCGGTGCCGCCCGACGTCTCGGCGAGAACTTTCGAGATCGCAGCCGTCAGCGTCGTCTTCCCATGGTCGATGTGACCGATCGTGCCGACGTTGAGGTGCGGCTTGTTGCGTTCGAACTTCTGCTTGGCCATTCTGTGTCTCTCCTCCGTCTCTCTTACGAACCTGTGGACTGCGGGTCGACGATGTCCGCGGCGATGTTGCCGGGGACCTCCTCGTACCGCTCGAATTGCATGCTGAAGGTGGCGCGTCCCTGCGTCATCGAGCGAACGTCGGTCGCGTAGCCGAACATCTCCGACAACGGCACGATCGCCTTGATCGTCGTCGCGTTGCCCATCGGAGTCATCTCCTCGATCCGGCCGCGTCGGCTGTTCAGGTTGCCCATCACGTCGCCGAGGAAGTCCTCGGGCGTGACGACCTCCACGGCCATCACCGGCTCGAGCAGCTTCGGCTTCGCACGCTTCATCGCTTCCTTGAAGGCCATCGAGCCGGCGATCTTGAAGGCCCGCTCGCTCGAATCGACGTCGTGGTAGGAGCCGTCGACCAGCTCGACCTTGACGTCGACGACGGGGTAGCCCGCGAGGACGCCCGCGTTCATCGCCTCCAGGATGCCCTCGTTGATCGGCTTGATGTACTCCTTCGGGATCTTGCCGCCGACGATCTTGTCCACGAACTCGTAGCCCGCGCCCGGCTCCTGCGGCAGCAGGTTGATGGTGGCGTCGCCGTACTGGCCCGAGCCGCCGGTCTGGCGGACGAAGCGACCCTGGATCTTCTCCGCTGGCTTGCCGATCGTCTCGCGGTAGGCGACCTGCGGCCGGCCGACGTTGGCGTCGACCTTGAACTCGCGCATCAGACGATCGACGAGGATCTCGAGGTGCAGCTCGCCCATGCCGGCGATCAGCGTCTGGCCGGTCTCCTCGTCCGAGGTGACGCGGAAGGTCGGATCCTCCTCGGCAAGGCGCGCGAGTCCGGCTCCCAGCTTGTCCTGGTCGCCCTTCGTCTTCGGCTCGATCGCGACCGAGATCACGGGCTCGGGGAAGGTCATCCGCTCGAGCACGATCGGGGCGCTCTCGAGCGCAAGCGTGTCGCCGGTAGTCGTCTGCTTGAGGCCGACGCCCGCGGCAATCTCGCCCGCCCAGATCTCCTCGCGCTCCTCGCGGTGGTTCGCGTGCATCTGGAGGATGCGGCCGATCCGCTCGGTCTTTCCGTTTGTGGTGTTGAGCACCCGGTCACCGGCCTTCAGAGTGCCGGAGTAGACGCGGAAGTAGGTGAGCTTGCCGACGAACGGGTCGGACATGACCTTGAAGGCGAGCGCCGAGAAGGGCGCGTTCGGGTCGGCGTCGCGCGACATCTCGGCGTCCGTCTTGGGGTCGACCCCCTGGATCGAAGGCACGTCGAGCGGGCTCGGCAGGTAGTCGATGACGCCGTCGAGCAGCGGCTGCACGCCCTTGTTCTTGAAGGCGCTGCCGAGCAGCACGGGCGTCAGCGCGTCGGCGAGGGTGCCGGCGCGGAGCGCGCGCTTGATCATCTCAGGGGTGACGAGCGACTCGTCGGTCAGGTAGGTCTCGGTCAGCTCGTCGTCGTGCACGGCGATCGCGTCGATCAGCAGGTGGTGGTACTCGTGCGCCTGCTCGGCCAGCTCGGCCGGGATCTCGCCGACGGTGAACTTCTCGCCGAGGTCGTCCTCGTAGGTGATCGCGTTCATCTCGACGAGGTCGACGACGCCACGATGCTTCTCCTCCTGGCCGATCGGGAGCTGGATCGGAACAGGGTTGGCGCCAAGCTTGTCGACGATCGATTGCACGGAGGCGAAGAAGTCGGCGCCGGTGCGGTCCATCTTGTTGATGAACACGATCCGCGGCACCTTGTACTTGTCGGCCTGGCGCCAGACCGTCTCGGACTGAGGCTGGACGCCGGCGACGGCGTCGAAGACGGCAACGGCGCCGTCGAGCACGCGCAGGCTCCGCTCGACCTCGGCTGTAAAGTCCACGTGCCCGGGCGTATCGATAATGTTGATCCGGTGGTCGCGCCACTCCGCGGTCGTCGCCGCCGAGGTGATCGTGATCCCGCGCTCCTGCTCCTGGGCCATCCAGTCCATCGTCGCGGCGCCCTCGTGAACCTCGCCCATCTTGTGGGTGCGGCCTGTGTAGTAGAGGATCCGCTCCGTCGTCGTCGTCTTGCCGGCGTCGATGTGCGCCATGATCCCGATGTTGCGGACGCGGTCCAGCGTGATGCGTGTGGCGGTCGTGCTCATGTCTCCCCTACCAGCGGTAGTGCGCGAAGGCCTTGTTGGCCTGCGCCATCCGGTAGATGTCGTCCTTTTTCTTGAACGCGCCGCCCTGGCTGTTGATCGCGTCCATCAGCTCGGATGCAATCTTCTGCTGCATGCCCTTCTCGCGCCGGTCGCGCGAGAACTGGACGAGCCAGCGGATCGCGAGCGTGCGAGCACGGCGCTGCGGCACCTCGATCGGCACCTGGTAGTTGGCGCCGCCGACGCGGCGGGAGCGAACCTCGAGCACGGGCGTGACCGTCTTGACGGCCGCTTCGAGCGCCTCGACGGGCGGCTTGCCCGTCTTCTCGGCCACGATCGCGAGCGCGTCGTAGACGAGCCGCTCGGCGGTCGAGCGCTTGCCGTCGAGCATCACGCAGTTGATGAACTGGGTCACGAGCGTCGACCCGTGGATCGGGTCGGCCTCGAGGACGCGCGGGGTGATGTCTGCTCGGCGCGGCATTAGGACTTCTTGGCTCCGTACTTGGAGCGGCCCTGCTTGCGGTCGGAGACACCGGAGGTGTCGAGCGCTGCGCGAATCACCTTGTAGCGAATTCCCGGCAGGTCCTTGACGCGACCGCCGCGGATCAGCACGACCGAGTGCTCCTGGAGGTTGTGTCCCTCGCCCGGGATGTAGGTGGTGACCTCCATGCCGTTCGTCAGCCGGACGCGCGCGACCTTGCGCAGCGCCGAGTTCGGCTTCTTCGGGGTCGTCGTGTAGACGCGCGTGCAGACGCCGCGCTTCTGCGGGGCTCCCCGGAGCGCAGGGGTCTTCGTCTTCGCCTGTGGCGTCTGACGGCCCTTGCGGACGAGCTGGTTTGTTGTCGGCACGTGTCTCCTTGAAGCGGGTATCTGCTCATACGGCAACGGTCGGCGGGGCATGCAAATCACCCCTGCCAACCGGGCGATCAATATAGCGCAAGAACGAAATCCGCGGAGGGATCATGCTCGCGCGTAACACCTAGAAGTGTCGCTTTGTGCCAGCGTTTACGTCTTTCAAGCCATAGCCACCGCTCCCAAAGGCGATTACAGTGAGCGCTGCGGCTCGTAATCGTCGCGGACCCCAAAAAACTCATGACCGAGATCGTCATCGCCCTTGCAGCGGCTCTTGCCGCGACGGCTCTCGCCGTCACTGTCTTCCTGCTCGGGCGGCGTTCGCGAGGGTCGGCCGACGAGCGGATTGCGGCGGTGGTGGCGCAGCTGGACGAGCGGATGCAATCGATGGTCGGGGGGCTCTCGGAGGCGCTCGAGCGCGCGCAGGAGGAGAACCGCCGCAGCAGGGTGCTCGGCGAGCTCGGCGGCTCCATCGACCTCGACGAGGTGCTGATGCGGACGCTCGAGGCCGCAGGCGCGCTCGACGGGGTCGACGCGGCGGTGATCTGCGTCGAGATCGAAGGCGCCGACCCGCTCGTCTCGGCTCTCGGCTTGGCCGCCGACGAGCCGCCGAGGGGCGTCGCCGGCCCGCCCGACGGGCGCACGCCGCGCTCGATCGCGATCGAATACGACTACGGGGCCGAGGAGCCGGTCGGGAGCGCACCGATCCGGGCCGCGCTGGCGGTCCCGCTGGCGAACGAGGGTGAGCTGGCCGGATATCTCTCCGCGTACTCGCGCAGCGGCCCCGAGGCCTTCGGCGAAACGGGCCCGGCCGAGCTGGAGGAGCTGGCATTGCGGGCCGGCCCGGCGATCGACAACGCCCGCCGCTTCCGCGAGGCGCGCCAGCTCGCCGATCTGGACGCGCTAACCGGTCTGCACAACCGACGCTACTTCCACGAGACGCTCGCCCGCGAAGTCGCCCGCGCGCATCGCTACTCGCGCAATCTCGCCCTCGTCGTCTTCGACCTCGACGACTTCAAGGCGATCAACGACCGGATCGGCCATCTCGCGGGCGATGCGGTGCTCGCCGAGGCGGCCGACCGGATTCGCGACGTCGTCCGCACCGCGGACGTCGCCTGTCGCGTCGGCGGCGACGAGTTCGCGGTGATCCTCCCGGAGTCGGGCGTCGGCGACGCCGACCTGCTCTACCGGCGGCTCGAGCATGCTGTCTCGGCGAAGCCCGTCGGCCAGGCCGGCCGACTCCATCTGTCCGCCGGCGTCACGGAGTTGCGCACGGACGACGACGCCGTTGCGTTCTTCGAGCGGGCCGACGAGGCGCTCTACCGAGCCAAGGGCGCGGGCAAGGCGACGGTGGTCGCCGTCGCTGCGCGGCCCGAGGCGGGCGGCGGCGCACTCCCCCGCTCGGCGCAGAGCAACTAACTAGAACTAGCCGGCGGGAAGCGGCTCCAGGAACGGCAGCCAGCCCGTCAGCGGGACGGTGCCGACCGTCGGCAGGCGGTCGCGGAGGCAACGAAGCTCGGCGAGGGCGGCGTCCTGGCGCTTCTCGGCCCAGGCGTCGTAGGCGCCGGCGCGAGCTGCGTGGCGGAGCGCCTGCAGGATCGCCGGCCTGGCCAGGCCGGCCGGCAGCAAGCCGAGCGGCAGGTCCGGCTCGACGCCGGGGACGCTGCCGATGCCTGCGATCTCCCGCAGCGGCACGGGTGCGTAGGTGACCGCGAACTCACGGACGTCGCGCGCGGACGGCGCCGCCGCCGTGCGCAGGCGCCCCAGGATCGCCTCGCGACGAAGACCGTCGCCGATCGCGCCGAGCGCGACGGCGGGGCTGGCGCGGCCGCGGGCGAGCGCCGCCAGATAAGGCCCGCGGCTGCCGCCGAAGCGGCGGAGCACGATCGCCTGCTCGGCCGCGCGCACCTCCCCCGCCCCGACCACGGCCGCCCGCTGCTGCACGAGGCGCGCGTACAGGGCGGTCAGCGCGGACTCAGGGTCGCCGGTGACTCGGGCCAGGGCGGCGATCTCATTCGTCCTGATCGTCGCGTCGCCGAGCGCGCAGCGAACCCCGCCCGGTAGGTCGATCTGCCCCGCGCGCAGGTGGCGGTCGAACCGTTCCGGCAGCGACGCGGCGTCGCAGAGCGACGGATCGCGCGCCCACAGCCAGACACAGGCGGCGCCGAGCTTGTCCGGGTCGCGGGCCTGCTCGTTGAAAAAGCCCCAGCCCCACGACCAGACGTGGGCGAGCCCGAGCTCCCGCGCCACCTGCTTCGCCGCGAGCGCCTGCAGCTTCGCCACCTCGAACCATGCGCCGGCCGGCTCGAGCCCCTCGCGGCCGCCCGCTCCCCGTTTCGTCTGGAACGCCAGCACGACGCCGAGCTTGGAGGGTGGGATGTGGAGCGCGAACAGCTTCGCCAGCGAGTCGCGCATCGACGTCCTCATCCGCCTGCTGCCGAGCACCGGCCCGGCCCGATGGACGGCCGGTGCGTTGAAGTACTTCTCGAGCGCGATGTCGGCCACCTCCGCCAGCTCACGCCACCAGGGCGCTGCGTCGGCCCCCGTGAACGGCTCGCTCGACACGAGCAGGACCGGATGCCCGCCCTTGGCCTTCAGCAGCCGCGCCCACTCGAGCACGTTCTGCCGGTAGCGGGCAGTCGTCCGGGTCCACGGCGTCGGCGTCGAGGCACCGAAGAGCTCGTTCATCGCGATCACCGGATCGGGGCAGCCCGCCGAGAGCACGGCGAAGTCGAAGACGCGCTCCGCCTTCGCGGGGAGGCTCGCGGGGTCGGCGGGCTTCGAAGGCGTTCCGATTCGAGTGTTCAGGTACATGTCCCAGTAGACGGTCTTCGCCCCGAGCGAGCGCGCCTTCACCGGGTAGGCGTCCCCCGAGCCCGCGACGATCGCGCCGGGGCGGCCGAAGCGCTCGACGAGCTCCGGCGCCCCGTAGTCGATCCAGATCGGCTTGGCGTCGGGGAGGCCACACGGAGCCGCCGCGGCAGGCCCGGAGGCAGCCGCAAACGCGCCGGCGGCGAGCAGGATCGTCAGGAGGCGCCTCACCCGCTGCCCGTTGTAGCACACCGCACCAATTCACAAAAGAGTAATTCTGGCTTTGGCGGCGCCGGCCGTGGCATATGGGCGTGTGGGCGTGTGGGCGGAAGACCAGAGGTCGATCTCACGGTGAGACGACGGTGATCCCGAGTTCACGGGCGACCGCGGCCACACGTTGGTCGTAGGTGACGAGCGCGCCGAGGTCGGGACCAAGGGCAAGCGCGGCGGCGACGTGGATCGCGTCGAGCGAGCGGGACTCGACCGGCAAGTCTCCCGCGGCGTCGAGGAGCCGCTCGTCGAGCTGCACGACCTGGAGCGAGCGGAATCCGGCACGGGCTGCGGCGACGGCGTCCGCGCCGTGCGGCCTCAACGCACGAACGGCTTCCGTCCGGAGCAGCGCGCACGAGGCGCGGTCGGGCCACTGCTCGAGCCAGCCGGCCAGCCGCTCCGACTCGGGCTCCTCGACGATCGTCTTGACGAAGGCGGACGTGTCGAGATAGGCGACCGTCACCGCTCGTTCGCTCGCAACGCGCCGAGCGTCTCCGACGGAAGCGGGACGCCGGGCCTGGGTTGGATTCGAGGACCCAGCCGCAACAGATCGCCCTCGGCGCGGCTGATTCGCCCCTCGGCACGGAGGCTCTCGATCCCTGCGGCAGCGGACGGGATCGGCAAGAGCCGCGCGACCGCTCGTCCGCGATCGGTTACCTCGAAGCTCTCCCCTTCTGCGGCGCGGCGCACCCAGCGGCTCGCGTGTTGACGAAGCTCGCGGATCCCGATGCGCTCCATGTGCGACATGGTAGCACATCGTGCGACATGGTAGCACATCGGAGTACGCCTCAGAACGGTCGAGGGCGGCCTCCCGGCCGCCCTCGATCACCAAGCGTTCGTCGCCTTGGGCCTACTTCTTATCCTCGTCCAGCGGCGACTCGACCTCCGGCACCTCGGTCGCCTCGCCCGCGTCAGTCGAGCTCGTGACGTCTGAGCCCGGCGTGCCGAAGGTCAGGCCGAGAGCCTCCAGGTCGAGGCCGTCGCCGTCGCCGTCGATCTCCTGCAGAGCCGCCCGCAGCTCGGCCTCCGTGTCGGGCCGCGCGTAGAGGTGCGCGGGCACCGAGTCGGACGGGCCGATCCCGATCTGGCGGTAGCGCTTGAGACCGGTCGCGGCCGGGATCAGCTTGCCGATGATCACGTTCTCCTTCAGGCCGAGCAGGTGGTCGACCTTGCCCTCGATCGAGGCGTCGGTCAGCACCTTCGTCGTCTCCTGGAAAGAGGCCGCCGAGAGGAAGGACTCGGTCGCCAGCGAGGCCTTGGTGATCCCGAGGATCAGCGGTTCGAAGACGGCCCTCTCGTCCTTCTTCTTCAGCTTCGCGTTCTCACGCTCCACCTTCGTCTTGTCGGCGAGCTCGCCCGGGAGGAGCGACGTGTCGCCGGCCTCCATCACGCGAACCTTCTTCAGCATCTGCCGGACGATCAGCTCGATGTGCTTGTCGTGGATGTCCACGCCCTGCGACTTGTAGACCTTCTGCACCTCGCCCACGAGGTACAGCTCGGTCTGCGTCGAGCCCTTGCCGGCCTTGTAGTGCAGGTCGAGCAGCTCGGACGGCGCGCGCGAGCCCTCGTTGAGCGGGTCGCCCATCTCGAGCACCTGGCCGTTGGTCACGAGCATGCGCGTGCGGCGCGGGAGAATGTACTCCTTGGGCGCGATCAGCTCGCCTTCGTCGTCGAGCGCGTCCGGGACGACCGTCACCTTGATCGTCCGGTCGAGCTCCTCGACCTCGACGCGACCCGCGACCTCTGCAAGCGTCGCGGCGCCCTTCGGGTTCCGCGCCTCGAAGATCTCGACGACGCGCGGCAGGCCGTGCGTGATGTCGGCGCCTGCCACACCGCCGGTGTGGAATGTCCGCATCGTCAGCTGCGTGCCGGGCTCGCCGATCGACTGCGCGGCGATGATCCCGACCGCGTCGCCGATGTCGGAGATGTTGCCCGTGGCCAGGAAGGTGCCGTAGCACGTCTGGCACACGCCAGTCTCCGCGCGGCACTTCAGCACCGAGCGGACCGGGAGCGTCAGGCTGTCGTCCTCGAGCGCCTCGGCGATCTCGCGCAGGCGGGGCGCCGTTATCTCCTCGCCCTTCGAGGCGACGAGCGTCTTGCTCGGCTTGCCGCTCGCGAGGGGCTTGAACACGTCCTCGGCGAGCGCGCGGCCCATCACGGACTTGTTCAGGCCCTCGGGCAGGTGCACCGGCAGCTCGACGAACTCCTCGGTGCCGCAGTCGGCCTCGCGGATGATCACGTCCTGCGAGACGTCGACGAGACGCCGCGTCAGGTAGCCGGAGTCGGCCGTGCGGAGCGCCGTGTCGGCGAGCCCCTTGCGGGCGCCGTGGGTCGAGATGAAGTACTCGAGCACCGACAGGCCCTCCATGAAGTTGGCCTTGATCGGCCGCTCGATGATCTCGCCCTTCGGGTTGGCCATCAGACCGCGCATGCCGGCGAGCTGGCGGATCTGCTTGAACGATCCGCGCGCTCCGGAGTTGGCCATCATGTAGATCGAGTTCAGCTCGTTCAGGTTCTTCTCCATCGCGTCGGCCACCGTGTCGGTCGCCTCCGTCCAGATGTTGACGATCTGCTCGTGCCGCTCGTCCTCGGTGATCAGTCCGCGCTCGTAGTTGCCCTCGACGACCTTCACCTTCGCCTCGAACCCGGCCAGGATCTCCGCCTTCTCCGGCGGGACGACGATGTCGTTCTTCGAGACCGTGATCCCGGCCTGCGTCGCGTACTTGAACGCGAGACTCTTGATCGTGTCGAGCACCGACGCGATCGCGTGGGCGCCGTAGCGGTCGACCAGGTCGGCGATGAAGTTGTCGATCTCGCGCTTGGAGAGCGTGCGGTTGATGAACGTGTGCACGCCCGCCTCGCCGATCACGACCGCCTCGAGCAGTGACCGCTCGACCTCGCTGTTGAAGATCACGCGGCCGGGCGTCGTCAGGATCAGCTCGCCGTGCCAGCGATACTCGATCGCGTCCTGAAGGCCGACCTCCTTCGAGTCGAGGTGGAACTCGACCTCCTCCTCGTTCTGGAAGCGCTTCATCCCCTTGAGCTTCAGCTCCTTGCTGAGCGCGTCCGCGGTCGTCGCCGAGAGGTCGCGGCCGGAGTAGGTGAGGTAGTAGATCCCGAGCACCATGTCCTGCGTCGGCGTCGTCAGCGGCCGGCCGTGGGCCGGGGAGAGGATGTTGTTCGAGGAGAGCATCAGGATGCGCGCCTCGGCCTGAGCCTCCGCCGAGAGCGGCAGGTGCACGGCCATCTGGTCGCCGTCGAAGTCCGCGTTGAACGCGTGGCAGACGAGTGGGTGAACCTGGATCGCCTTGCCCTCGACGAGCACGGGCTCGAACGCCTGGATGCCCAGACGGTGGAGCGTCGGAGCGCGGTTCAGCAGCACCGGATGCTCCGCGATCACCTCTTCGAGCACGTCCCAGACCTCGGGCGTCATCGACTCGACGTACTTCTTCGCCGCCTTGATGTTCTGGACCGACTTGCGCTCGACGAGCCTGCTCATGATGAACGGCTTGAACAGCTCGAGGGCCATCAGCTTCGGCAAGCCGCACTGGTGCAGCTTCAGGTACGGCCCGGAGACGATCACCGAGCGGCCGGAGTAGTCGACGCGCTTGCCGAGCAGGTTCTGGCGGAAGCGGCCCTGCTTGCCCTTGAGCATGTCGGAGAGCGACTTCAGCGGCCGGTTGCCCGGGCCGGTGACCGCGCGGCCGCGGCGGCCGTTGTCGAACAGCGCGCCGACGGCCTCCTGCAGCATCCGCTTCTCGTTGTTGACGATGATCTCGGGCGCGCCGAGGTCGA
>JBKJSM010000071.1:0-53662 GCA_046594445.1 Gaiellaceae bacterium | reverse complement strand
GCCGGCGGGGCGGTAGAAGGCGGTCGTGCCTGTCGTGTGGACGTCGGCGCTCGCGTCCGAGAGCGTCAGGCCGGGCGCAGCCGGCGCAGTTGTGTCGACCTTGACGACCGTGGTCAGGCTTGAGGTATTGCCGACGTTGTCTGTGCCGGTGAGGACGTAGCGGTAGCAGCCGCTCAGGAGGCCCGACTGGGCGGGCGCGCCGGTGAGCGTGGCGGGGGCGCCGTAGGCCGAGCAGGCGTCGCCGGCGAGGGTGCCGTCTTCGCGCGTGAGTACGGAAGTGGCGAAGCCGGACGTTGCATCCGCGTTGTAGTTCGTGCGGGTGTCGATCGCGAAGCCGCCGTCGCCGTCATAGCTCTGCGAGCCGCCGCCGGTTGCAGCGGTTCCACTGACGGTGAGGGCGCCGCCGGTGGGGCCGGTGGAATCGGCGCTAAGGGTAAAGGTGGAGCTGTTCGTGCGGCCGGCGTTGTTTTGGGCGCTGACGGTCTTGGCGCCGTCGGCCTCGGTCGGGGTGGCGAGGGTGTAGGTGCGGGTGGCTGCGGCGCCGGAGCCGGTGAAGCCGGCGAGCGCCGGGAAGCTGTAGTCGAGCACGCCGGACTGGCCGTCGGTGGAGCTGGCGGTGACGTCGAACGACCCTGTTCCCGCCGGCCGGAAGAACGCCGTCGAGCCGGTGGTGTGGACGTCGGCGCTCGAGTCGGCGAGCGTCAGCCCGGGGGCGCCCGGCGCTGTCGTATCGACCTTGACCACGGTGGTCAGCGTTGTCGTGTTGCCGACGTTGTCGGTGCCGGTGAGCACGTAGCGGTAGCAGCCGGTCGCGAGCCCTGCCTGGGCGGGGTTGCCGGTGACCGTGGCGGGGGCGCCGTAGCTCGTGCATGCGTCGCCGGCGAGGGTGCCGTCCTCGCGGGTGAGCACCGAGGTCGCGAAGCCAGAAGCGGCGTCGGCGTTGTAATCGGTGCGGGTACCGATCGCGAAACCGCCGTCGTTGTCGTAGCTGCCGGAGCCGCCGCCCGTGGCTGCGGTGCCATTGACGTTGAGCACGCCGCCGGTGGGGCCAGTGGGATCGGCAGTAAGAGTAAAGGTGAAGGCGGAGGAGTTGAGGAGCGCGTTGTTGCGCGCTGTCACGCTCTTGGCGCCGTCGCCTTCGGTGGGGGTGGCGAGGGTGTAGGTGCGTGTCGCGGCGGCGCCGGAGCCCGCGAAGCCGGCGAGAGCCGGGAAGCTGTAGTCGAGGACGCCCGACTGAGCGTCGGTGGAGCTGGCGGTGACGTCGAAGGCGCCGGTGCCGGCGGGGCGGTAGAAGGCGGTCGTGCCGGTCGTGTGCACGTCGGCGCTGGAGTCGGCCAGGGTCAGGCCGGGCGCGGCCGGTGCTGTCGTGTCGACCTTGACGATCGTTGTGATCGAGGCGGCGTTGCCGACGTTGTCGGTGCCCGTCAGGACGTAGCGGTAACAGCCGGTCGCGAGGCCGGACTGGGCCGGCATGCCGATCAGCGTGCTCGGCGCGGAGTACGAGGAGCAGGCATCGAGCGAGAGGGTTCCGTCCTCGCGCGTGAGCGTCGAGGTGGCGATGCCGGAGCCGGCGTCGGTGTAGTCGGTGCGGAGGCTGATCGTGAAGCCGCCGTCGCCGTCGTAGCTTGTCGTGCCGCCGCCGGTGGCGCCGGCGCCGTTGACGGTGAGGGCGCCGCTGACCGGTACGGCGGAGTCGGCGGTGAGTGTGAAGTTGGTGGCGGCGCCAGTGAGCAGGGCCTGGTTGCGGGCGGTGACGGGCTTGGCGCCGTCGGGCTCGGTCGGTGTTGCGAGGGTGTAGGTGCGGGTGGCGGCGGCGCCGGAGCCGGTGAAGCCGGCCAGGGCCGGGAAGCTGTAGTCGAGGACGCCGGAGTGGGCGTCGGTGGAGCTGGCGGTGACGTCGAAGGCGCCGGTGCCGGCGGGGCGGTAGAAGGCGGTAGTGCCGGTCGTATGCACGTCGGCGCTCGAGTCGGCGAGCGCCAGCCCGGGCGCGGCAGGGGCGCTCGTGTCGACCTTGACGGTCGTCGTCAGGGTCGAGGTGTTGCCGACGTTGTCGGTGCCGGTGAGGACGTAGCGGTAGCAGCCGGTTGCGAGCCCTGCCTGGGCGGGGTTGCCCGTGACCGTGGCGGGAGCGCCGTAGCTCGTGCAGCCGTCGCCGGAGAGGGTGCCGTCTGCGCGCGTCAGCACGGAGGTCCCGAAGCCGGAGCTCCCGTCGCCGTTGTAGTCGGTGCGCAAGTCGATTGCGAAGCTGCCGTCGCCGTCATAGCTCTGCGAGCCGCCGCCGCTGGCGCCGGTGCCGTTGACGGTGAGTGCGCCGCCGGTGGGGCCGGCTGAGTCGGCGGTCAGCGTGAAATTCGTCGCCCCGGAGTTGAGCAAAGCCTGGTTGCGAGCCGTGACGGCCTTGCTCCCGTCGGGCTCGGTGGGGGTGGCGAGGGTGTAGGTGCGTGTCGCGGCGGCGCCGGAGCCCGTGAAGCCCGCGAGCGCCGGGAAGGCGTAGTCGAGGACGCCGGAGTCCGCGTCGGTGGCGGAGGCGGTGACGTCGAAGGCGCCGGTACCGGCGGGGCGGTAGAAGGCGGTAGTGCCGGTGGTGTGCACGTCCGCGCTCGAGTCGACGAGCGTCAGGCCGGGCGCGCCCGGGGCAGTCGTGTCGACCTTGACCTCGGTTGTGATCGCAACGGTGTTGCCGACGTTGTCAGTGCCCCGGAGCACGTAGCGGTAGCACCCGGTGGCGAAGGGGCCCTGGACGGGCGTGGCGACGAGCGTGGTCGGCGCCCCGTAGAGAGAGCAGAGGTCGCCGGAGAGGGTGCCGTTCTCGCGGGTCAGCGTCGAGGTCGCGATCCCCGAGTTGGCGTCGGTGTAGTCGGTGCGGGTGCCGATCGTGAAGGTGCCGGAGCCGTCGTTGTAGCTCTGGGTCCCGGCGCCGCTCGCGGCGACGCCGTTGACCGCCAGCGCGCCGGTGACCGGCACCGCCGAGTCGGGGGTGACGGTGAACGTGCCGGCCGTCGAGACATTCGTGGCGTTGTCCTCGGCGGTGACGTTCTTCGCGCCGGACTCGGTCCCGGTCGTCGCGGGCCAGGTGTAGGTCTGCGAGTACGGGGCGGCTGTCGTGTCGTTCAGCGAGGTCGCGGGCGTGAAGTTGCCCGCCAGCCCCGGGAAGGTGACGTGCTTGACGAGCGAGGTCGCGTCGCTCGTGACCGCGGTCGCGGTGAACGTGCCGCCGGCGCCGGCCGGGCGGTAGTAGAACGTCGAGCCGCTCGCGTGGCTGGCCGCGTTGGACTCGGAGATCGTCAGCGCGGGAACATCAGGCGCGACCGTGTCGACCCTGAACGAGCGCGAGGCAGAGAACGCCGAAACGACGTTCGAGTTGTCCTGCGCCTGCGCCTGCCAGTAGTACGTCGTGCCGTTCGTAAGCCCGGCGGCGCCGGGGACGGCGGCGGCGCCGTTCTGCCCGTTGACGATGCCGCTACTGGAGGAGAACGTCGAGATGATCGTGCTGCACGGCGCGTCCGTGCAGACGCGAAAGTTGATCGTGCCGGAGTTGGAAGCGTCAGGGTCGTCGAACGTCGCGGTCAGGGTGGGGGTCGTTGTGTTCGGGAAGGCGACGTCGTTCGGCGTCACGAGCGCCGGCACGCTCGCGCGCGTCGTCGCGGCGGGGTGCTGGACAAACGCGCTCGTGTCGTTGAAATAGAGCGAAAGGGTCAGCGTTCGGCTGAGCGCGGCGCCGTTGTAGGTGTACAGCTGCACCAGGATGTGCTCGTTTGCGGTCAGGCTGATCTCGGGCAGGCCGCTCAACGTGATCGAGGGCGTCTGGGTGGCGACGGACGCGGTGAGGGCGAGGTTGTCGCGGGACGACGCCGCGTTCGGATCGACGATGACGGACGAGGCGGTGATCGCCCCAGCGGAGGTGGTGACCTTCCAGACGCCGACGGCGAGCACGAGCGGGCCCCCGGTCGCGGTGCGGCTCGCGTCCGTCCCAACCTGGACGGTCCAGTCGCCTGCGGGAATCGCTGTGTCGTTCGGAGTTGCGGCGCCGCCGGCGTTGACGATCCAGCCTCGACCGTCCGGCGTCGTGCTCGGGGTCGCCCGCGTGCCGAAGGCCGTGGTGGCGGGGCGGAACTGCGTGTACGGGGGCGAGGCCGCGATGGTGGGAGCGAGCGTCACCGAGCCGGTGTCAAGCGTCCCCGATGCCGTCTCCATCGCGTAGTCGGCCACGGCGGTCTGCGTGGTCGACGCAGTGTTGCGCACATACTGGGTGGCGGGGTAGTCGACTGCCGGGTCGATCGTGTAGGGGAGCGGGAGCTTGGCGTCGTCGACCTGCAGCGTGAGGAACCAGCCGCCCTTCGAGCGGGCGAGCCCCCAGCGGGTTCCGCGAGGTGTGATCTTGCGACCGGCAGTGTCGAGAATCGCCGCCGGGAAAATGCGAAGGCCGGCGCTCTTCGCGTCGGCCGAGACCATCACGCTTCCGTCAACCCTCAAGCGGGGCTTGAGCTTTCCTGTGCCGAGTCGCCAGCGCCAGAGCTTGTTCCCCTGGCGCTCGTCGACGGTCAGGAACTGCTCGGTCCGCGTAGCGCCGACGACGACAGTCTCCGACCCGAACGGCGTCGTGCGGACGGCGCCGCTCTCGAACTGCCGCCAGTCGCCGCCGCGAGCATCCTCGCTGGCGATCGCGACGGTGCCGACCGAGGTGTCGAGCTCGTAGCCGGACTTGCGGAGCTCGACCCGGACGCCGGCGGCGGGCTTCCGGTTCATGTCGACGCCGGACTGCCCCAGCTCCGTAGCGAGGAAGCGGGGCGGCTCGGGCGCGTCGTTGCGGAGGAACGTCCCGGCCAGCAGCGTGGCGGCTGCAGCCAAGGAGAGGGCGAAGCCGATCCGCGCGCGAACGGAGAAGCGCCCGGCGTGTGCCGGGCGATCCGAGTGCCGCAGTGCTTCGTTCTTCGCCACGTCCTGAATCCGCATCCCTTCGCGCGCGTCAGAGGGGGGTGCGTGCGCGCAGGGGATGCATCGACGGCGCTAGAGCGGTGCTTGAGCCAAAATGGGGCGTTCAAGCGCGAAACGGTGGCGAATATCACCCGATCGGGGGAGGGACCGTCACCCGATGCGGGCCAGGGCGCGCCGAGTCGCGGTCGGCGCGGGCGGTTAGCGGCCGAGCGTGCGGCGGAGCAGGGCGGCCACGCGGGAGGCTGGAACCGGCTTGACCAGTGCGATCGAGGCACCCCCGGCACGGGCCTGTGCGGCCGCAGCGGAGGTGGGCGCGAGCACCAGGATCTTCAGCTCCGGGAAGACCTGCCGCAGGTTGCGGACGAAGCTCTTGTCCACCGCGGCGAGGTCGATCACAGCCGCTTCGATGAAGGCCGGCTGGAGCCCGACCACGTCGAACGCCAGGCTCGGCACGACGTAGTTAACTCTAAAGCTCGACCCGAGGTTGAGTCCCTTGATCGAGCCATCGATGACGACGACTCCGATCGGCCGGCGGACGGGCGTGAAGCGCGCCTTCGGGACGCCCGGGACGAGCTGGACGCGGGCTGTACGAGCGACACGCTGGCCGCTCGCCGTCGCGCGGACGTGCAGCTTGTACGTGCCTGCCTGGCGCACCGTCGGCAGAGCGAACCGTACGGTGGAGGAGCCGCTCGGGACGTTCTTGGCGGCATAGCGCTTGACGGTGCGGTTGCGTGAGTCCACGAGCTCGCCGGTCACCTGCGAGGGCGCCGACACGGTCACCCGTACAGCCATCCAGCCGCGGGTCGCCAGCGAGATCCGCTTCGCGCTCGCAACGCGGAGGACGAGCTTGGCCTGGCCGCCTTCGGCGGCGCCGGCGGTGACGTTGACCGCGGAGCCGATCGCGGCGAGACCCGGCGCAGTGGGCGCTTGGGCGAGAATCGTGCCGCCGCTCCCGGAGACGGATCCGAGCCTGAAGCCGCGTGCGGCCAGTGCGGCAGTCGCCTGCTCGAGTGTCAGGCCGGTCAGGCTCGGGACGCCACGGTAGGTGGCCGTCGCCGGGCCGTAGAGGCCTGCAGCGTCGCGTCCCTGGATCGAGAAGGTGCGCGTATCTCCGGCGGTGAAAGCGCCGAGCTTCGCCTCGTAGGTCTGGCCGCCGAAGAGCTGGGCGAACACGCCGTCGATGAGGAGGACGTAGTTCGTCACGCCGACGTTGTCCGCGGCCGGCTCCCACCTGAGGGTGAGCCCGTCGCCGGCGACGACGCCGACGAGGCTGCGCGAGGCGGCCGGCGCTGCGACGTCGCGAGCGAGCGTGAAGAAGGTCAGGTGGGTCGTGAGGATGTGCACCTTGTTGGACGAATCGCGGAAGTACGCGTCGGCGCGGCCCGCGGGCAGCGCGTGTCCGGAGGTGGGGGAGAGCGCCACCCAGTTCGAGCCGTCCTGCGAGTACAGCGGCACCAGGTCCGTCGCGGCGTTCGCGAAGTGGACGTCGAGCGGCTTCGCGAAGTCGGAGACGGAGGTGCCGTTGCTGGTGCGCGTTGCCGTCACCTCGACGGTGTCGGTGCCGACCGAGAAGCCACCGGTCGCCGTCGAGGGCTTCGGGTCGATGCGGACGACGATCGAGTCGGAGGTCGCTCCGCCCGGCACCGTGACCGTCGCGGTCCCGTTCGACGCGGTCGCTTCTGCGTCGCTCGAGCCGCCGGCGTTGAACTCGACGGCGGGCGCGTCCGAGCCGGCGGTGCCGCTCCAGATCGTGAAGTGCGTCTCGATGACCACCGACGTGGTGCCGTCGTTGATCGTGGCCTGAACGGTGTACGGCCCGGCCGTGCTCGACACGTAATTGAAGGTGCACGTGGTCGCCGTCTGGCTGCCGGAGCACGTGTGCGACGTGGCAGCGTTCGCGTCGAGCTTGACCGTGATCGAGCTCCACGTGACCGACTCCGTCGCGGTGAGCGAGATCGAGTTGACCGACGAGACGGTCGCGCCGTCGTCGGGCGTCGAGCTCGAGAGCGCCGGCGCGGTGTTCGGGCCAGAGCTGGCGACCGTCCAGGAGTGGGAGCTCGTGGGTCCGATGTTCCCGGCCGGATCGATCGCGCGGACGTCGACGGTGTGAGCGCCAGCCGAGAACCCGGTGAACGTCGCCGGGCTCAAGCAGGCCTCGTAGGTGCCGCCGTCGCGGCGGCACTGGAAGCTCGCGGTGGTGTCGGTCGAGCTGAACGTGAATGTCGCGCTCGAAGAGCTGACCGTGCCCGCGGGACCGGAGTCGATCGTCGCCGTCGGAGCGGTGGTGTCGACCTTGACGGCCGCGCTCGTCACGGTCGACGAGGACTGTCCGAGGTTATCGGTCGCGGTGTACGAGTAGCGGTAGCAGGCGCCGCCGGCGAGCGTGGCGGCGTCGTTGCCGCCGGAGAGCGTGACCGGGTCGGCGCCTGAGAAGCTGCCGCACGTCGTGCCCGTGAGCGTCGCCGAGGCCCGCGTGATCGTCGTCGAGGCGACGCCGGAGCCCGCATCGGTGAACGCGGTCAGCGAGATCGCCGCCGTGCCGGTGTTGTTGTAGGAGTCCGAGCTGCTGCCGTTGGCGACGATCGCGCCACCTGCCGGCGCGGTCGAGTCGTTCACGAACGTGAGCGTCGTGGCCTTCGACTGGCCGGCCACGTCCTTGGAGGTGACCGTGAGCGTCGGCGAGCTTGACGTCCCGGCCGTCCAGGCGAACGGCGAGGTCGAGGCGTACGGCCCACCAGCGGGCGTGGTGATCGTCTCGCCCGAGTGCGTCCAGCCGGTCGTCGTCCCGCCGAGCACCGGGTAGGCGCTCTCCGCGGGGCCCGAGGTCGCATCGGAAACTGCGTTCGAGAGTTGGAAGCTGCCGGCCGCGATGCCGCGGTAGTAGACGTTTGTGCCGCTGAGGAACGAGTTGCCGGAGACCGCCACGCGCGAGATCGAGTTCGCCGGCTGGGTCGAGTCGATCTTGACCGTCGCCCCGGCGGTGGAGACTCCCGCCTCGTTGCCGACGTTGTCCACCGAGAAGTACTTGATCGTGTGCTGTCCGTCGCCGAGCACGATGCTCGTGCCGCTCGTCGAGCCGGTCGTCGGCGTTGTCCCGTTCGTCGTGTAGTGCGTCGCCGAGACGCCGGAGCCGCCGTCGCTCGGGGACAACGTCACCGTCTGGCTCGTCAGGTACCAGCCGCTCGGCTCGGGTGCCGGGAGCGAGCCCGTGTTGTCGGTCGTCGTCGGCGCCGTGCTGTCGCGCGTGACCGTCAACGTCTCCGTGCTGGAGCCGTCGCCGGCGGCCTTGAGCACGACGGCGAGCGGGGTGGAGCCGGCGAAGGAGCCGGTGAAGGTGTACGTGTTCGACTCGAACGGCGCGGTGTCGTCAGGCTTGGCCGTGCCGGTCAGGCCGGTCGCGGACGCGCCGGGGAAGTCGATCGTGCTGCCGGGCGGCAGCGCGCCGGTCGGGACTGAGATCCGGAAGGTGCCGCCGTCGCCGACGAAGAGCGTCTGGCCCGCGAGGTGCTGCTTGCCGGGGTTGGAGTCCTCGACGACCTCGAGCGGTCCGGCCGCGCCGTAGCGGTAGACGAACGTCGGTGCAGAGGTCGCCGTGTTGCCGACGTTGTCCGTCAGCTCGATCCGATAGCGGTAGCAGCCGAAGCCGGGCAGCGTGTCGCTCAGGGGCGAGGCGCCCGGGTTCGTCGCGACCAGGGTTGCGTACGTGCCGGGGAACGTGCCGCAGGTCGCGCCGGTGATCGAAGCTGAGTCGCGCTTGATCGTCACGGACGCGAGCCCGGAGCCGCCGTCGGCGTTGGTGAAGGAGACAGTCGCAGTCCCGATCGAGCTCAGCCCGTCGTAGTAGCTCACCGAGCCGGTCGGGTCGGTGTTGTCGATCGCGACGGCGAACAGGCTCGACGCCGCGCCGCTGGCGTTGTTCGTCGCCGTGACGGTTGCGCTCGCGACGGCGGTCGAGCTCGTCGTCCAGGTGTACGTGCCGCTGTACGGGGCTGGAAGCGCGTCGTCGCCGCCGCCAGAGATCGAGCTGCCCGAGAGGGACGGGAAGCCGACCTTCTCGAGGCCCGACTCGGCGTCGGTCGTCGCCGCCTCGACCGTGAACGTGCCGCCGTTGGAGGCGCTCGGGGTCGCGTCGGTGCGGAGGAAGATCGAGCCGGCGACGTGCGAGTCGGCGTCGCCACCGTCGCTCGCGGTCAGCACGGGCGTCGCCGGAACGCTCGTGTCGACCTTGACGTCGGCGCTCGTGTACGTCGTGGTGATGCCGACGTTGTCGGCGACGGTGTAGGTGTAGCGGTAGCACTTGCCCGACTCGATCGAGACGGTGTCGGTGAAGCTGAGCGACGGGTTGGTGAGCGCGGTGAAGCTCGTGTCGGCGACGAACGTGCCGCAGACGCCGTTGGCGGTGCTGCCGGCCGACGTCAAAGGCGCCTCGAGTCGCTGCAGCGACTCGGTGCTCTCGTTGATCCCGGAGCCGGCGCCGTCGGTACCGTTCGCGAGCACGACCGGGATCTCCGCGGTCGTCCTGTAGGTGGTGCCGGTGCCGACGAGACCGGTGAATGTGACCGAGCCGCCGCTCGACGCGGCGGAGTCGGGCGTGAAGGCGAAGGTGCCCGCGACGCTCGTGCCGTCGGCGTTGTTCGTCGCGGTGACGTTCTTGTCGCCGCCGTCGCCCGCGAGCGTCGAGACGCTCCAGGTGTAGTCGGCCTCGTAGGGGCTGGTCGGATCGTTCGCGCCGCCGCCGGAGACGTTCGTGATCGACGGGGAGCTCACCTGCTTGATCCCGCTCTGAGCGTCGGTCGCGGTCGAGGTGACCCGGAAGCTGCCGCCGTCGGTGCCTGGGCGGAAGAAGACGGTCGAGCCGGTCGCGTGCTGGTCGGGATCGGCCGGATTCTCGGTGAGCAGCTGGGCGGGCGCGGCGGGCGCGCTCGTGTCGACCTTGACGTCTGCGCTCGTGTAGACGGCAGCGTTGCCGACGTTGTCGGTGACGGTGTAGAGATAGCGGTAGCACTTGCCGGTGACGATTCCGGTGGCGTCGGTGAAGCTGAGCGCGGGGTCGACGGTCGCGGCGCCGTCGTTCGCGAAGGTACCGCAGCCACCGTCGGCGATCCCGGCCGAGGTGAGATCGGCGACCTGCCGCTGCAGCGACTCGGTCGTCCCGTTGATCCCAGAGCCCGAGTCGCTGCCGTTCGCGAGCACAACCGGGATCGAGGCGACGTTCCGATACGCGGAGCCGGTGCCGACGAGGCCGGTGAACGTGGCCGATCCGCCTGACGGCGGGGCCGAGTCGGCGGTGAGGGTGAAGGTCGCGGTGCCGGTGCCGCTGGCGTTGTTGGTGGCGGTGACGGTCTGTGCGCCTGCTGCGCTTGCGGTGTCGGCCCAGTCGTAGCTTCCCTGGTAGGGCGTCGGCGCGGTGTCGTCTCCGGCGCCACCGGGGGCGGTGCGCGAGACGCCGGTGCCGACGGCGGGGAAGTTGACCTTCTCGATCCCGGAGTCGCTGTCGGTCGCGGCCGCATCGACGGTGAAGCTGCCGGAGCGGCCGCCGCCGGGTCGGTAGAAGAGCGTGGTGGCGGAGACGTGCGAGTCGGCGTCGCTCGCGACCTCGGCGACCGTCAGCGGCGTCACGGGCGCGCTGGTGTCGATCTTGACGTCTGCGCTCGTGTAGATGACAGCGTTGCCGACGTTGTCGGTGACGGTGTAGGTGTAGCGGTAGCACTTGCCCGACTCGATCGAGACTGCGTCGGTGAAGCTGAGCGACGGGTTGGTGAGCGGCGTGAAGCTTCCGTCCGCGACGAAGCCGCCACAGGTGCCGTTCACCGTGCCGCCGGAGCTGAGCGGCGCCTCTAGCCGGTCGAGGACCTCGGTGGAGGCGTTGATGCCCGAGCCGGCGTCCGAGCCGTTGTTCAGCACAATCGGGATGTCGAGCGACGTGCGATAGACAGTTCCGGTGCCGCCGAGGCCGGTGAAGGTGACCGAGCCGTCGGACGGGGGCGCGACGTCGTTGGTCAGCGTGAACGTCGTGGTCGGCGTCGAGTTGTTATTTGCGTTGTCGGTCGAGAAGACGGCCGTCGTCGGCGCGCTCGTCGTCCCCTCGGCGAAGATGTAGGCGGTCGAGTCGTAGGCTCCCGACGGGGTGGTGATCTCCTCGCTCGAACCGTGTCCGCTCCAGCCGGTGCTTGTCCCGCCGTAGGCACCGTAGGTCGCGGACTTCGGGCCCGAGCCCGAGTCAGTGACCGTCGTCCGGATCTCGAACGAGCCGCCGCCAATGCGATTGCCCTTATAGAAGATGAGAGTCCCGGTACCCGGATAGGAAGCGCCCGTTGCGGAGTCGAGCGAGAACGCGTTAGTCGGCGGATCGACGTCGCTGACGAATGTGAATGTAGAGGTCGCGAGCGTCCCGGAGACGTTGCCAACGTTGTCGGTCGCGCGGAGCGTGACGACGTAAGACCCGCTCGGCAGCGCCGAGTCGGCGAGGGATCTGCTCCAGCTCGTGGCGCCCGGTGCGGTGACCCAGTTCGGGCATACCTGATCGAACGCGGCAGTGCCGTTCCAACACGCGCTGGCGCCGCCGTCCTTCTGGATCGACACCTGTGCGGCAGCAACGCCCGAACCCGCGTCTCCGGCCGTACCCGTGACGGCGTCCGTCCAGGTGCCCGGGTTGTACGACGTGGAGTTGACCGGGAAGGTGATGCTGCCGGTCGGCGCGGTGGTGTCGATCACGAGTGCTTTGTTGGCTCCGAGCGAGCCGGCGGTGCTGGGGCTTGGGAGGGTGAGGGTGGCGTTGTTTGTTGCGGGGTCGCGGATCGTGCCGGAGTTGAGCGTCAGCGGGGTGGTGGCGACGTAGTCGAGGTCGGCGCTTGTGTCGCCCGCCTGGACCGTGTAGTTGAAGGTGAGTGTGTCGGTGCCGGTGCCGCTCGTGTAGTTGACGGTGCGGTCGGTGGCGCCTGTCTCAAGCGTCAGTTGCGGGGTGCCGGTGACGTTGACCGGCTCGCTGAACTGGACTGTGACCGGGATCACGACGCCCGCGTTGTAGGCGCCGTTGGCGGTCGTGGAGGAGACCGAGCTGACCGTCGGGACGGTGGTGTCGACCGTGACGATCGCGCTCTGGCGGGTGGCGACGTTTCCGACGTTGTCCGTGCCTGTCAGTGTGTAGCGGTAGCACCCCTCTGCCAGCGCTGCGGCGTCGTTGCCGCCTACGATGGTCACCGCGGTCGAGCCGCTCGGCGCTGGGCAACTGCCGCCGCTCAATGTGCTGAACGCACGCGTGATGTTGTTCGACAACATCCCCGACTGGGCGTCCGTGAAGTCAACCTTCGTCAGGGCGACCGTGCCGGAGGTATTGTAGGAAGCGGTCGCGGAGCCATTCGCCGTGATCGACGCGCTGCCGTTCGGCACGGTCGTGTCCGCGTCGATCGTCAGATAGTGGTTGGTCGTGAAGTCCTCGGTGCCTGCGCCGCCGTCGGTGTTGTCGCGGACGGAGATGATCTTCGTGCCGGGACCTGCCGCGCCCGCTGTCCAGCTGTAGATGTTTGTGGACTCGTAGACAGTCCCCGCGCCTCCCTCCGGTGAGGTCACCGTGCTTCCGGCCGCGGTCCAGTTCGCCGGGAAGCCGGTCGGGAAGATCACGTTGGTGATCCCCGTCGGATCCTGCGCGTCGACCCGGAGCTTGAACGAGCCGACTGCGTCGCTCTTGTACCAGAGCGTGTCAGGCTCGGTGCTCGTGTCGAGCGAGACGCCGCCGGTGGTCTCGTTCGGCGCTACGCTGAAAACGGCCGGACCGCCCGGATGGACGATGCGCTGGTTGGACGCGCAATCGAGCCCGGCGCAGGGCGGAAGAGGCGAGTCGAGGTTGAGCTGGACGCTGCCGTTGCCGGTGGCGTCCGGTGCCGTGGGGACATCGACATAGAGGCGGACGAGGAGATACCGGTTCGCGACGGCGTTCGTCAGCGTCACCGCCGGCAGCGTCTTCGTGAACGTGTAGGTCTTGAACGCGCCGGGGCTGGAGAGGACGTCGTTCGCGTCGTTATTCGTGCAGCCGCCGCCGCCGACCCTGTTCGCGCTGTCCGTTGGATTCATCACGGTCGTGCCGGGGACGAATGTTCCAGTCCCGTTGTTGCCCGTCCACATGCCGACGATCAGACGGCCGCAACCATCGGCGTCGGCGCCGGTGTACTTCGTCGTGAACGTGAAGGTCCAGTCGCCCGCCGGGATCACGGTGTTCGAGGTGGCGTTCGCCGTCGACCAGAAACCGAGCTGATCCGTGGCCGCTGCGCTGGGGGTCGCCGAGGTCGTGTTCGTCGCGCGCGGATTGAACTGGTACGTGCCGGCGGCTGCAGTGCTGGGCGTGACCACCGTCGTGGTGGTCGTCGCCGCGCCGTTGCCCGTCAGGAGTGAGCCGCTGCCCGTGAAGGAGCCGAACTGCGTGCTGCGGAGGTGCATCGGCGTGATGTACTGGTTCGCCGGGTCGATGTAGTAGGGCAGCGGGAGCTCCGAGTCGTCGAGGTCGAGCGCCAGCGTCCAGGCGTTCCCGTCCCGGTCCAGCTTCCAGCGTGCGCCACTCGGGGTGACGTCGCCGCCGCGGGCGTTGAGAATCTTCACCGGGAGGATCTCCTGGTCGCCGCGCCCGAAGATGATCGAGCCGGAGCCTGTCAGGGTCGGCTTCCGGTTCGTCTCAAGACGCCACTGCCATGTCTTTTGTCCCTGCCGCTCGGCGACCGTCAGCCACTGCTCGGTCTTGGTCGGGTGGACGGTGATTGTCTCGCGACCGAACGGCGTCGGGCGGCTGCGACCATTGGCGTGGTCGCGCCAGGCGCCGCCCGCGATGCCGATCGACGAGATAGCGACGCTGGTTCGCTCGCGTACGACCGTGTAACCGCTCTGATCGACAGACACCTTGACGCCCTTTGACGGGGTGCGGCGAAACGCTCCGGCTTCAGCCGGGACGCTTGGTCCGAGCTCGCCGGCGAGCCAGCCGGGCGCCGACTGCGCCTCGTGCGTGGAGCCGCTGGTCTGCGTGAGTGCGAGCACCCCTGCCGTCGCGGCGACGGCGACCGCCAGCGAGGGTGCAAAGCGGGACGCCACGGCGGTAGCTGCTCGAATGAGCCGCCCATTTCTGTGACGTTCGTAGCCGCAGTCCACTTGCCCCACCCCTTGTCGCAGTTCCCGAGAGATTCCGCAATCCCTTCACTTCAAATCGTATTCAAGTATCGCAGAAAAGAAACAAAACGACAACCCAAAACCATACGAATACAACTCGTAACTCATGACAATCACTCGGACGAGTGATACCTAAAGCTCAAGTCGAGCCCCAGGATAAGAGGTTCACGCATATCTAGGGAAGAAACGGTAGCTTGCAAACGTCTCGTTCCTATGCAGAATGAGTAGAAGCGAGCGCGCGGCGCTCGCCACCGGGGAGACGGGGAGTGCGGCGAGGGGGGCGGCAATGAAGGTCTTTCGGCAGTGAATGTCCTGATGGTCACGCGTGGCGTCGTGCCCCTACAGCGGGGTTGCGGCGGTGCGGAACTGGCTGCATTCCAGCTTGCGAAATCCATGGCGGTCGACGGCCATCGCGTCACGCTGGTGACCGACTCCGCCGAGGGCGAGTTCCCCGACGTCGTCGGACTCACGCTGGCGCCGATCGGCAGTCGGGTGTCGCGCTGGGTCGAATGGCTGCCGGGCGGTTTCGTTCGGTGGCTCGTGCAGCACTTTGTCGGCAACCTGGCGGCGGCGCGCGCTGCCAGCAGGCTGGCGAGGCTGGAGCACTTCGACCTGGTTCATGCGCACGGCGCGCTCGCAGCGATTCTCCTTGCGCGTCGGCGGACGCGGCCCCTCGTGTATACGGAGCAGGATTCGTCGCCATGGAGCTGCCGTTACCGCCACTGGTGGGAACGGGCGATCCGCAAAGCGATCTATCGAACCGTCAACGGCGCGGCGTTCCGGCGGGCCGACCTTGTCGGAGCGGTCTGCGCCGATCTTCGTGAAGAAATCGTCACCCGCTTCGGAATCCCCAACGCGAAGGTCGTCACGATTTTCAACGGCACCGACCTCGAGTTGTTCAACCGCGAGAGCGAAGGCCGGTCTCTCGCGCTCGAGCAGAGCGGATTCGACCGTTACTGTCTTTTCGTCGGCCGCCTGATCCCCAGGAAGGCACCGGACATCTTGTTGCGTGCGCTCGCCGCAGTCGACGGGGTCAAGTGCGTGATCGTGGGCGACGGTCCGATGCGGCGCAAGCTCGAGGCCCTCGCGGCCGCACTCGATCTCGAGGGCCGCGTCGTCTTTCTCGGCGATCTGGCCCCCTGGCAACTCGGCCGGATTTACGCCGACGCCGAATTTCTCGCTCTTCCCTCGGTGTCGGAAGGGACGCCCCTCGTTATGCTCGAGGCGATGTCTTGCGGCACTCCCGTGCTCGGAACGCGCGTCGCGGGGATGCGGCACGTGATTCGTCACGGCGAAAACGGGCTGCTCGTCGAGCCCGACTCGGTCGACGACCTCGCAGCGGGTATCAAGCGGCTTGCAGGCGATCCGGAGCTGTGCGCGCGTCTCGGCGAGACGGCCGAGCAGTACGCAAAAGCCGGCTACCTCTGGCCGATGCTTGCACGCCAGTACGTCGCGCTCTACGAGCAGATCGCACTCGACACGCCGGTGCTACACGCGCCGCTCGAGGCGCCCGTCCCGAGCCTGTCCTAGTGCCCCCGCTCGTCTGCGTTCTCGTGGACGCGTTCCGCCACGACTACTTGGAACAGCGCGAAACGCCAGTTATTGCCGGGCTCGCGGAGGGCGGTAACACGGGGCGGATTCGGCCAATTCTGGGCTACAGCGACTCGATCCGGGCAACGATCTTCACGGGTGCCTACCCCGACGAGCACGGGTACTGGATGGAGTACTGCTACCGACCGGAGTCGAGCCCGTTCCGTGCCTACGGGCGTCTCGCGCCGCTCGACCGCTTCCCGAGCGACTTCGTGCAGCGTGGGATCAAGTTTGTTCTCTCTCGATCGCTAGTGCGAGCACTCGCCCGCCGGCGCGGCTACCGCGAGCTCAGCCTGCGTCACCTCCCGTTTCGCGCGGCCGGCTCCTTCGACTGGACGCTGAGAGGGGCGATGACCGCACCGGGCGCGCTCGGCAAGCCGACGCTCTTCGACCAGCTCTCCGCCGCAGGTGTTCGTTGGGAGTACGTCGACTTCCACCGGGAGGGCCGCCGGCGAGCGCTCGCGCGGCTGGACGCGCTCCACCTCGAGACGCGACTCGTCTTCGTCTACTTGCACCACATCGACATGGCTTCGCACCTCGTCGGGCTCGGCTCGCCGATCTTCCGCCGGACGGTTCGCCGCACCGACGCGCTCCTCGGCGAGGTACTCCGCCGCGTCTCGGAGAGGCTTGGCAAGGTTGAGCCTCTCGTCTTCTCCGACCACGGCATGGCGGCGGTTGAACGGACGGTGTCCTACGAGGGGCTGCTGCGAGAGTCCGGCTTTCCGGACCGATTCTGCGTCGCCCTCGATGCAACCATGGTCCGGCTGTGGTGGCTCGACGCGGACGAGCCGCTGCGGCAGCGGATTCGCAGGCAGGTGGATGAGGGCGCTCCGGGCCGGTTCCTCGGGGCCGAGGAGATCCGCGACCTCCACCTCAACTTCGACCACCGGCTCTACGGAGACGAGATTTTTCTGCTGGCCCCGGGGGTCGCGATCTTTCCGAACTTTCACTCGCTCCTGCGCCCGAAAGCAATG
The DNA here is from genome assembly GCA_046594445.1 of Gaiellaceae bacterium. GTDB lineage: Bacteria > Actinomycetota > Thermoleophilia > Gaiellales > Gaiellaceae > Gaiellasilicea. The sequence continues at coordinate 37,013 of JBKJSM010000071.1, read as the reverse complement.
CACGCCTATCACCCCGACGATTCGGATCAGCACGGGATCATTGTCGCGTCGGCCGACGAAAGCCTCGGCGAGACCGTCGAGCTGACGGAGATCGCGCCGCTGATCCTCCGCCGGCTCGGCGTCAGTTCCGCAAACGGGCCGTCACGACCAGGCCGTCCGCCAGCCCAGGGCGCACGCGAAGCAGCGGACGAGTCAGCGAGCGGAAGGCCGTGAAGGCTCGCAGCTTTACCCCGCCGCGCAGGGAAAGGTGCGAGCCGCCGGAAATCCGAGGGAGTACGTAATAGCTCACCTCGTCCGGCTTCCAGCCGTGCCGGCTGAGAACCGTCACGAGAGTTCGCCACGAATACCAGGACACATGGTCGTCATTCACGAGTTCCCGCCCAAGCAGGGCAGCGGCGAAGTTGACGAGCGCATGCGCGTTCGGAGTCGTGACGACAAGGAGTCCATCCTTGTGCAGGAGCTCTTTCACCGCCTCGAGCATCGCGCCGGGCCGGTCGAGGTGCTCGATCAGCTCTCCCGCGATCACGAGCTCGAAGCGCTCGAGCCCGAGAGCGGAGAGACTCTCGGCGCTTTGACAGTCCGCCGCATGCGCCTCGTAGCCGCGCGCCCGCGCCACATCGACCCCTTCCTGGCCGAGGTCGATCCCGACGAGTCCCTGCGCGGTTTCCGCGAGTCGTGCGTGAAGCCATGTCCCCTGCTCTGCCTTTGTGTCCATCCGACCGGCGTCGACGAATCCGAGATGCGCGACGCGACGGCCGCGCGCGAGCTCGAGCAGTCGGTCTACCCGATCGACGAGAAGCGCGCGCGGGACGGTGTGAACCATGTCAGCGCCCCGCGCCTGACGGGTCTCTGCCGGCACGAGCGTCGAGTATACGGAGCGAAACGGCGTTGAGAAGACAGGTCCTTCTCCGTGGCAGTACGGTCGTCATCGCCTCGACCCTGCTCTGGCACGCGAGCAACTTCGGGTTCAACTCCGCCGCGGCGCGTCTGCTCGGTCCCATCGACTACGGGACGCTGACGGCCGTGCTCGCCCTGATCGCCGTGGCCGCGCCCGCATTCTCCACGGTTCAGGCCGTAGCGAGCCGCGAAGCGACCGCCTACGTGGCGCGCGGCGAAACGGCGTGGCTGCGTGGGCTCGTCCGGAGGCACGGGGTGCGGCTCGCGTTCGGAGGACTCTTGCTTGCGGGCGCGCTGACGCTCGCCGCCACCGCGATCGCCCGCTTCCTCCGGATCCCCTCTGCCGCGCCGATCGCGATCCTGAGCACGTTGCTCGTCTTCTCGCTGGTTACGCACCTCCAGCGCGGGGTGCTCCAGGGCACCAAGAGCTTCGGGGCCTATGCGATCAGCACGACGGTCGAGGCAGTCGTGAAGATCGCGGCGGTGCTGGCGCTGCTGCTGCTCGTGTCGCGCTCCGTTGATGCGGCTGTGCTCGCGGTTTCGCTTTCGGCGGTCGTCGCTCTCGTTGTCAACTGGGCGCTGCTGCGCCGGCTGCCGGCCCGTGGCCCAGTGCCGCGCCACCGGGTTCCGGTCGGAACGACGGCGCTGGCCCTTGCTTCGCTCGTCCTGCTCGCGGTGCTCTTCTCGGTCGACGTGCTGGCTGCCAAGCGGTATTTGGGTGCGCAGGCAGCGGGTGTCTACGCGGCCGCCTCCCTGACGGGGAAGGCCGTTTTCTACGCCACCTCGGCGCTGGCGTTCTTTCTCTTTCCCTATTTCTCAACTCGGCAGGAGCGCGGGGAAGATGCGCGCCGGCTGCTGCTCGGTGCGCTCGCGCTGGTGGGTGCGTCATCGGGTGTGCTGCTGCTCGTCTACTTCCTGGCACCGGGGGAGCTCGTGCGTCTCCTGTTCGGGTCGGGCTACGCAGCAGCGGAGCCGCACATCGGATGGATGGGACTCGCATTCACCTTCTACGCCTGGGCCTACCTCGCGGCGCTGTACCTCATCTCGCACCGCGACGCCGTGGGCGCGGCGGCTCTAGGCGTGTTGGTGCTCGGGCAACTCACGGCCCTGTACACCTTCCACGGCTCGGTCGGCGGTCTCGTCGCGGTCGAGCTCGCAGTCTTCGCGGTCGCTGCCGTCACGCTCGTCTCGCTCTGCCTGCACGACCGCTCAGACCAGCAGCTCGCCCTGGACGTACCGTGACGCCCCAGGAGTCCATCGTGGCGTCCGTTCGCGCGACGGTCGGCGATGTGCCCGTGCTGCTGGCTGGAAGCCGCGCGGTCGGCAACGCGCACGATGGAAGCGACTGGGACGTCGCGGTCGTTCTGTCCTGGCGGCACGCGCTGTTGTCGCTCCGGCCGCTCGCTCGCGCTGCAGCGCGGCTCGAGCTGGATGTCGGCGACCCAGTCACACTCAGTCCCCTGCCCGCCTCCGTGCTCGAACGCACCCCACCGCGCCTCTTCGTCTGGAAGCTCCGCCGCGAGGGAGTCGTGCTGTCGGCGCCTCACGGATTCGCGCTCGGAGATCCCGGTCCCTTCGTGCTCGACGACGAGGCTACGTTTTCGTACGTCGCGACCGCGGCTGTGTACCGCCTTGCCGGCCAGTACGAGAAGGCGGGGCGGCACCTGGCTCAGCTGCAGCAGCTGCGGGCCGGGAGATATGAGCCCAACGCCCAGCCTGCCGTAGGGGAGCTCGATGCGCAGCTCGTCGATGAGCTCGCCCGCGCTCCCGCTCCGCGTCACCGAGCGCTCATCCGGAACGTCCAGTACGCGGCGCTTTCGATGCTCCGCGGCCGGTCGCGAGTGCGGGCGGCCTCCGCGCGGGGTCGCGTGGATGCTCGGCTCGCCCAGGCGGCGGGCCTGCTCCTCGCAGGAGACCACGACGCGGCGGCGCGCAGGCTCCCTCGAGCCCTCCGCCCGCGACGCGTCACTGTCGCGTCCGTCCGGGAGACGATCGTGCGGGAGTGGCCGAGCGCACACCCGTTGCTGGGCCTATGAACGTCGTGCTCGTTCACGCGGGCCTCCGCGATCGCGGAGGCGTCACCGTCGACGTCCGTAATCTGGAACGCGGTCTCCAGCGGCACAACGTTCCCGTCACGGCCGTGGCGACGACTCGTGCCCTGGTGGCCGAGCTCCGGCGCCGGCCCGGTTCGCTGGTGCACGTCTTCGGCTGCCTCCCTTCGCCTGCGATCTTCGCGTCGCTGGGGATCGCTCGATCAGGCCGATCACCGCTTGTCTGGACGCCGGTCTTTCACCCGAGCCGGCCCCGGAGCTGGCGTGGGTACGGGCTACTGCGCGCGATGGAGGCCTTCGACCGCGTCGCCCCGCAGGTAGCGCGGCTGGTCGGCGCCGTCGTTGCTGCGACTGAGGCGGAAGCGGAGTTCTTCCGAACGCTCTGCGGCCGCGTGGTGTTGATCCCGCCGGGCGTCGAGAAGCTCGGACCGACCGAGGCGCCGTCGCCGCAGGTCACGGCTCAGCTCGGCCTCGCGCCGGGACCGGCGGTCGTGACCGTCGCGCGCGACAACTCCCGCAAGGCGCTCCCGTTCGGATTGGCCGTCTTCCGGGAATTGCGGCGCCGGCGCCCGAACACGCAGCTGTTGCTTGTCGGACCCCCCGCCGGCTTCGGATCGGGCGAACCGGGGATCGTGTGTCCAGGCTGGCTCGATCCGGCGGACGTGGAGCACGCGTTTCGGGCGGCAACGGCGTTGTGGGTGCCATCGCTCTACGAAGGCTTGCCGCGCGTGATAGTGGAGGCGTGGAGCTTCGGCCGGCCGGTGGTCGCGACCGATCGCGTTGCGCTTGCACCGCTCGTCTCAGCCGGCCGCGGCCACGTAGTCCGGTACGGCGACATCGACGCTGCGGCAGGGTCCCTGGCGACGCTCCTCGGCGACCCGGCTCACGCTGCCGAGCTGGGCGCCGCCGGACGTATGCTGGTAGCGAAGCAGTTTCTTCTCGGGCCTGCCGTCGAGCAGACTCTTGCGCTCTATCGTGAGGTCGAGGAGGCGTCGCGCGATCACTGACGTGACCTCAACACTCTTCCAGAACGCCCGCGAAAGAGCCGTCCGGCACTGGCTGGGCCAGCGAACACTCGGTCTCTCACTCGCGCAGCACCTCCCGGGGCTGGGCGTGCTGCTGGTGGTGACGCTGTGGCTGATGCGGCGCTTCCTCTTCACTGACGCTCTGCCGGCCGGGACGGACTTCCTAGGGTTCGTCAGCCGCGCCCGTCACAACGCGAGCTGGGGCGAGGTCACGAGCCTGTGGGCGCCGAGCGGGTGGGGTGCGATCCGGCAATTCACCGCGGATAACCTCCTCGGGCTGCTGACGATTGCCACCGGGAGCCCGGTGTGGACGGTCAAGCTCCTCGCCGCGGCGACACTCGTGTCGGCCGGCGGTTTCGCCTACCTGCTCGCGTGGCGGTGGTACCACAGCCGCCTCACCGCCACCGTCGCGGGGCTCGTCTATCTGACCTCTCAGGCGTCGGTCTCGCGTTGGGCGAGCGGGCAGCTGAACGTCGAGATCGCATTCGCAGCGGCGCCCCTACTCATCCTGCTGTGGATCGAGTGCGTCGAACGGTTCTCGGTTCGCCGTGCCGTCGTGTTCGCGCTCGCCGCGAGCGCGGTCATGCTTGTGCGGCTCGACATGGTGCTGTACGTCGTGCCCTTCCTGATGCTCCATGCCGTCGTCCATGTCGCTCTGGACCGGCGGCCGTGGCGCGCAGTGGGCTCGCTGGCGGCGAGCGCTGCAGTCGTCGTTCCGGCTGCGCTCGCGCTCGGCCTCTACCAGATCGTGCCGATCCTCGCCGGGGTGCGCGCGAGCTGGCTCTCCACCGGTGGGTTGTTCGAGGCGAAGGAGTTTCTCGAGCGAAGCCTCGAGCCGTATCCCTCGCTGCTCGCGCTCGGACGGGAGATCGGATATCTCGGCTTTAGCGGCCAGCAGACCTGGTTTTTCCACCCGTGGGTGCCGCTCTGGGCCTATTACGCGGCGGCGAGCGTGCTGCCGGCAGTTGCGTTCGTGGCTTTGCGCATGCACCGCGACCGGCGGTCGATCTTCCTGGCCGCTGCAGCGGTGCTCGGCGTCTTCCTGGGGAAAGGGATGCGCCCGCCGTTCGGTGAGCCGTATCGCTGGGCGATAGAGAACGTGCCCATCTTCGGGAACCTCCGCGAGCCCAATCGGTGGCTCATCGTGGCGACACTCGCATATGGGGTGCTCGCCGGCCTGACCGTGTCGGCAGCGTGGCGGTGGTCTGTAGCCCACGACCGCCGTTGGCACTTCGCTGCTGGGGCGCTCGTCGTCGCCGCGCTCACACTGCTGCCGACTGCACCGACGCTCGCGAGCGGACTGCAGGCCTGGCGTCCGAGCGATGCGCAGCTGGCGCTCCTGGATGTGGTCGAGCGGGATCGTGGCTCGTTCCGCGTGGCAACGGTCCCGTTTGACCAGACGATGCGGTTCCTCGAGCAGCACGACTACCGTGGCTTCGAGCACGATCTCGGCGCCGAAAGCGCGGCCTTTACGGGTCATCCGACACTCGGCGACGGCGGCTGGCACCAGCGGGCCTCGGACACCGTCGCGTACCTCGCACGCCTGCTGGAGCGGCGAGACCCGGCCTTCACCAAGCTCCTGGCGAATCTCGGAGTCAAGTACGTCATCGAGTTCGACTATCCGGCGACGGCGCCACATCTCCGCACGGGGCTCTCGCGCGCCGCACTCCGCGATCCGGCTGCGGGGACAGGCTTCCAGCAGCGGGCGCTCGCGACGATGCCCGGGCTCGTGCTTGCCGCCCGCACCGACGCAGGCTCGGTGTACCGGCTGCAGGACTGGGCGCAGCCTCTCACGTTTCGGCCGAATCTCGCCGTCGTACTCGGCGGCCGAAGCGGCCTCCCTGTGCTCGCGAGTGCAGAGGGGGTTCGGCTACGTGACTGGGCGGCAGTGACCGCCGAGGACGCAATCGAAAGTGGTGGACTCGCGGCGTTGCTTCGGCTGATCGGCCGCAGCGACCTCCTCGTGATCTCGAACGAGCGGCTGCTCGACGTCGCGGTGCTGGCGACTCCTCCCGTCATTCGCCTGCCGGGGCTTTCAAGCGACGAAGGGCTCGACCGCCTGACGCAGCTCCTGCCGTCCGATGAGAGCGTGCGCTCGGGGAGCCTGGCCGACCAGACGGTCGCGCCCGCCGGAGACGGAGAGACGGTGGTCGCCGCAACCTTTGTCGCCCCGGCGCCTGCGAAGGAGGTCGAGCTGTGGCTGCGGATGCGAACAGGCTCACGGCAGGCGGGAATCCACGTCGAGGTGGACGGCGAGCCGATCCGCACCCTGACGCCGCTCGCACCGGTCGGTGGTGGGTTCCGCTGGTTCCGCGCCTTCGGCCGAACCTTCGCGCCCGGCTCAGAGCACACTCTCGCGCTCAGTGCCTTGCCGTCCGTGTACGGGGATCGGTTCGAGCTGGACGAAGCAAGGCTCGTGGTTGCGACCGCACGAAAGGTGGCGCTCGACCAGATCGCGCGAGCCGTCGCCGAGAAGCGTTCCAGGATTCTGTACGCGCTCGATCTCGACGAGGCGGGAAAGTGGGCTGCAACGACCATCCCGACGGCTGGTCAAGAGCCGGTGGCAGTCGACCCGGCCACGTTCTGGTCTGTGCTTGAGACACGGCGGGTGCGGGGATCGACGAGTGCAGGCCCGGGCAGCACACCGGCGCTCGGGCTCGAACTCAGGCGGGGTCGACGCATCTACACACTCGTTCGGCACCGCTTTGCGCGCCCGCTCAACTGGTCGGGTCGAACGCACGTCTTCCTCACCGTGCGTGGCACCGGCAGCGGGCGGACGTACACCTTCATCGCCGACTTCGACGCGAAGAACCGCCGTTCGGCCCGCTATACGTTCGTCGACGACCGACCCGGCTGGCGAACGATCGCCTTCAGCACGCGGGAGCCCGACGCCGGACGGCCGCGCTGGGAAACCGTGCACGGGGTACGTCTCGCGATCGATCGGAGGGATGTCGACGGCGAGCTGCTGCTGGGCCAACTCGCTCTGTCCCGCCTCGACCCGCTGTTCTCGTTCCGCTACCCGCTCGTCGCGGTCGACCGACCCCGTGAGGTGACGGTGGGCGAGAACATCGTCGCGACCGTCGCCTCTGGCTCGGATTCGTTGACGGTGCGCGTGCCGCTGGATCTTGTCGCGGGCGCCAGACTCATCGTGACCCCACAGCGACCCATCCAAGCGCGCCCTGCGCTGCCGCTTCCTTCCGTGCGAGCTGGCGTAACGCGGTACGACGTCGATTTCGTCGCCCCCGTGCCGGGGACGCTTGTGTTCACCGAGGGTTTTGATCCTGAATGGCGAATGCGTGCGTCGACAGGAACCGACTATGCTCCCATTAGCGTGTTTTCACTCGCAAACGGGTACATATTGGATTCTGGAACGCGGGCCGAATCGGTCGGCTTCCGCGGCGACAAACCCGCGCGGCTCGGCCTTGCTCTGTCCGGTGTCTCGCTGCTCGCGCTACTCGGGATCGCATTCGGCCTCCCTCTGCCGAGACTCGTAAGGCGATAACGTGAATGCCTTCGCCGAGCGGGTCGCACAAACAGTGACGAAGCGCCGCCACGCGATCGCGCTCGCCGTTGGAAGCGCGCTCCTTGCGGTGCTGCTCACGCTGGTCGTCGTTCGCGCCGTAGAGGGAGAGCAAGGTTCCGCGCGGACGACCCCGATTCCCGTTGCGCAGGAGTTATACGCCGCACCCGACCTCGTCGAGGTAGGAGGTGCCTCCTGGCGTGCAGTGGCCGACGAAGGCGTGACCGTCTCCGCCGGCAGCACGACGACGGGGGAGAAGTCGGCCACGTTTGACTTCGCCGCAGGGCGGGAGAAGTTCACCGTCGCCCAGCTGACCTTCGAAGTACCGCAGGACTGGTCGAGCCGGCAGTTTCTCTTCTTAGAGTTCCGGGGCTCGGCAAGCGGTGCGGTCTACACGTTCTTCGTCGACTTCCAGGCCAGTCATGCGAACTCGGCCTCATACAGAGTCGTGGACACTGCCTCCGGATGGACGGTTGTGCCGTTTGAGATTGGGACGATCGCGAAGGGGCGGAAACTCGATGCGTGGGCGCGGGTCATCTCAGTCCGGATCACGACCGATTCCAAGAACGTGTCCGGGGCGTTCGACCTCGGGACGATGCGGCTGTCGAGCGCACGCGGAAAGTGATCCGCCGGTCGATACAACCTCGCACTACATTCTGGCCAGTGCTCCTCGTTGCGATCGCGATCGGCGTCATGTCGCGGGCGTCGTTTGGGGTCGCCGCGGCTGTCCTCGTCGCAGTCGCACTCTTCTATCGTGTGCGTTGGTGGATGCCATTCGCGCTTGCCCTGGGTCTGCTCGTCATCGCGCCGCTGCTTGTCGCCGCAGGTGATGGCGAAGGCGCCAACACCCTTGCCTCGCTGGTCGTAGTGTTGGCCGGGGTTGGCGTGACTCTGCTCGTCGTCGCGGAACGGAGCAAGTTCCGATCGGGCGGCTCCTAGCTCCGGCGGCCTACCTCGCGCTGGCGGCCTGTGTTGCAGCGCCGCTGCTCGGGACCGGGGTCGTTCTCGCCGTCGACCTTTCACAGACTCCGAATCAGGACCTGCCCAGCAGTTACTTCGGGCTGCCGGAGGGCACGCATGGCGGCACAGTCTCCCGGCTGCCAATCGATGCGATCTTCGCGGGGCTCGGTGAAATCGGTCTCGTCGCGGTCGGGCAGAAGGCGCTGCTCCTCGCGATCATCTTCCTTGCTGGACTGGGGATGCACCGCTTGGCACCGGTACCGGCCTGGCCCGGCCGCGCGTTCGCGGGCCTCCTCTATGCGGTCAACCCCTTCGTCTTCGATCGGCTCGACACGGGCCAGTGGTTCCTGCTGCTGGGCTACGCCTTGCTGCCGCATGCGCTCAAGGCATTCACCGAGTTACGTGGTGGAGGGCAGTGGACACCTTGGCGGTTCGCGCTGCTCGCCGCAGCAACCGGAATTGCCAGCTCGCACATGGCAATCCTGCTCGCCCTAGCGTGCGTTTCGATAACCGTCGCCTGGACGAAAGCGCTGCGCGGGCGCCTTGGCCGGCGGGTCGCGCTCGCGGCTGCGCTCGCCACGACGCTATCCCTCTACTGGCTGCTGCCGACGCCGGGTATTCGCGAGCTTTGGGACAGCGTTGGCCCCGCGCAGCTCGCGCTCTACCGCACCGTCGGAGACGAGAGGCTCGGCCTCGGCGTCACCGTGGCCGCTCTCTCCGGTTACTGGAACAACGATGACCCGCTGCGGGAGTTCTTGCCGGCTTGGCCGCTCGTCTTCGCCGCCGTGGCGATGCTTGCGGTTTACGGACTCGCGCTCGCAGTCCGGAGGCCGGCGGCGCTCGGGATCGGAGCGGCCGGCTTCGCCGGGTTTGCGCTCGCCACAGTCGAAGCATGGGGCGTGACGCGCGGCGCCTTTCACGGACTTTTCGACGCTTTTCCGCCGCTGCGTTCGTTCCGAGAGCCGCAGAAAGGTGTGGCATTGCTCACGCTGGCATACGCCTACTTGGGCGCGATCGCGGTCGATGATCTCGTCCGGTCGGCGTTCTCTCGGCGAGTGCGAGGCGTCCTGATCGTACTTGTGCTCGTCCTGCCCCTTCTGGGCGGATATCGCGTTCTGGGCGGTCTCTGGGGCTCACTCGAGACGAGCCAGTTTCCGCGCTCGTGGTACAGCGCGGAACGCATCATCGCCGCCGAAGCGCAGTACTCGCGAACCCTCGTCCTGCCGTGGAGCGGCTATCTGCGCCTCGGCTTCGCCCATGGACGGGTTGTTGCCAATCCGGCCCCGGGCTTCTTCTCGTCGCCCGTGCTCGCCTCTCGCTCGGTTGGCGACGCGGGTGCAAGCGACCACGAAGATCCTGTTGAGGCTCGAATCGACCGGCTACTCGCCGACGGTCGGCCGCAGGCAAACCTCGCCGCGTGTCTTTCGGAGCTCGGGGTCTCGCACGTGCTCGTTCTCGAAGCGCCTGGGTGGGCGAGCTACCGGCACCTCGAGCGACTGGCAGGCTTCGAATCAGTGCTGAAGGGTCACGACCTGGTGCTCTACCGCCTACGGACACCAGGTGGACTCGTGATGACGCGGGATGGAACGGGCGCACCCTGCGGCGTTGTTGCTCCACTCGCCGTGCGCCGGGTGCACCCGGCGTTATACGAGCTTAAGACGGCCGTGCGCGAGGAAAGGATCGTGCTCGGACTGCCGGACGCCGAGCATTGGCGCGTTTCCCGGGGTGAAGTTCGCTACCTCGGTTGGGCTTCGTATCGGCGCAATTACATACTCGGGCTCGCCGGAGTGGCCGCCTTCGGGCTCAGCGCGCTTGCGCGCGCCAGGCGGAGCCGGGCCTAACCGCTGCCCTTGCCCTTCTTGGTCTTGTCCTTCTTGTCCTTGTCCTTCTTGTCCTTGTCCTTGTCGTCGGCGCAGTCGTCCTCGTCTTCGTGGTAATGGTTCTTGTCGCCGCAACCCTTGCCCGGTTTGGTGGGGCCGCTCTTGCCTGGCCCGCCGGAGGTTCCCTTGGAGTTGGAGGTCGCGTTGAAGAGCGAGACTTTCGTGCTCGGGGCCGCAAATGCAAGCGCGGACAGGAAGACGCAGGCGGCGACGACCGTCACAATGAACGTCCTCCAAATTCGGCGCAGCAGCGAATGCACGGGGCCCCTTTCTCCCTTTCACACTTTACGGCGAAAGAGCGCTCTTGGCAATGGGGTCAAGAATCGAGCGCGACTGCACGGGCGACGGCGTCCGTCGCAGCGTGGGTGCCGGAGATCGCAAAGACCGTGTGAAGGCCGTGCCGCTGGAAGGCGATCTCCCTGCCCTCTAGGCTCCAGCAGGCCGTGGCCCCGCACGCGGTCGTCCGCGGCAGTCCCGGCACGGTCGCGTCGAACGCCTCGTTGACGTAGATCCCGACCGCCTCTTCCCACTCGGCCGCGTCCCGCTCCGTGTCCCAGTCGAGCGCGATCACGACCGCCTGGCCGGCAGCGCTTTGGTAGACGGCGCTGCGGCCGCCGCCCCATCCGGAGCCGACCTGGTCGAGCCGCGGCACGTCGTAGACCGCCATCAGTGCGCGCACGTCGAGCTCGCCGAAGGAGCTGTCGCCGGCCAGCTCCATCCCGGCGGCGTCGACGGGCAGGATGATCCGGGCCGCCGGCTCGCGCTCCAGATACTTGTCGAGGTGGAACACCTGCTCGCTCGTGGCCGGGAAGCGCTTCAGCGACCCCAGGAGCGCTTTCCGCCCGCCGAGGTTGCGGAGGTCGGCGGAGAAGCGGAGGCCGACCTGATAGGCGAAGCCGCGCTCGAGCTCGAGGAAGCGGGTCAGGTGGTCGTTGCTCCGGGCGGACGTCGAACGCGGCGCGAGCACGTCGGAGACGAGCGCCGCGTGGCCTTCGATCGCGGCCGTCGCCGCGACCCGCGCGTCGCTGTCGGAGATTCGAGCGGCCCGGCGGAGGTCGAAGTGCTGATCCTGGAGGGCGTGGACGAGCTCGTGGAGCGCGGTCGCGCGCTGGCTCGGGCCGGACTGGACGTAGGCCGTCGAGGAGAGGGGGTCGTAGAGACCGGAGCGGTTCTCCATCTCGATCAGCGCCTTCCGCAGCGTCCCCTTGCCGCCTGCGAGCAAGCCGAGGGCGCGGTACACGGTCTCGTCGTAGTTCTGCAGAGCGCGGGGATAGCCGCGCTCGAGCAAGCTCACGCGCCGCTTGTTGAACGCCGGCGCGCGCTCGAAGACGACCCGCGCCTGACCCTGCGCCTGGAGCCCCGAGAGCTTCACCGCGATTTGCAGGAGAGCCTGTGTCTGCGCCCGGTCGAGGGCGGCGGCGACCGGCGCCGCGACGAGCGCGGCGATGAAGAACCCCAGGATGAACCTTTTCATCGCAATCCCTCTATCGGCGGATTCAGCGCGATCCCTGAGCGTCAACACCTACAATCGGGTGATGGCTACGACCGAGGATCGAGACGCCCTGAGCGCAACCGATGCGTGGCGCCAGGAGCTGTACGAGCGCACGCCGGAGCGTCAGGGGGAGCTCTTCTCGACGATTTCGGGGGTCGAGAACGAGCCGCTGGCCTCTCCCGAGACCGTTTCGGTCGACTACGACCGCGATCTGGGCTATCCGGGCGTCTTTCCGTTCACGCGCGGCGTCTATCCGTCCATGTACCGCGGGAAGCTGTGGACGATGCGCCAGTTCGCGGGCTTCGGCACGGCGGCAGAGACGAACGAGCGCTTCCGCTACCTGCTCGAGCACGGCCAGACGGGGCTCTCGACCGCGTTCGACATGCCGACGCTGATGGGCTACGACTCCGACCACGAGCGCTCGCTCGGCGAGGTCGGCCGGGAAGGCGTCGCGATCGACTCGCTCGAGGACATGGAGACGCTGTTCCGTGGGATCCCGCTCGGCGACGTCTCCACCTCGATGACGATCAACTCCCCGGCGGCGATCCTGCTCGCGTTCTACATCGCCGTCGGCGAGGAGCAGGGCGTGCCGGCCTCGGCGCTGCGCGGGACGATCCAGACGGACATCCTGAAGGAGTACATCGCGCAGAAGGAGTACATCTACCCGCCCGAGCCCTCGATGCGGCTCGTCACGGACATGGTCGAGTACTGCTCGACCGAGCTGCCGCAGTGGCACCCGATCTCGATCTCCGGCTACCACATCCGCGAGGCCGGCTCGACGGCCGCGCAGGAGCTCGCGTTCACGCTGGCCGACGGCTTCACCTACGTCGAGTGGGCGGTCGAGCGCGGACTCGACGTGGACGAGTTCGCGCCGAGGCTCTCCTTCTTCTTCAACGCGCATCTCGACTTCTTCGAGGAGATCGCCAAGTACCGCGCCGCCCGGCGGATCTGGGCGCGCGAGCTGCGCGACCGGTTCGGCGCGAAGAACCCGCGCTCCTGGCTGATGCGCTTCCACACGCAGACCGCCGGCGTGTCGCTGACGGCTCAGCAGCCGGAGGTGAACATCGTCCGGACGGCGATCGAGGCCCTGGCCGCAGTCTTGGGCGGGACGCAGTCGCTGCACACGAACAGCTACGACGAGGCGCTGGCGCTGCCGACCGAGGACGCGGTGCGGATCGCGCTCCGCACCCAGCAGGTGATCGCGCACGAGACCGGCGTCGTCAACACGATCGATCCCCTGGGCGGCTCGTATTACGTCGAAGACCTGACCAACAAGATCGAAGCGCAGGCGTACGAGTACTTCGACCAGATCGAGAAGCTCGGCGGGATGGTCGAGGCGATCAAGCAGAACTTCCCCCAGCGCGAGATCGCGGACGCCGCGTTCCTCTACCAGGAGGAGGTGGAGCGCGGTGAACGCGTGGTCGTCGGCGTCAACCGCTACCAGCTCGCCGACGAGCAGCCCCTCGAGCTGCTGAAGGTCGACGCGGCGCTCGAGGCGCAGCAGATCGAGCGCGTGCGCGCGCTCAAGGGCCGCCGCGACTCAGCCAAGGTCGAGCAGCGGCTCGCGGCCCTGAAGACCGCCTCGGCCCACGAGGGTGTCAACCTGATGCCCGCGATCCTCGACGCCGCACGCGACTACGTGACGATGGGTGAGATGTGCGACGCCTGGCGCGAGGTCTGGGGCACCTGGCGCGAGACGCCGGTCTTCTAGCTAGAGCTCGATCTCGAGGCCGTCGTGGGCCCGTTCGAGGCCCTCGGCCAGCGGGAGCTCGTCAGGGCGATGGGTGAGGAGCAGCCGGCGCGCGCCCGAGCGCTCGAACGCCTCGATCGCCTCGTCCGCCGACAGGTGCCCGCGCGGCTCGCCATCGAGGTCACCGCTCGCCAGGGTCGCCTCGCAGAGAAAGAGGTCGGCGTCCCGGGCGAGCTCGACGAGCCGGTCGCTCGGCGCGGCGTCGCCGGAGTAGGCCATCGTGCGCCGCGCGTTCGCGACCCGCAGCCCGTACGTCTCGAGCGTGTAGTGCGGCAGCTGCATCGCGGTCACGGTCAGCCCCGCCGCCTGGAACGGCGTCGCCTCCTCGTACTGCCGCATCCGGAAGGTGCGCTCGAACATGTCGGGGAAGCCGAGCCGGTTGCCGAGCTTCGCGAGGTGGTCGGCGCCGCCGGGGGGCAGCCAGAGCTCGGGCTGCGGCCCCTCGGAGCCGAGGCCGTACATCGTCCCCCACACCCAGGGGACGAGGTCGCCCCAGTGGTCGAGGTGGAAGTGCGTGATCACGATCGCGTCGATGCGCGGCCACTTCTCCGCCTCCCGGAGGCGTGGCAGCACGCCCGGCCCGCAGTCGAGAAGCAGCCGCCCGGGTCCCTCGACGAGGTACCCCGAGTGCGCCCCGCCGGGGTTCGGCCAGGCTGGGGAGCAGCCGATGACGGTGAGCTTCATCGCCATATACTTGCCGACCTGATGGCACGGAAGATTCGAGTGGTGATCGCGAAGCCCGGATTGGACGGCCACGACCGAGGCGCGAAGATCATCGCGCGCGCACTCCGTGACGCCGGCATGGAGGTGATCTATACAGGTCTGCACCAGACACCCGAGCAAATCGTCGAGACGGCGATCCAGGAGGACGCGGACGCGGTCGGGATCTCGATCCTCTCGGGCGCGCACATGACGCTCGTCCCCCGGATCCTCGACGGGCTCAAGCAGAACGGGGTCGAGGACGTGCTGGTCGTCGTCGGCGGCACGATCCCGACCGACGACGCCGCGGAGCTGAAGGCGAAGGGCGTCGCGGAGGTGTTCACGCCCGGCGCGCCGACGAGTCAGATCGTCGACTTCCTCCGGACGAAGATTCCCGTCTAGGGCCGTACGACGACGCGGGAGGCGGCGAGTGCACCGACCGCTCCGGACTGTGCCGCGAACGTGACCTTTGCCGGCTCCGTCCAGACGGTGATCGGCAGCCCCTTCGTGAGCAGGTCGAGCGAGGGGAAGGGCGAGAGCGCCGCGGCGCCTGCGAGGCCCTCGATCGTCGCCGTCGCCAGAAAGACGACCGGCACCTTCTGGCCGGGCTGCTTCACCTTGCGGCCGCCGGGCCACTGACGCACCTGTTCCACGTTCAGTTGTAGATCCTCGCCGGCCGCGTTCGCGACCTTGCCCGTCAGCGCGAGCGTGAACGTGCTGCCCGGCTGGGCGGAGAAGAGGAGGCGCTGTGCCTTGCCGAGGTGCGGGAACGGATTGGCAGCGCCGCCGCCGCCCGGGTGCAACTCGAAGTGGAGATGCGGCGAGCCTCCATCGGCGTCGCCCGAGTCGCCGACGAAGCCGACCGGCTGGCCGGCCGCAACCTTGGCGCCGCTCTTCAGGCCCGCTGCGTAAGCGACTCCGGCGACGCACGTTCCGCTGTTGTCGTTCGCAGCGGTCAAGTCGTTGTTCAGGTGGATGTAGAGGTACTGGGTACCGCTGTCGCCGTAGAGATAGAGCATGCAGCCCGCGCGCGCGGAGGTCGTCCAGAACTTGACCGTTCCGGCTTCGGTCGCAAGGGCGAGGGCCCTACGAGGCGCCATGATGTCGTTCCCCTGGTGACCCCCCTGGCCGCGCGCGTCGCCGAAATCGTCCTGGTAGCGCGACTCGCCGAGCACCGGAAACACGAGCGTTGGCGCCTTCTTCGTCGCGGATGCGCTGGCCGCCCCCGCGCCGAGCAGGAGGGCGAGAAAGGCAAAGAGGAGTGTCGTCGGGCGGAGGCTCATGGGTTCCGGTTCGCGCTCGAAGGTCGGAAGCCTAGCAGGGTCTCACGCAGATTCCTATTCAAAAAATATAAAACCTCTCCCGCGCCGCTCCCTGACAGCTCTCCCGAAGCCCGTGGCCAGACCATCGTTAGAGTCACCGCGATGAAGATCGCCGTCTGCGTGAAGGAAGTCCCGGACGCGACCGCCCACAAGCGGATCGACCCCGGCACCAAGCGGCTCGACCGCTCGGGCGAGGGGGCGCTGAACTCCTTCGACGCCAACGCGGTCGAGGAGGCGCTGCGGCTGAAGGCTGCGACGGGCGAGGGAGAGGTGGTCGTCGTCTCGATGGGCCCGGAGCGGGCGCTCAACTCGCTGCGCAAGGCGCTCGCGATGGGCGCAGACCGCGCCGTGCTGATCGCCGACGAGGGCGCGGCCGGCTCCGACCTCGTCGCCACGAGCTACGCGCTCGCGAAGGCGCTCGAGCGCGAGCAGGCCGACCTCGTTCTCTTCGGCCAGCAGTCCTCCGACTCCGACGGCGCCGTCCTGTGGGCCGCCGTCGCCGAGCGGCTCCGGCGCCCTCTGATCTCGCAGGTGGCCGAACTGACCCTCGAGGGCGATGCGCTCACAGGCAAGCGACAGACCGAGTTCGGCTACGACGTGATCCGCGCCCCGCTGCCCGCCGTGGTCGCGGTTGCGGACTCGATCAACGAGCCGCGCTACCCGTCCCTCAAGGGGATCATGGGCGCCAAGTCGAAGCCGCAGGAGACCGTGTCGCTGGCCGACCTCGGGGTCGAAGCCGAGCGCGCCGGCGAGCAGGGCTCGCGCACCGAGGTGCTCGCGCTCTCCGACCCGCCGCCGCGCGGCGACACGCAGAAGATCGAGGACGACGGCACCGGCGCGGAGAAGATCGTCGCGTTCCTGGCAGAGAAGAGATTGATTTGAGCATCCTCGTCTTCCTCGAGCATCACGGCGACGAGCTGCAAAAGGGCTCTCTCGCAGTGCTCTCGAAGGCTGCCGGCCTCGGCGCCAGCAACGGTGCTAGGGAGGTTGCGGGCGTGATCGTCGGCCATGGCGTCGAAGGCCTCGCCGGGCAGGCGGGCGCGCACGGCGCGGCGACCGTCTACGTCGCGGACGACCCGCGGCTCGAGGCGCCGCTGCCCCAGCCGCGCGTCGACGCGATCGCCCAGCTCGTCGCGGAGAAGGGGATCGACACCGTTCTCTTCGCGCAGTCGATCCTCGCGGCGGACGTCGCTGCAGGTCTCGCCGCACGGCTCGACGCCGGGCTGAACTGGCAGCTGACCGACCTCGTCGCCGATGGCGACGGGCTCGTCGGCAAGCAGTCGGCGCTCGGCGACTCGGTCGTCGTCGACGTGGGGTGGAAGTCCACACCGCGGATCGGCCTCTTCCGCGCCGGCGCTTTCGATCCCGTCGAGCAGGCGGCGACCGGAGCCGTCGAGACGTTCGAGCCGCAGCTGCAGGAGCACTCGCTGGCGGCCGAGATGGTGGAGCAGGCGCATGCGGAGGAGAGCGGCCCCTCGATCGAGGACGCCGACGTGATCGTCGCCGGCGGCCGCGGGCTGGGCGAGCCGGAGAAGTTTGCGCTCGTCGAGGAGCTGGCAAAGGCGCTCGGCGGCGCCGTCGCCGCGACGCGCGCGGTCGTCGACGCGGGCTGGTATCCCTACTCGGCGCAGGTCGGGCAAACGGGCAAGTCGGTCTCGCCGACCCTCTACGTCGCCTGCGGCATCTCGGGCGCGATCCAGCACAAGGTCGGCATGCAGAGCTCGAAGACGATCGTCGCGATCAACAAAGACGCGAACGCGCCGATCTTCGAGTTCGCCGACTTCGGCGTCGTCGGCGACCTGCACCAGATCCTGCCGAAGCTGACCGAGCTCGTCCGGGCTCGCCAGGGATGAACGTCCAGCGATGAGCGCGGTCCGGCCGGCGGACTATCCGCCACCCTTCTCCGCCTCCGACGCAATCGCGGCGCCGACCGACCCGGTCGCTGAGCGGATCGAGGTCGGCGTCCTGATCGTCGGAGCCGGTCCCGCCGGGCTCGCCTGCGCGATCCGGCTCGGTCAGCTGCTCGAAGAGTCGCCCGAGACGGCCGCGGGGCTCGGCGACGTGCCTGTCGCGGTCGTCGAAAAGGGAAAGGCGCCGGGCTCGCATCTCCTTTCCGGCGCCGTGGTCAATCCGCGCGCGCTGCGCCGCCTCTTCAAGGGCCGGCTGACGATGAACGACGTGCCGAGCTACGGCGAGGTGCACGGCGAGGCCGTCTACATACTGACGAAGGGCGCCAAGATCCGGATCCCGCCGCCGCCGACGATGCGCAACCACGGCAACTGGGTCGTCTCCGTCAGCCAGCTCGGCCGCTTCCTCGCCGAGCAGGCGGAGGCCGGCGGTGCGGCAATCCTGCCCGAGACCGACGCGCAAAAGCTCCTCGTCGCCGACGGCCGCGTGCACGGGATCCGCACCGGCGACAAGGGTCTCGGCCGCGACGGCAAGCCGCTCGCGGTGCACGAGCCGGGCGCCGACATCGTCGCCAGGCTGACCGTTCTCGCCGAGGGGACGCAAGGCCACCTGACCGGCGCTGCGATCGAGCGCTTCGGCCTGCAGGGCGAGCAGCCGCAGATCTGGGCGCTCGGGGTCAAGGAAGTCTGGCAGGTGCCGCGCCCGCTCGAGCACATCGTCCACACGATGGGCTGGCCCCTCCGCAAGAGCGCCAAGTACGCCGAGTTCGGCGGCTCCTTCATCTACCCGATGGGGAAAGACCTGGTCTCGCTCGGGTTCGTCGCCGGGCTCGAGTCCCGCGACGTCGAGTTCTCCGTGCACGACGTGCTGCAGGAGTTCAAGACGCACAAGCTCGTGCGCAAGATCCTGGCGGGCGGCGAGCGGGTCGCCTGGGGCGCGAAGACGATCACGGAAGGCGGCTTCCACGCGTTGCCGAGCCGCTTCAACGCGCCGGGCCTGCTACTCGCGGGCGAGAGCGCGGGGCTTGTCAACGTGCCGACGCTGAAGGGGATCCACTACGCGATCGAGTCGGGGATCATGGCCGCCGAAGCCACGTTCCGCGCGCTCCAGCGCGGCGAGTCGCCGGGCCGCGTCGGCGCGCTCGACTCCTACGACGAGGAGCTGCGCGCGAGCTACGTGATGCAGGACCTGCGCGAGGTGCGGAACATGCGCCAGGTCTTCGACAAGGGCTTCTTCATGGGCGGCGCGCTCGCGAGCGCGATGACCGTGACGAAGGGAAAGCTGCCGCCGAAGGAGTTCCTGAGCGAATCGAACGCGGAGCGGACGCTGATTCGGACCGACCGTGCCAAGCGCTACCCCGCACCGGATGGGAAGCTCACTTTCGACAAGCTCTCCTCCGTTTTCCTCTCCGGAAACCGGACGCGCGACGACCAGCCGAATCACATCCGGATCCAGCAGACGGTTCCGAGGGGCCTCGCCGACGCCTGGGTGCACATGTGCCCCGCGCAGGTCTACGAGGTGGGCGCGGATGCGGGCGACGGGTTCGTCCATGTCGAGGTGACTCCGTCCAATTGCGTCCAGTGCGGCGCGATCACCGCCAAGGGCGGCCGGCTCACGCCCCCCGAGGGCGGCTCCGGCCCCGAGTACACGCTCACCTAACGGGTCAGCGGCGCCGCTTCCAGGCCTCGGCGAGCGCCATTCGCTTTTCGACGGAAGGGTGGCTGTCGAAGAGCAGGTACGACCACGCCGGCGGGTCGGGGTCGTTCAGCGACTCGATCGTGAAGTTCGCAAAGAGGCCCTTGGCGGCCTCCGGGTCGCGCGTCGTCTCGAGCGCCACCCAGTCCGCCTCCTCCTCCATGTGTCGCGAGACGAGGTTGTAGACCGGCGTCGAGACAAGCTCGAGCACGACGACGACGAGCAGCGAGAGGGGGACGGCAGCCGGGCGTGCCATCCCGCCGCGGCGCCGCGTCGCGACCGCGATCAGCCAGGTGCCAGGGAGCGCGAAGAGCGCGTACCAGGCGAGGCCTTCGAGCAGGTGACCGCCGGAGTGGTGGCCGAGCTCGTGGGCGAGCACGACGCGCACCTCGTCGTCTGGGAAGCGCCCGTCGAGCAGCGTGTTCCAGAAGACGATCTTCTTGCTGGGGCCGAGCCCTGCCGCGTAGGCGTTCGGCGCGCTCGTGAAGTCGCTCACGTCTTCCTGCTCGATCTGGATCGGGTCGATCCCCTGCGCCTGCGCATACCGGTGCGCATCCGCTTGCAGGTCGGCATCGCGCAGCGGCTCGGTCGCCGAAAGGTAGGGGAAGATGAAGGAGAAGAGCGTGGCGAGCCCGATGAAGATTGGAGCGGCGGCGATCCACCAGCGGCGCGGGAAGCGGCCGGCCAGCGCCATCACGATCACGAGCGCGAAGCAGATGAATAGGAACTCGGCACCGAGCTCGAACCAGTTCGCGAACAGCGTCTCGACGTAACCGGCGTCCGTCTGGTCGTAGCGCCGGTCCCACCACACCTCCGCGATCCGGAACGGCACCTGCGAAAGCCAGACGAGCGCGAGCCCGATCATCCCGAGCAGCATCCCGGTCCCGATCCGCCCTGCCGCCGACTCGCGGGCGAAGCGCATGCCCCAGCGCGCGTAGGCGAGGAGTACCGCGATCAAGACGGCTTGCGAGAGCACGAACTCGATCCGGAAGAAGCGCTCGTACCGCTCGGCGCGCGTGATCGTCTCCGCGTCGATCCGCCCGGTGAGGTCGACCTCCGGGAGGTCGAGCCCGCCGGGGACGCGGCTCTGCCACAGCTCGTAGGCGGCGGCCGCCCACACGGCTGCGAGGATCAGCGCGACGAGGGCCCGGAGCGCCGCTCGGCGGCGAGTCAGGCCGCTGCCTCCACCGCGGGCTCCGCCAGGGGCTCCGGCAGAGGACGCAGGGCCGGGCTCGCATACGGATAGCGGTCGGTGACGAGAAACACGTAGGCGTACGTCTGGGCGACGTAGCGGATCGCGATCGCGCCCAGGTTTCGCAAGCCGGTCGGCATGCGACCGGTCACGAGCGAGGCGAACCAACCCAGGAACGCGGCGACCAGCAGCGCGCTGCTCAGCCCCACGATGACGATGAAGGCGGGCAGCGCAAGAAAGATGCGAAAGAGCGTCTTCCAGCGAGCCTGCGCCTCCGGCCCGGGCATCGTCACCTGCACGGGATACGCCCGTGCGCCGGTGAAGCCCGGGAATGGGTTCGCGACGAGATAGAAGAAGGCGCTGACGTGGGCGTTGTAGCGGACGAAGGCGGCGAGGAACCGATGCAGGGGGGCAGCTGGGCGACCGCGGACGAGGGTCACGAGCCAGTTGACGATCGCTGCGACGAAGGCCGCGATCGACCAGAGCACGAGCCAGATCATGTGCGGCAGGGTGAGCAGGTACCGGAACAGCACGGTCAGGCGGGAGCGCCGGCCATCGTCGGCGAGCTCGAGCCGCACGGGGTGGTCTGGGAGAGTCCACGCGGGGCCGAGCGCCTCCGGGTCGGAGTTGGGATAGCGCGGTGTCAGCAGGAAGGCGTAGGCGTAGAACTGGGCCGCGTACCCGAGCCCGTACCCGGCGAGGTCGCGCAGACCTGCGGGCATTCGTCCGAGCGCGAGCGCGGCGATCCACCCGAGGGGGAACGCGGCCGCCCCGGCCGCTCCCCCGCCGAAGAGGAGCCAGGTGTAGGAGTAGCCGCCCTGCGCGAAGCCGGCGAGCGACCCCGCGAGAAGCAGCCCGGGAAAGGCGAGCAGCCCGCGGAAGAAAATCGTGAGCCGCGGCTGTGGCCCGCGCGGCTGGATCTCGACCTCGGCCGGGTACCCGGCGTCTCCGACGAAGCCGGGAAACGGGTTGGCGACGAGATGCACGAACGCCCCGAGCTGGAAGCCGTAGCGAACGTAGGCGGCGAGGCAGTCATGGCACCACCCGGGTAGCCGCCCCTGCACGAGGGCGCACAGCCAGGCGATGAACGCGACCACGAAGACGGCATAGGTCCAGACGCCGAACCAGATGATGTGCGGGATCGCAAGCAGCAGCCGGAAGAAGACGGTCAACCGCGAGCGGCGCAGGTCGTCGTTGATCGCGATCCGAACCGGGTGGTCGTCCACCGGCCGGAGTCTACGATGGCCCGATGGTGACGCGCGACGACGTGCTCGCTGCGGCGGAGCGGATCCGCGGCCGCGTGCACCGGACACCGACGTTCAGCTCGCGCACGCTCGGCGAGCAACTGGGCGAGCAGGTCTGGCTGAAGGCGGAGCTGTTCCAGAAGACCGGCTCTTTCAAGGCTCGCGGGGTGCTGAACAAGCTCCTGTCCCTCACACCGGAGGAGAAGACGCGCGGGGTGATCGGGATCTCCGCGGGGAACCACGCCCAGGCGCTTGCCTGGGCTGCCGCCGCCGAGGGGATCGACTGCCTCGTCGTCATGTACGCGAACGCGAGCCCCGCGAAGGTGGCCGCTACGCGGGAGTACGGCGCTGCGGTCGATCTCGAGGCGGCCGACGCAGTCGAGGCGTTCGCGCGGCTCGACGAGCACATCCGCGAGACGGGCAGGACGCTCGTCCACCCTTTTGACGACCCGCTCGTGATCGCCGGTCAGGGAACGCTCGCGCTCGAGCTGCTCGAGGACGCGCCGGCCGTCGAGACGATCGTCGTCGCCGTGGGCGGCGGAGGCCTCGTCTCCGGGATCGCAGCCGCCGCGCCCGGTCGCCGCATCCTCGCGGTCGAGCCCGAGCGTTCGACCGCGGTGCACGACGGCCTCCTGGCCGGCCATCCGGTCAACGTGACTCCGGATTCGATCGCCGACGGGCTTTCAGCTCCCTTCGCGGGCGGTAACACGCTGGCGATCCTCCAGGCGCACGAGGTCGAGTCCGTGCTCGTCACCGAGGAGGAGATCGAGGTGGCGTTCCGCTTCCTCTACGAGCGGGCGAAGCTCGCCTGCGAGCCTGCGGCCGCCGTCGGAGTGGCCGCGATCCTGGCGGGAAAGGCGGGCGACGGGCCGATGGCCGCTGTTGTCTCAGGCGGCAACGTTTCGGCGGAAATCGCCTCTGCTATCCTGGCTCGGCGATGAAAACCGGAATCCATCCCGAGTACGTTTCCACGCACGTCCGCTGCTCCTGCGGCGCCGAGTTCGACACGAGGTCGACCCAGGCGGAGATCCACGTCGACGTCTGTTCGGCGTGCCACCCGTTCTACACGGGCAAGCAGAAGCTGATGGACGCCGGCGGCCGGGTCGAGCGCTTCCAGAAGCGGCTCGAGAAGGCCGGCGGCGCGCGCCGCTCCTAGCCGCTTTGGCGAACAACATCGGCGGCCAGGCAGTCCTGGAGGGCGTGATGATGCGCAGCCCTTCGATGTGGGCCGTCGCCGTGCGCAAACCGGACGGCGAGATCGCCGAGGTGGTCAAGGACATCAACTCGCCGATGGCGCGAAACCGGATCTTCCGGCTGCCCGTCGTCCGCGGCGTGATCGCGCTGGGCGAGTCGCTCGCGATCGGCTTTCGCGCGCTCGCGATCTCGGCGAACTACGCCGCCCAGGATCCCAACGCCAAGGACGGGGAGGTGCAGACCGAGATCACGCGGGGCCAGATCCTCTTCTCGTTCGCGATCGCGATCGGCTTCGCGCTGATGCTCTTCAAGGTGACGCCGGCCCTGATCACGAACTGGCTGCCGATCGACACCA
Organism: Gaiellaceae bacterium; assembly: GCA_046594445.1. GTDB lineage: Bacteria > Actinomycetota > Thermoleophilia > Gaiellales > Gaiellaceae > Gaiellasilicea. The sequence continues at coordinate 13,829 of JBKJSM010000071.1, read as the reverse complement.
CCGGCGCCTTCGTCCTGGTCGAGGGCGCGATCCGGGTCTGCATCTTCCTGCTCTACCTGCTGCTGATCTCGCTCCTGCCGGACCTGCGCCGCGTGTTCCAGTACCACGCCGCCGAGCACAAGGCGATCAACGCCTACGAAGCGGGCTCGGAGCTGACGCCGGAGAACGTGCAGAAATTCAGCTTGCTCCACCCACGTTGCGGTACGGCGTTCTTGCTCTGGGTAATGGTGATCGGGATCTTCGTCTTCGCGTTCGTCGGCCAGCCCGCCTGGTACTGGCTGATCCTGAGCCGGATCCTCTTGCTGCCGGTGATCGCCGGGATTGCGTACGAGCTGATCCGCTTCGCCGGCAAGCATCAGCGGAACCCGATCCTGATGACCCTGCTCGCGCCCGGACTCTGGCTCCAGCGGCTGACGACGCGCCCGCCGACGCTCGACCAGATCGAGGTTTCGATCCGCGCGCTCCAAGAGGTGCTCCGCCGCGAAGGCGGGATCACGCCGGAACAGCGCAAGGTCGAGGTCATGGCCTAGGTGGGGAGGGGCTAGTGCCGCGGATCGTCCGCACGGCGGAGGTGGCGTGGGAGGGCTCGCTCTCCCGCGGCTCTGGGATCGCGACGGCGGGGACGGGTGCTTTCGAGCTCCCGATCGACCTGCCCTCGCGCATCAGCGATTCCGCCACCAAGACAAGTCCCGAGGAGCTGCTCGCGGCCGCGCACGCCGGCTGCTACACCACCGGGCTCGCCGGCGAGATCGCGAGCGCGGGCGGGACCGTCGAGCGGCTCGACGTCACCTGCACGGTGACGATGGACGAGGTTGCAGGCAAGGGGCATGTGATCGTCGCGTCCGACCTCGACGTCCGGGCCTACGCCGAAGGGATCGACGACTCCACCTTCGAGCGCGTCGCGCGGGCTGCCGATGACGGTTGTCCGTTCTCCGCCCTGATTCGCGCGACCGCCACCGTTGGCGTCAGCGCCCGGCTCGAGATGACCTAGGAGGACTGGCATGGCTGCTGAGCGACGCGCGTCGGTGACCTGGAACGGCGACCTGCTGAGCGGCGCCGGGACGATCGACGAGGTCGGGTCGGGCGCCTTCGGGCCGCTCGACGTCACCTGGGCGGCACGCTCGGAGGAGGCTTCGGGCGGCAAGACGAGCCCGGAGGAGCTGATCGCCGCGGCGCACGCATCCTGCTTCTCGATGGCGCTCTCAGGCGCGCTCGCCAAGGCGGAGACGCCGGCGGAGCAGCTGCGGACGTCCGCCGTCGTGACGTTCGTGCCCGGCACCGGGATCACGAAGAGCGCGCTGACGGTCCGCGGCCGCGTCCCAGGGCTCGACGCCGACGGTTTCCGTGCGGCCGCCGAGGGCGCAAAGAAGAACTGTCCGGTTTCGCAGGCCCTCGCGGGCGTGCCCGAGATCACGCTCGACGCACAGCTCGAAGACTAAAGCTCGAGCACCAGGCCCCACTCGTGGCTCGAGTCGGGGTCGTCGTGCACCCGCTCGCCGACGACGCGCGCGCCGTGCCGCCGGTAGAGGCGGTGCGCGTCCTCGAAGCGCTTGTCGGACCAGATCTCGAGCCGGGCGTGGCCGCTCCGTCGAGCCTCGTCGATCACCGCGGTGAGCAGGGCCGAGCCGGTGCCGTCGCCGCGGGCGGCGGCGAGCACGTAGAGGCGCTCGAGCGAGCCCTCCTCGGTCAGGCCGGCGGTGCCGACGACTTCGCCGTCCCGCTCCGCGACGAAGAACGCTGCGTACAACGCCTCGACGTCGCGGAGGTCGGCGTGGTAGCCGTCCTCGTCCCAGGTGAATCCGTACTCGTCGTAGACCGCGCGGACCACTGCAGCTGCAGCCCTGGAATCGGCGGAGGCGGCAGGGCGGACGAGGGTGGCCACGGCTAGCATCGTCGCACCATGGCCGCCGCCGAGATCGAGAACCTGATCGACGAGCTCGAGCGCTCCTACACCGAGGTGCGGGAGCGCCTGTCCGACCCCGCCGTCTACTCGGACCACCGCGAGGCGGCCGACGTCGGGCGGCGGCTGAAGGAGCTCGAGACGCCCTACAAGCTTGCGCAAGAGTGGCGCGCGATGCGCGAGGACGTCGTGGCCTCGCTCGCCGACCCCGAGCTGAAGGAGCTCGTGGCCGAATCGGAGGCGCGGCTCGCGGAGCTCGAGGAGGAGCTGAAGGTCGCGCTCGTCGAGCAGGACCCCGCCGACCTGAAGGACGTCATCGTCGAGGTCCGGCAGGGCGTCGGCGGCGACGAGGCGGCGATCTGGGCTGGCGACGTCCTCCGGATGCTGACGCGCTACGCCGAGAGCCGTGGCTTCAAGACCGAGCTCCTGTCCGCGAACGAGAGCGAGACAGGCGGCTACAAGGAGGTCGTCTTCGCGGTGAAGGGGGACGGCGCGTACTCGATCTTCAAGTACGAGGGCGGCACCCATCGCGTCCAGCGCGTTCCCGAGACCGAGTCGCAGGGGCGCATCCACACGTCCACGGCCACGGTCGCGGTGATGCCCGAGGTCGAGGAGGTCGACGTCGAGGTGGACGAGAACGACCTCAAGATCGACGTCTACCGCTCGACCGGGCCTGGCGGTCAGAGCGTCAACACGACCGACTCCGCCGTACGGATCACGCACGTGCCGACCGGCATCGTCGTCGCAATGCAGGACGAGAAGTCGCAGCTCCAGAACAAGGCGAAGGCGATGCGCGTCCTGCGCGCCCGGATCTACGAGGCCGAGCGCGAGCGCCAGCAGGCCGCGCTCTCCGTCGCGCGGAAGCTCCAGATCGGCTCGGGCGAGCGGGCGGAGAAGATCCGCACCTACAACTACCCCGACAGCCGCGCGACCGACCACCGGGTGAAGGTGACGTTGAACCTCGAAAAGGTGCTGCCTGGCGGGTTGACGGAGTTCACCGAGGCGCTCCAGGCGGAGGACCGGCGCCGCGCGCTCGAGGCGTGAACGTCGGCGATGTCCTTCGCCGGGCGGCCGAGCATCTGGAGAAGACCTCGGAGACCGGCCGCCTCGATGCGGAGCTGCTGCTCGCGCACACGCTCGACCGGCAGCGGATCGAGCTCTACACCGACTTCGACCGGCCGCTGAACGACGCCGAGCTGGACGCCTACCGCGCGCTCGTCGCGCGCCGGGCGCGCAAGGAGCCGGTCGCCTACATCCTCGGCGAGTGGGGCTTCCGCCGGCTGACGCTCGCCGTCGATCGCCGCGCGCTGATCCCCCGGCCCGAGACGGAGATCGTCGTCGAGCGCTGCCTCGCCCGGCTGTGGGGGCTCGAGGCGCCGCGAGTTCTCGACGTCGGCACCGGCACGGGCGCGATCGCGCTCGCGCTCGCCGACGAGCACCCGGGCGCGCGTGTGACCGCGATCGACGTCTCCGCCGACGCCCTCGCGCTGGCTCGCGAGAACGCCGCGCGGACCGACCTTGACCTCGAGCTGCTCGAGCACGACCTCCGCGACGGACTACCCGGCGGGCCGTACGACCTCGTCGTCTCTAACCCCCCGTACGTCGAGCCCGGGGAGCTCGCGTCGCTGATGCCCGACGTGCGCGAGTACGAGCCCCATGTCGCGCTCGTCGGCAACGGCGCCACAGAGGCGGTCGCGGACGCTGCGAGAGCCGTGCTCGGGCCTGGCGGCTGGCTCGTGCTCGAAGTCGGGGACGGACAGGCCGCGGCGACGGCGGCTCTGCTCACGGGGCTCGGCTACGCGGAGGTCGAGATCACGGCTGACCTGACGGAACGCGACCGGGTCGTGGAGGGCTGCACTGTCTGACATCGACGCCGCTGTCGAGGCGCTCCGGGCCGGGGGACTCGCGATCGTGCCGACCGACACGGTCTACGGCCTCGCGGCGAGCGCCAACTCCGAGAGGGCTGTCCGGCGCCTGTACGAAGCGAAGGGCCGCGACGCGCTGCAGCCGACGGCCCTCGTCGCCGCCGGCCTCGACATCCTCTTCGACTGCCTCCCGGAGCTGTCCGAGCGGGACCGCGCGATCGTGGGCACGCTCCTGCCAGGCCCGTACACGCTCATCCTGTCGAACCCCGGGGGACGCTTCGCGTGGCTGACGGGGACGCGCCCGGACGCGATCGGCGTCCGCGTCCCGCTGCTCGCCGGCCCCGGAGGCGCGGTGCTCGCGCAAGTTGGCGCCCTCGCCGCGACCAGCGCGAACCTCCCCGGCGGCCCCGACCCACGGACGCTGGACGAGGTCCCCGAGCAGTTGAAGGCCGCGGCCGTCGTCGTCGACGGGGGCGCGCTGCCGGGAACGGCGTCGACGGTGATCGACTTCACGGGGCCGGAGCCGCGTGTGCTGCGGGAAGGCGCGGCTCCGGCCGGCGAAGCGCTCCGGCTCGTCGGGCTGGTGCTCTAGCATCGAGGGCGTCCCCGGTAAGGAGGAAGGCATGGCCGTCGCCCAGGTAACGATCGACGAGCTCCGCACGGCTGGGCTCGCCGAACTCGATCCGGAGATCGCAACCCTCCTCGGTCGTGAGCTCGACCGGCAGCGCAACCAGATCGAGCTGATCGCCTCGGAGAACTTCACCTGGCCGAGCGTGCTCGAGGCCGTCGGCTCGGTGCCGACGAACAAGTACGCCGAGGGGTATCCGGGGCACCGCTACTACGGCGGCTGCGAGGTCGTCGACGAGATCGAGCAGCTGGCGATCGACCGGGCAAAGGAGCTCTTCGGCGCCGAGCACGCGAACGTGCAGCCGCACGCCGGCGCGCAGGCGAACATGGCTGCGTACTTCGCGTTGCTGCAGCCCGGCGACACGATCCTCGGCCTCCGGCTCGACCACGGCGGCCACCTCACCCACGGCCTCAAGGTCAATTTCTCCGGGCGGCTGTACACGATCGCCTCCTACGGGGTCTCCCGCGAGACCGACATGGTCGACTACGACGAGGTGCTCGAGATCGCGAAGGAGCACCGCCCGAAGCTGATCGTCTGCGGAGGCTCGGCGTACCCGCGCACCGTCGACACGGCTGAGTTCCGCAAGATCGCGGACGAGGTCGACGCACTCCTGATGTGCGACATGGCCCACTTCTCCGGGCTCGTCGCAGCCGGTCTCCACCCGAACCCGGTCGGGCACTGCGACATCGTCACCTCGACAACGCACAAGACCCTCGCCGGCCCGCGGGCGGGCTTCGTGCTCTGCCGCGAGGAGCACGCGCAGGCGGTCGACCGCGCCGTCTTCCCGGGGATGCAGGGCGGCCCGCTCATGCATGCGATCGCTGCGAAGGCCGCGTGCTTCCGGATCGCCGCCTCGGACGCGTTCCGCACCTATCAGGAACACGTCCGCGCGAACGCCGACGCCCTTTCCGAGCAGCTGATCTCCGGCGGGCTCGACGTGCTCACGGGCGGCACCGACACGCACCTCCTCCAGCTCGACCTGCGCCGCACCGACTGGACGGGAAAGGACGCGGAGGAGCGGCTGCACGAGGTCAAGCTGACCGTGAACCGGAATACTGTCCCCTTCGACGAGCGCCCGCCGACGATCGCGTCGGGAGTACGGATCGGCACGCCCGCGGCGACGATGCGCGGCTTCGACGAGGAGGACTTCCGCGAGGTCGGCCGGATCATCGGCGGCGCCCTCGGGAGCGAGGATCTGGGCGGGCTCGCCGACCGCGCCAAGGCGCTCTGCGCGAAGCACCCTCTCTATCCCGGCTTCCGCGGCTACACGACATACGTATGAGCGGCCGCGTCACCGAGGTCACACATCCGCTCGTCCAGCACAAGCTGTCGTACCTTCGCGACAAGGAGACGCCGACGGTTCACTTCCGCAAGCTCGTCAACGAGCTGACGCTGCTGCTCACGTACGAGGCGACGAAGGACTTGCCGACCGAGCCGGTCGAGATCGAGACGCCGCTCGAGACGATGCAGGCGCAGCGGATGTCGGGGAAGAAGGTCGCGGTCAACCCTGTCCTCCGCGCCGGGCTCGGGATGCTCGAGGGCGTCCTCTCGTTGATCTCGAGCGCGCGCGTCGGCTTCATCGGCCTCTATCGCGACGAGGAGACGCTGCAGCCGGTCGAGTACTACGTGAAGCTGCCGGACGATCTCGCGGAGCGCGACGCGCTCGTGCTCGACCCGATGCTCGCGACCGGCAACTCGAGCGCCGCCGCCGTCGCGACCCTGAAAGCGGCCGGAGCGCGCTCGGTCACGCTCGTGTGCATCGTGGCCGCGCCGGAGGGGATCGCCCGCGTGCACGGAGAGCATCCGGACGTGCACATCGTCTGCGCGGCGATCGACCGCGGGTTGAACGAGAAGGGGTACATCGTGCCGGGCCTCGGGGACGCAGGCGACCGGCTCTACGGAACGAAGTGAGGCTAGTGGCTCGCCCGCCGACAGTTTGGGCACCTCTGACGCGCGACTTGCGGCGCGATGCGTCGTCCTCAGTCGCGTCCATACCAGTCGGTATGAACGCTCCCTGCGTCCTAGCCTCGCTTGCAACTCGCACGCCAGAGGCGCGAAACCGTCAGCGGGCGAGCCACTGACTGATGGACGCTTTGCGCGACCATCCAGAGGTTCTCTACGGCGCGGCCGTCGCGTTCATGACCGTGATCCTGCTCACCCCGGCCGTCGGCGGGATGGCGCGGCTGCTCGGCGTCGTCGACCGTCCCGAGAGCCGGCGGCTGAACATCAACCCGATTCCCCGGCTCGGCGGCCTCGCGATCTTCTTCGGGATCTTCGTGCCGGCGCTTGCGTTCCTCGAGCTCGGGCGCGAGACGCGCGGCGTCCTGCTCGGCGCCGCCGTCGCGACGGTGGTCGGCGCGATCGACGACTTCCGCGTCCTGAGGCCCGGACGCAAGCTGGCCGGCCAGATCGTGGCGGCCTCGATCCCGCCCTTCTTCGGCGTCTGGATCGACCACTTCACGTTCCCGTTCCTCGGCCCGGTCGACCTGCCCGCGGCCGTCGGCATGCCGCTGACCGTGCTCTGGATCGTCGCCGTGATGAACATGGTCAACTTCCTCGACGGGATGGACGGGCTCGCCGCCGGCGTGTGCGGGATCGCAGGCGTCACCTTCGCCGTGCTCGCCCTCTCGCTCGGGAAGGTCGATCCGGCGATCCTGTCCGCGATCGTCGCCGGCGCCTGTCTCGGCTTCCTGCGCCACAACTTCTTTCCCGCGCGGATCTTCATGGGCGACTCCGGGGCGCTCGTACTCGGCTTCCTGCTCGCGGCCGTCTCGGTGCAGGGACTGTTGAAGACCGCGTCCACCGTCGTCCTGCTGCTGCCGCTGCTCGTCCTCGCCGTGCCCATCCTCGACACCTCGTTCGTCGTTGCGCGCCGGATCAAGCACGGGCAGCCGCTGTCTTCGCCCGACCAGGCGCACCTCCATTTCCGCTTCCTCCGCCGCGGCTTCTCGCAGCGGCGGGCGGCGGTGACGATGTGGGCCTGGTGCGCCGCCCTGGCCGGGGCCGCGCTCGCCACGCGCTTCATTCCCTTCCGCGAGGGCGGCCAGTGGCACTTGTGGGAGACGGTCGTCGTGGCGGCGATCGCGCTCGTCGCGCTCGCATTCTCGCTCTACGTTGTCTACGTGCTCGAGATCGTCAAGTTGACGAGCCCACGCCGCCTGAAGAGGCGCGAAAAGCAGGACGAGGACCGCCGCTCGGCCTAGTACAAAGTCGCTGCGTTTCCCCGAAGCGAGGCGGCTTTCGAGTGTCACAAGCTCTGCTATGCTCGGCGCGCTGATGGAGCCGCGGCAGTCCTCGAACCTCAGCCTCGCAGGCGCCGGCTCCGTACTGATCGGAACGACGGCCGCCGTGATCGGGGTCGGGATCCTGATCGGCTGGGCGCTCGGCTCGACGGCCTGGGGGTTCCTCGTCGGCGCGATCCTCGGGATCCCGGTCGGGGTCTTCATGACCTACAAGCGCTACGGGCACGCCGTCTGATGGCGGGCGTCTTCTCGACCCCGCGCCCCCAGCCGCGCCAGACCGTTCCGCTCGTCGCCGGGGCGGCGGTCGTCGTCCTCGCCCTGCCGATCTTCGCCGTCGCCGGCTGGGACCTGCGCGGTTGGGCGATCGGCGCCACCCTGTGGGCCGCCTCCCGGACGCTGGCGGCGCTACTGACGCACCTGAAGCCGGGCATGGGTAACCTCGCCGGCTCAGGCGTGGTGGGCTTTGGCATGACCTTTCGGGCGCTCGCGGTGATGGTTGTCGTGCTCGCGCTCGCAGCAACGGACGCGCGACTCGCGCTCGCCGTCGTCCTGCTGTACGCGCTCGCCTACACGCTCGAGCTGGCGGTCGCGCTCGCGCTCTACTTCTCGGGAGACTCTCGTGAAACGGCTTAGCGTCCTCGCTCTCGGGGGGTACCTGGCGCTGCCGTCCCTCGCGCTGGCGCAGACCGCCCCCGGTGAGGAGGAGAAGTTCAACCCCGAGCACGACTTCGAGCCGGGGGAATGGGTTCCGATCCACCTCGGGTGGCTCGACCTCTCGATCAACAAGACCGTCGCCTACCTGATCCTCGGCTCGCTCGTGACGATGGCGCTCGGGATCCTCCTGATGCGCGTCCGCGTCGGCTCGAAGGACGAGGTCGGCCGGCGCCAGGCCGTCGGCGAGATGGTCTACGAGATCGCCCAGGTTCAGGTCGCCGAGCAGGGCCTGCCGCACAAGGCGATCGGACGCTGGTTCCCGTACGTCGCCACGCTGATGCTCTTCATCTGGGTCGTGAACATGCTCGGCTTCATCCCGCTGCCGCTCTCGAACGAGCGCTTCGAGCTCTTCGGCGTCGAGTTGCCGACGCTCGGCGTCTACGCCGCGACTTCGTCGATCAACGTGACCATCGCGCTCGCGCTGATGACCTTCGTCTTCACGCACGTCGAGGGCGTCCGCCACAACGGCCCGATCAAGTACCTGAAGAGTTGGATCCCGGACGTACCGAAGGGCCTCTACGTGCTGATCGTGCCGCTCGAGGTGCTCGGCCAGTTCATGCGGCTGATCAGCCTCTCCGTCCGTCTTTTCGCGAACATGCTCGCCGGCCACATGCTGATCCTGACCTTCATCGGGCTGATCTTCGTGCTCGAGAGCCTCGCCGTCGCCGTCGTAGCCATTCCGGCGGCCGCCGCCTTCTACCTCTTCGAGGTCGTGATCGTGGTCTCGATCCAGGCGTTCATCTTCGCCGCACTCTCTGCCATCTACATCGGCTCGGCGATCGAGCCCGAGCACTAACAGGAGGAAAAATTGTTCAGTCTGCTTGCACAGGAAGCCGCTGCCACCGCCGCGGGCAACACCGACGCCGGCAAGGCGATCGCGCTCGCTCTCGGCATCGGCCTCGGCTCGCTCGGCGCCGGCATCGGTATCGGCAACATCTTCGGCTCGATGATCCAGGCCGTCGCGCGCCAGCCCGAGCTCCGCGGTGAGCTCACGGGCATCCAGTGGCTCGGCTTCGCGCTTACCGAGGCTGTCGTCTTCTACGGCCTGATCGGCGGCCTGCTCGCCTACGTCCTGGTCTAACGCATGATCGTCGCCGCCTCACCGCTGATCGATCCCAATCCGGGCCTGATGATCTGGACCCTGATCTGCTTCGCCATCACCTTCTTCGTGCTGCGGAAGTACGCGTTCGGCCCGATCCAGAAGACGATCGACGAGCGCCGTGAGCGCATCCGCTCCTCGGTCGAGGAGGCGGAGCACGCGCGCTCCGAGGCGCGGAAGCTGCTCGAGGAGCACAAGCAGCTGATGGCTCAGGCGAAGGGCGAGGCGGGCACGATCCTCGCTGAGGCTCGCAAGATCGGGGACGCCCAGCGCGAGCGAGCCCGGGAGGAAATCGAGGTCGACCGCCAGCGGCGGCTCGAGGACACGCGCAAGCAGATCGAGGCGGAGACCGTCCGCGCACTCGAGCAGATCCGCGCCGAGGTGGCCGAGCTGGCGCTCGCCGCGACCGCCAAGGTGACAGGCAAGGTGCTCGACCGTGACGACCACCGCAAGCTGATCGAGGACGCGATCGGCGACCTCGACTTCTCCGCGCTCGAGCGGGAGACCGCCTAACCCGTGGCAGTCGCGCCCCGCATGTACGCGCGGTCGCTCTTTGCGGCCGCGAAGGAGGCAGACCGTTTGCAACCCGTGCTCGACGAGCTGGGCGAGTTCGTCGCCGCGGTCGAGGACGTGCCCGGGTTGCGCAGCCTGCTGACGAACCCGCAGATCGACTCGCAGGACCGGATCGCGGCGCTCCGGGAGATCCTGGAGGGCGCCGACGTGCTCGTCCGCAACTTCCTCCTCCTCGTGACGGAGAAGGGGAGAGGCGGTCAGATCGAGGAGATCCACCGCGAGTTCGACGCCCTCGTCGCCGCCGAGCAGAAGCGGCTCACGGTCGAGCTGACGACGGCATACGAGCTCTCCGACGAGGAAGCCGCCGAGATCCTGAAGCGGATCGAGCGCTCGTCCGGCCGCGCGGTCGAGGCGACGCGCAAGGTCGACCCTGCGCTGATCGGCGGCATCGTCCTGCAGGCCGGCTCGCTGCGCGTCGACGCGAGCGTCAAGGGCCGCATCGAAGGCCTCCGCCACGAGCTACTGACAAGGAGCTGAGCACGTGAAGCTACGTCCCGAAGAGATCACCTCGATCCTCAAGTCCCGGATCGAGGAGTACGACGTCCAGTCCGACCTCTCGGAGGTCGGCACCGTCCTCCAGGTCGGAGACGGCATCGCCCGCGTCCACGGGCTCGAGAACTGCGTCTCGCTCGAGCGGCTCGAGTTCGAGCACGGGGTCGTCGGCATCGCCTTCAACCTCGAGGAGGACAACGTCGGCTGCGCGCTCTTCGGCGAGTGGCAGGAGGTCAAGGAGGGCGAGCCGGTCAGGCGGACGGGCGAGGTCGTCAGCGTCCCGGTCGGCGACGCGCTGCTCGGCCGCGTGGTCGACCCGCTCGGCGAGCCGATCGACGGCGCCGGCGCGATCGCCACCTCCGAGCGCCGCCCGCTCGAGTTCAAGGCGCCGGGCGTGATCGAGCGCCAGCCGGTCAAGGAGCCGCTCCAGACGGGCGTCAAGGCGATCGACTCGATGACGAACGTCGGTCGGGGCCAGCGCGAGCTGATCATCGGCGACCGCGGCACCGGCAAGACCGCCGTCGCGATCGACGCGATCATCAATCAGCGCGACACGGACGTGATCTGCATCTACGTCGCGATCGGCCAGAAGGGCTCGACGGTCGCGCAGGTCTACGAGCGCCTGAAGGAGGAGGGCGCGATGGATTACACGATCATCGTCTCCGCCGCCGCCCACGAGGCCGCGCCGATCAAGTGGATGGCCCCGTTCGCGGGGGCCGCGATGGGCGAGTACTTCCTCTACAACGGAAAGCACGCCCTGATCATCTACGACGACCTCTCCAAGCACGCGGACGCGTACCGGCAGCTGTCCTTGCTGCTGCGCCGCCCGCCGGGCCGCGAGGCCTACCCGGGCGACGTCTTCTACCTGCATTCGCGGCTGCTCGAGCGCGCGTGCAAACTGAACGACGACCTCGGTGGCGGCTCGCTGACCGCGCTCCCGATCATCGAAACGCAGGCCGGTGACATCGCCGCCTACATCCCGACGAACGTGATCTCGATCACGGACGGGCAGATCTTCCTCGAGGCCGACCTGTTCTACTCGGGCATTCGGCCCGCGATCAACGTCGGCACCTCGGTCTCCCGCGTCGGTGGCTCCGCGCAGACGAAGGCGATGCGCAAGGTGGCCGGCCGGCTGCGGCTCGAGCTTGCTCAGTACCGTGAGCTGGAGGCGTTCTCGCAGTTCGGCTCCGAGCTCGACCAGGCGACCCAGAACACGCTCGCCCGGGGCGAGCGGATGGTCGCGACCCTGAACCAGCCGCAGTACAAGCCGTGGCCGCACGCCGAGCAGGTCGTCGCCCTCTACGCCGGCATCAACGGGCACCTCGACGCCATCCCCGTCCCGCAGGTGGCGCGGTTCCAGGACGAGCTGCGCGAGCACCTGCGAACCGAGGGCACGATCTACAAGGCGATCGACGAGACGAAGGACCTCGGCGACGAGACGGTTGCGAAGCTCGACGCGGAGCTGGAGAAGTTCAAGAAGAGCTTCGACGTCCAGGAAGACACGGGGCTCGTCGCGTAACCCATGGCAAGCGTCCAGGATCTGAAGCGGCGCGTCCGCTCCGTCAAGAACACGCGCAAGATCACGAAGGCGATGGAGCTCGTCGCCTCGGCCCGGCTGCGCCGCGCACAGACCCGGATCGAGGCGATGCGGCCCTACGCCGAGACGATGCGCGAGCTGATCGCCGGTGTCGGGCGCGCGAGCGCCTCCGTGCGCGGGCTGCCGCTGCTGCAGCAGCGCGAGGAGACCAGCACGGTCGCCGTGGTCGCGCTGACGGGCGACCGCGGGCTCGCCGGCCCGTTCAACGCGCAGATCCTCCGTCGGGCGTTCGCGCTCGAGCGGGAGCTGCGCGCGGAGGGCAAGGACGTCAAGTTCGTAGTGATCGGCAAGCGGGGCCGCTCGACGCTCACGTTCCGCGGGTACGAGACGGCCGCCGAATACGCGGGCTTCACCGACCGGCCGGCGTACAGCGACGCGCAGACGATCGCGCACCGCATCGGCGAGCTCTACGTCGCCGGCGAGATCGACCGCGCCGTGCTCGTCTACAACGCTTTCGTCTCGCCGCTCGTCCAGACCGTGACCGAGCAGGATCTGCTGCCGATCTCCGCCGACATCCTCGAGACCGATGAGGAGGAGCGGCGCGACGACGCGATGCGCGGCGACTTCATCTTCGAGCCGGAGCCCGAGGAGATCCTCGCCCGACTGCTCCCCGTCTACCTTGAGACGCAGGTCTATCGCGCCCTGCTCGAGTCGGCGGCGTCCGAACAGGGCGCCCGGATGACCGCGATGCGGAACGCGTCGAAGAACGCCGGCGAGCTGATCGAGGGACTGACGCTGCAGATGAACCGGGCCCGGCAGGCGGAGATCACCCAGGAGATCCTCGAAGTCGTCGCGGGCGCCGAAGCGCTCTAAAGTTGCGTTGAGCGGCCCGAACCGCTAACAATCCTCGCCGCGATCCGTCTTATCGCGTCGAGAAGGCGTACGGGAGGAATTCGCCGCCCGGCGCTCAGCTGCTACTGGAGGGGAATTGATGCGTAAGCGTTCTTTCTGGCTCGCGCTCGCCGCGCTCGCGGCGGTCGTGACCATGACGGCTGGAGGAGCAACTGCGGGTTCGCCGCAGAGCGCCTTGCAGCCTGCTGCGGCAGGCGGGACGGTGATCCTCGGCGCCGATCAGGAGCCGAAGATCCTCAACCCGCACTTGACCGACGGCAACCTGTACTGGCTCACCGTGATCGTCGGCCAGGTGTTCGAGGGCTCGTACGAGCTCAACAGCGACGGCGACTACGTCAAAGAGATGATCACTGACGCGACAGTGACGAACAATCCGTTCACCGTCACGTACAAGCTGAAGCCGGGCCTCAAGTGGAGCGACGGCAAAGCGATCACGTCGGCGGACTACGTGTCCACCTTCTCCACGATCATGAACAAGAGCTGGGACATCACGTCTCGCGCGGGCTACGAGGAAATCGCCCGCGTCCAGACGCCGAACGCGCTGACGGCGAAGGTCGTCTTCAAGAAGCCGTACGCTGCCTGGAAGGATCTCTTCGGCGCACTGATCCCCCAGCACAAGGTCGCCGGCAAGGACTTCAACAAGACGTGGGTCGACTCGATCGACATCTCGAGCGGACCGTTCAAGTTCGAGCGCTGGCAGAAGGGCTCGCAGCTCGTGTTGTCGAAGAACACGAACTACAAGTCGGGTCTGCAGCCGAAGATCAACCAGGTCGTGTTCCGCTTCATCCCGGACACGAACACGCAGTTCCAGGCGATGCGCGGCGGTGAGGTCGACATGATCGCTCCGCAGCCCCAGCTTCAGATCGC
>JBKJSM010000052.1:0-62524 GCA_046594445.1 Gaiellaceae bacterium | reverse complement strand
CGACGTCACCATCGAGCATCTCCTCGCACACCGTTCCGGGATCGGCGACTACTACGACGAGGAGGCCGATCTCGACCTCGCCGACTACGTGCTGCCGATTCCGGTTCACCAGCTCGCCACGACCGAGCAGTACCTCGCGGTCCTCGACGGGTATCCCGCGAAGTTCGCCCCGGACGAGCGCTTCGCCTACTGCAACGGCGGCTACGTGGTGCTGGCGCTGATCGCCGAGCGGGCGAGCGGGGTGCCCTTCCACGATCTCGTGCGCCGGCGCGTCTGCGACCCCGCCGGGATGCGCGACACGGAGTTCCTCCGCTCGGACGAGCTTCCCAGCCGGGCGGCGCTCGGCTACCTCACGGTGGACGGCGAGTGGAGGACTAACGTGTTCCATCTGCCCGTCCGCGGCAGCGGCGACGGCGGGATCTACTCCACCGCGGCCGACATCGCGTCTCTCTGGCAGGCGTTCTTCGACGGACGGATCGTGTCTGCCGAGTGGATCGCCGAGATGGTGCGGCCACGCAGCGAGACGTCCTCGGGCTCGGAGCGCTACGGCCTCGGCTTCTGGCTCCACTCAGCTACGGACGCCGTGATCCTGGAAGGCTCGGACGCCGGAGTCTCTTTCCGCTCCATCCACGAGCCGCGGTCGAACGTCACCCAGACGGTGATCTCGAACACGTCCGGGGGAGCATGGCCGATCGCTCGCTACCTCCACGAGCGGATCGAGGCCTGACGGTGGTCGAGCAGCTCGAGATCCGCCGGCTCGCCTCGACCGACCTGCACGAGCAGCTCGATGCGCTCGCGCACGTCCTGCACGACTGCGTAGCGGGAGGCGCCTCGGTCAGCTACATGGCGCCGTTCTCGCACGCCGAGGCGCGGAGCGCCTTCGAAGGCTTCGCCGCAGAGGTCGACCGGGGCAGTCGGCTGCTGCTTGCGGCGTTCGCGGACGGCGACCTCGTCGGGAGCGTGCAGGTGATTCTCGCCATGCCGCCGAACCAGCCGCACCGCGCGGAGATCGCAAAGCTCCTCGTGGACCGCTCGGCTCGCGGACGCGGGGTTGCGCAACTCCTGATGGAGCGAGCCGAGGCGGACGCGCGGGCGGAGGGCAAGACGCTCCTCGTGCTGGACACTGTGACCGGCGACGGCGCCGAGCGTCTCTATACGCGGCTCGGTTGGACGAGGGTCGGCGTCATCCCCGGCTACGCCCTCTACCCGGACGGGCGCCCCTGCGACACGACCGTCTTCTTCAAGACGCTCTAGCGGCGCCTAGTCCCAGGAAAAACCGGTCTTCTCGTTCTGGTCGATCGAGACGCGGCGGCGAGAGGACACGCGCTGATGCTCGGGCGAGTCCGCCGCAGTCGCATCCGGCGCGACGGCTTCCGGCTCCGACTCTTGCTCGGCGAGCGCTGCGGCGCACGCCCGGTGGAGCTGCTCTCCCTTCGCCTTTCCCGCCGGGGTGGCGAACCAGTGGATCGGCTCGCCGTCCGGGCGATGGTGGCCGACGAGGCCCGCCTGGGACAGCCGCCCGAGCGCCATCGCGATCTCCGCTCGGTCCCGTCCGAGCATCTCGATCAGATCGGGCGCCGGCTCCGCCTTGCGGACGAAGAGAAGAATCAGCAGTCGGTCGTCGAGGTCTCCGGCAGCGTCGACGACGCGGCGGAGGCCCGGAGCGAGGCGGTCGGCGTCCATCTCTGGGACCGTAGCAGCGACCTAGGTCCAGACCAGGAGGACGCCCACGTAGGCGACCGCAGCGACGATCGCCCACGACGCGAATCCGAGCAGCAGCGGGCGCCCGCCCACGTCGAGCAGCCGCCTGACCTCGACGCGCGCGCCGACGGCGAAGAGCGCGATCACGAAGAGCGCCACCTTCACGTCTGCGATCGCGTCGAGCAGCCCGTCCGGAACGGCGCCCGTGCTCCGCAGCAGCGCAGCGCCGAGGAATGCGAGCACGAAGAGCGGCGGCACCAGGTGGCGGCGCGCAACTCCGGCGCCGCGCCGCGACCAGGCGATCCACGCCACGAGCGGCCCGAGCAGCAGGACGCGCGTGAGCTTGACCACGATCGCAGTCGTGACGGCGACGCCGCCGACCGCGGACGACGCAGCAACGACCTGGCCGACGTCGTGGACGCTCGCGCCGACCCACGCCCCGTAGGCGCGGTCGTCGAGCCCCAGCAGCGTCTGCAGAGCGGGCAGGAGCACGATCGCGAGCGTCCCGCACAACGTCACGAGCGCGATCGCGTACGCGGCTTCCTCCTCGTCGGCGTCGGTGACGTCGCGCGCCGCGGCGATCGCCGAGATCCCGCAGATCGAGAACCCGGTCGCCACGAGCAGCGAGAGGCCGTTCGAGACGCCGAGGCGACGACCCGCCCACAGCGTCCCGAAGAAGGTCGCCAGAACAACGCCGACGACGATCGCGAGCCCGCGCGCGCCGAGCCGAAGCGTCTCCTGGAGGACGAGCTCGAACCCGAGCAGGACGATGCCGAGCCGCAGCAACGGCCCGGATGCGAAGACGAGCCACGGCGCGGCTCTGGCCGGGGTCCCGATCGTGTTGGCCAGAAGGATCCCGAGCGCGACGGCGACGAGGACGACGGGGATGCCGGCGGGGAGCGAGCCCAAGGTTCTGAGTATCGCCTCCGATAGGGTCGGAGGGGTGAGCGAGTCGCGCCTCCGGATCGGGCTCGTCGGCCTGGGCGACATCGGCGTCCGTGCCCATCTCCCTGCGATCACAGCCGAGCCGCGCGCCACGCTCGTGGTCGTCGCCGACACGGACGCCGAGCGGCTCTCCACATTCGCGCCTCCCGGCGTCGCCACCACCACCGATGCGGGGACGCTCTTCGCGGACACCGAGGTGGACGCTGTCGTGATCGCGACGCCACCGGCGGCGACCGCGGGGCTCGTGCAGGCCGCGCTCGAGGCGGGGAAGTACGTCCTCGCGGAGAAGCCGATCGCGCTCTCGGTCGCCGAGGCCGAAGACGTGCGCGACACGGCTGGCGCCGCGGAGCGGCTGCAGATCGGCCTCACCTACCGCCATCACCCGGCAGTCGACCGGCTGCGCTACCTGATCTCGGCGGGCGCGCTCGGCCGGCCGCTCCTGATCCAAGCGGCCGTCTGCGACGAGCGCTTCGACCCCGAAGGGAATCCGCGGGGCCACGCACGGCGCCTGCGGTCGCTCGAGCGGCTGCCGCCGATCGTCTCCGACGGAGTCCACGCCTGCGACCGCCTCAACTACGTCCTTGGAGAGGCGCCCGTCGACGTCACGGGCTGGAGCCTCCGCACCGATCCGCAGTTCGCGACCGCGAACGTGAACGGCGGCGTCCTCACCTACGCGGACGGCACCGTCGCGCGGCTGGAGGTCGTCTGGCTGACGCCGGTGCTGCCGCCGAGCCAGTTCCTCGTCACCGGGCCGTTCGGACGGGCGACTCTCGATCCCCCCACGTTCCGGCTCACGGTCGAGCTGGCCGACGGCACGACCGAGGTGCTCGAGCCGCCGGGCGACAAGACGGAGACGTGCTTCGCGCTCCAGCTCGAGCGGTTCGTCGGCCACTGCCTGGCGGGCACTGCGCCCGTGCCGGGGCTGGACGAGGCCCTCGCGAGCCTCGAGCTGGCCGAGCGAATCGCCCGGGCCGCCGGCGTCGGACGCGAGGTGCCGGCGTGATCGACTTCCACGTCCACCAGCCGACCCGCGACGCGTACGGCCCGGAGGAGTTCGTTGCCGGGATGGACGAGCTCGGCGTCGACGTATCGGTGGTGTTCACGTACGACGGCCTCCTCCGGCCGACGCCGGCGGCGAACGACTCGCTGGCCCGCTTCGTCGCCGCGGCGCCGGAGCGGCTGATCGCGTTCGCCACGGTCGATCCGCGCGATCCTGCCGCGGGCGAGGAGATCGAGCGCTGTGTCCAGGAGCACGGCATGCGCGGCGTCAAGCTCCACCCCTGGCTGCAGGGCTTCTCCGCGCACGAACCCGGGCTGCAGGACGTCTGCGAGGCCGCAGGCGAGCTCGGGATCCCGATCCTGTTCCACGATGGAACGCCTCCGTTCTCGACGCCGCTCCAGCTCGCCACGCTCGCGCGGCGCCATCCCCGGACGACCGTCGTGTTGGGGCACGGAGGCCTCCACGACCTCTGGCGCGAGGCGATCGCGGCCGTTCTGACGACAGAGAACGTGCATCTCTGCATGTGCGGCACGCCGGGCTACGCGATGCGCGCGATCGTCGCGCGCTGCCCGCTCGAACGGCTGCTGTTCGGCACCGACGCCGGCCTCCGCGCCGAGCCCGTGCAGCGCTACGCACGGCTGCGCATCCTCCAGCTCGACGAGCTCGGCCTCGATCCCGTCCAGCGCGAGGCGATCCTCGAGCTCAACCCGAGACGGCTGCTCGCCGCATGATCGACGTCCACACGCACGTTCCCACCCACCGGAACGCGGTGCCGTCTGGGGAGCTCGTCGTCAACTCCGCCTGGCGGCCCGACCGGCCCGTGGCGGCGACGACGACCTGGGCCGAGTACGAGGAGGCGTTCGCTGACGTGGAGGTCTCGGTCGCGTTCACGATCGCCCGCGACCGAACGCGGGTCGACAGCGGCCTCAACGACGACGTCGCGGCGTTCGTGGCGGACGCGCCCGCACGCCGGATCGGCTTCCTCTCGATCCACCCCGAGGTCGCGGGAGCGGAGGACGAGCTCGAGCGCGCGCGCACCGACCTCGGCCTGAAGGGGATCAAGCTCGGTCCGAACTACCAGGTCTTCGACCCGCTCGGCGACGCGGCGTTGCGCGTGTACGACGCGGCCGAGCGTCATGGCCTGCCGATCCTCTTCCACCAGGGCGCTTCGCCCGTACGCGACGCTCCACTGCGGTACGCGCACCCGCTGCTGATGGACGAGATCGCGATTCGCTTCCCCGAGCTGCGGATTGTGATGGCCCATCTCGGGCACCCATGGCAACGGGAGACGATCGTGACGATCCGCAAGCACCCGCACCTGTACGCGGACGTCTCCGCCCTCTTCTACCGGCCGTGGTCGTTCTACGAAGGGATGCGCCTTGCGACCGAATGGGGCGTGCTCGACAAGCTCTTGTTCGGCTCCGACTACCCGATCGCGACGGCGGCGGAGACGGCCGCCGGCCTGCGGGCGGTGAACGACCCGATCGCCGGCACCAGGTTCCCGCCCGTGCCGCTGGAGAAGATCGAGGAGCTGATCGAGCGCGACCCACTGCCGCTGCTCGGCCTCGAGCGTCCTAGCTGAGCCGCGCGCGGGCGCGCGAGCAGCGGTAGCAGCCCGGATCCGTGCAGAGCAGCGCCACCGGGTCGGCGTGGAGCAGCGTCACCGTTTCGTCGATCACCGCGCTGCCGGGCATCAGCTGCGCCAGCGCGCGGCCGACCATGGCGTCGCGAATCGCGCCGCGCTCACGCAGCGGCCGCTCGAGGACGCCGAATGCCCGGCTGCACCCCGGGAAGCTGTTGAAGCCGCCGGTCGGCCACGCGGGATCGAACGGGATGTCGAGGTACGGCACGTCTGCATGGAACTCGCCGACGTGCGCCGTCGTGTTCGACGTCTGGCCAACACCGAGGAGGAGCACGAGGCCGCCCGAGCCGGCGAGCCGGTCGAGCGGGGAGTCGACTGCGGTCGCGCCCATGCGCTCGTGCCCCTTGAGCAGCTCGGCGGCGCCGGCCCCGATTGCAGCGACGGAGTAGGTCGGGTGCAGCGAGCGAAGCGCGTCGGGGCGACGGCGGAAGACCTCGGCGAGCGCCCCCGTCCTTCCCGGCGTGTCCGGTCCGAACGTGTCGTTGTCGTAAGTGAAGGTCGGCAGCACGACGAGGCCTTCGGCCCCCACCGCGTCGAGCAGCCGGTCGATCAACTCCTCCGCGTCGAGCCCGACGGCGCGGAGCGAGGAATGGACGACGACGCGGTCGCCAAGGCGGAGACCGATCACAGGCCGAGCAGGCGCGCAAGCGTGTCGCCCAGGATCGCGGACTGCACGTCGTCCGGGAGCCCGGCCTCCGTCACGCGCCGGAGCTCGATCGCCGGATCGGCGAACGGGGCGTCGGTTGTGAAGACGACGCGCCTGCCGGCGGTCGCCGGGTCGACGGCCGCGAGCGCCGTCGGCCACTCGACGTAGACGCTGTCCGCGTAGACGTTCGAAGCGGCCGCCAGTGTCGACGGGCCGTCGTGGGAGAAGTCTGTGGCGCCGCTCCTGCCGAGGACGAAGCTGCCCTCCGGAAAGCGATTTGCGAGCCAGGCGACCTGCAGCGGCAGCGCGTGCGGCGGCGTGCCCGTGCGAACGTAGACCGGCCAGCCGCTCTCGACCGCGAAGGCGACGAGCGGTTCGGACTGGCCGTCGAGCAAGTCGAAGCCCTGCAGCGCCGGATCGAGCTTGAGCGCGACCGCGCCCGCCTCGCGCGCGCGGCGCAGCTCCTCGAGCGCCTCGGTGCCGAGCCACGGCGTTGCGACCGCATAGGCCAGGAGGCGCTCGGAGCGACGGGACGCCTCGGCGGTCAACGCGTTGCCGTCCCGGTTGCGCACCGGAACGAAGCGCTCGGCGGGAGCGACGAGCGCCCGGTCGATCCCGAGCGCGTCCATCGTGGCGAGCAGCTGCTCGACCGAGAGCGATGCGTCGCGGCTGTCGCCGAGCGTGACGTGGCCGTCGATCACCATCAGGCGGGCACCCCCGCGCGGAACGCTGCGGCAGCGGCTCGAAAGGCGTCGAGGCCCGCGTCCGGCACGAGCGAAAGGTTGTAGAGCGCCAGCCCGTCCGCCCCGGCCACCGCCAGGCGCTCGACGTCAGCGGCGAGGTCGCTGCGCTCGGGCGTCCAGTTGGTCGAGACGGTGCCGGGTCTTCCGGTCAGCTCCCGGAGCGCCTCGAAGCGGGCGAGCAGCTCGTCGCCGCGCAGTGGGCCGCAGCCGAAGAGGAGCGCGTCGGCGGGCGCGACCGACTCGGGCGAGACGCCCTGAAGCGACGCCTGTTCAGGGGGCCCCGAGGCGAAGACTCGCAGCAGGCTGCCTTCTCCGTGCACCGCGGCGGCGACGGCCTCGACGAGCCGGCGCGCGCCCTCCGCGCGGTCAGGCGTGGCGAGGCAGGAAGGGCAAGAGCATCGCGCCAAGTGCAGCTTCTGCTCGTCCGTGAGCGGCTCGAGCGCGAGCGTCAGCGTGTACGAGGGCTCCCACGCGGGATAAAACGCAGCCTCCAAGTCGACCGCCTCCGGCCCGAGCTGCGCGGCGACGTCGGCGGCGAGCGCGGCGACGTACTCGACGGCCGCCGGCGCCGACGGGCAGAGGCTGTGGCCGGCCGGGGAGCCGTCGCGGAGCTGCGCCGCCGCGTCCGGGTGTGCCTCCGCCAGCTCGCCGTTGTGCAGTCCGACGACCCAGGCCCGGAACTGCAGCCCGGCCCGGTCGCATGCCTCGCGGAAGCGGTGAAGTGCGGGCGTCGCCGTTCCGTCGGGACGGAGCGCGCCGTACCGCGCCGCATCGGGCTCGATGTAGACCGTCGTCCGCGTGAGCACGCTGACGCGTCCGTGCCGAGGGAAGATGCGGCGGCCGCGGTGGTAGGCGACGGCGACGCTGACCGCATCGCAGCCGAGCCCGAGCACCTGCTCGGCGAGCGCCTCCGGCGCAACGTGTTCGAGCTCCTCCGGGTAGAGGAAGACCTGCACGCCGGCGTTCACGAGGAGAACGTCCGCCGGATCTCGTCGGTCGGCTCGACCCCGAGCCCAGGACCCTCCGGCAAGCGGGCGACGAGGCCGTCGATCTCGAGCGGGGCGATCAGCGACGCGTCGTCCTCGTAGAAGTGGTGGCCGATGATCCCGTGCGGAATGGCGCTGATCCGCTCACAGGCGCAGGCGACGTGGAGCTGCGCGGCGGCTCCGATGCCCATCTCTCCGTTCGCCCCGATCACGACGTCCATGCCGAGCTCCGCGGCGAGCCGCGCCGACTCGACGGCCCGCTCGAGCGCCGAGCTCTTCCCCACGTAGACACTGACCACGTCCGCCGCGCCCGCTCGCCCGACGCGGAGCACGTCGGCGGGCGAGTAGACGGACTCATCGGCGATCAGCGGCACGCCCAATGGGAGGGCCAGCGCGCGCACCTCGCGCAGTCCGTCGAGGTCGTCGGCGCGCACCGGCTGCTCGATGAAGGCGATGCTGCTCTCGGCCAGCGCGGGAACCGTCTCGAGCGCCACGGGCAGCGGCCAGCCGCCGTTGGCGTCGGCTCCGATCAGCGCGTCGCCGCCGGCGAGCTCGCGTGCGAGCCGCACGCGGGCGATGTCCTCGCCCGGATCGCGGCCCACCTTCACCTTGAAGGAGCGAAAGCCGAGCCCGAACGCTGTCGCGTAGGCGGCGCGGAGCTCATCCCCGTCGCCGCTGAGGGAGATCTTCACGGGCACCTCGCGGCGGTAGGGCCCGCCCAGGAGCGTCGCGACCGACTCGCCCCGCACGCGTCCTAGGGCGTCCCAGAGCGCCGTGCTGACGCCGGCCTTCGTGAACCAGTTGCCGCGGAGGACGCGGTCGAGCTCGGTCGCGTGGTCGGCGATCGGGGCGAGCGGGCGTCCGACCAGACGAGGCCCGAGCAGGTTCCGGACGAAGTGCGTCGCGGTGACGGCGTCCTCCCCGCTCCATGCGGCGGTCGCGCTCACCTCCCCGAAGCCCTCGACACCGTCCTCGGTGACGACGCGGACGAGGACGAAGGTCGACGCGTCGTGCACGACCCGCGCGCCGCGCACCTTGAGCGCCGGCTTCGCGCGGGCGCTCACCGTCGTCGTCTCGACGGCCGCGATCCGCGGTGGGGCGGCCTCAGCCACCGATGTCGGCCACGTGCTCGAACGCAGCTGCGACGGCCGCGACGCACTCGGCCAGCGCCTCCTGGCCTCGCTCGACAGAGGCCTGGTCGGGAGTGTCGGTGTAGCCGTCGAGCTCCTCCCAGCGGCCCGGCTCGGCAACGACGAGCCCTGGCGGACGCGTCCGGGCGGGGCCGCCGGGCGAGGGCGTCGCCCGTTCCATCCGCACCCGGTCGGGTGCCAGCGCAAGCACGAGCGACGTCTCGAAGATCCCGGCGTGACCGCTCCCGTCCACGAGGGCGCCGATCAGCGACGTCGCGGCGATCAGGCCGTGCTCGCGCGAGGCCTCGGCGACCGCCACCGCGCACGCGGCAGCGTTGCCGCCGTGGGCGTTCAGTACGAAGGCGCGGCGCACGCCGGCCGAGGCGGCAGATGCGAGCAGGTCCGCGAGGACGAGCTCGAAGGTGTCGACGCCCAGCGACAGCGTCCCGCCGAACGGCAGGTGATGGTCGGACGCGCCGTAGGCGAGCGTCGGCGCGAGCAGGATCGTCTCCGGCCGCGAGGCTGCCGCCGCTGCGCGCTCGGCGACGGCGGCCGCGATCAGAGCGTCGGTGCAGGTCGCGAGGTGCGGCCCGTGCTGCTCGGTCGTCCCCACGGGCAGGACAAACAGTGCCTCCGGCGCCAACTCGGCGATCTCCTCACGCGTGAGCGCGTCCCAGCGCCGGACTGCGCTCATACCGGTTCTCCCGCGGCTTCGGCGAGAAGGCTCTCCGCCGACTGGGGGAAGTGGCACGCGACCGTGTGCCGGTTGCCGACCGCGACGAGCGGCGGGTCGGCGGTCTGGCAGAGCGAGCGGTGGCCGAGGGGGCAGCGCGGGTGGAAGCGGCAGCCGGACGGCAGCGTGTCGGATGCGGGCGCCTCGCGCAGGACGACCACGGCCGGCTGCTCCGCCCCCGGCGACGGGGGAATCGAGGAGAGGAGAGCATGCGTGTAGGGGTGCTTGGGGCTCGAGAAGAGCGCGTCGCGCGGCGCCAGCTCGACGATCCGGCCGAGATACATGACCGCGATCGTGTCGGCCATGTAGCGCACGACAGCGAGGTCGTGCGTGACGAAGAGGTAGGTGAGCGAGAGTCGCTTCTGCAGGTCGCGCAGCAGGTTCAGGATCTGCGCCTGGATCGAGACGTCCACCGCGGAGACCGCTTCGTCGAGGACGACGAGGCTCGGATTGAGCGCCAGCGCGCGAGCGATGCTGACCCGCTGGCACTGGCCGCCGGAGAGCTGCCGCGGATAGGCGGCGGCGTGCTCGGGGCGCAGCCCGACAAGCTCGAGCAGCTCGGCGACGCGGGCGGCGCGCTCCTTGCGGCCGATCCCGCGCTCGTGCACGAGCAGGGGGAACGAGACGATCTGCTCCACCGTCTTGCGCTTGTTCAGCGACGCGTATGGATCCTGGAAGACGATCTGCATCTCGCGGCGCAGGCGGCGAAGCTCGCGCGCGGAGGCGGCGAAAACGTCCTTCGCGTCGAAATGTACCTTGCCGGAGGTGGGACGGTCCAGCCTGAGCAGCAGCCGGGCGAGCGTCGACTTTCCGGAGCCGGACTCGCCGACGAGCCCGAGCGTCTCCCCGCGAGACAGGACAAGCGACACGTCGTCGACCGCGTGCACGATCCGGCCGGAGGTGCGGCTCCCGAGCCGGAAATGCCGGCTCAGGTTCTCGACGACCACGAGCGGATCGCCGTCGGCGGTCTCGGGCAGCTGCGTCGACTCGTGCACCGCGCTCACAGTCTGTCCCCGACGAGCGGGAAGTGGCACTCCGTCACGCGGCCGTCCACGGGGATCGGCGGCGGGGCGACCTGGACGCAGACGTCCTGCGCGTAGGCGCAGCGCGGGTGGAACGGGCAGCCGCTCGGCAGCTGGTCCGGCAGCGGCGGCTGGCCGGAGATCGCTGCGATCGGCCGGTGGACGTCGCGGTCGATCGTGCAGATCGACTCCAGGAGCGCCTCGGAGTACGGATGCACCGGCGTCCGCAGCACCGCCGGCGCGGGGCCGCTCTCGACGATCCGGCCCCCGTACATGACGTGCATGTCCTCGCAGAACGACGAGGCCAGGCCGAGGTCGTGCGTGATCAGGATTACGCCCATCCCCCGCTCCTCGACGATGCGGTCGAGCAGCTCCATGATCCGCGCCTGGGTGGTCACGTCGAGCGCGGTCGTCGGCTCGTCCGCGATCAGCACGTCCGGATTGGTGGCGATCGCCATCGCGATCATCACCCGCTGCCGCATCCCGCCGGAGAACTGATGCGGGTAGTCGTCGTAGCGGCGCTCCGGCTGCGGCAGGCCGACGTCGCGGAGCGTCTCGACCGTCCGGTCGCGCGCCTCCCGGCGGCCGACGTCCTCATGCGCCCCAATCGCCTCCGCGACCTGGCGCCCGACGGACTGGAGCGGGTTCAGCGACGACATCGGATCCTGGTAGATCATCGAGATCCGCCCGCCTCGCACGCGCGCCATCTCCGTCTCGGAGAGCCGCGCGAGATCCTCGCCGCGGAGCAGCACCTCGCCCTCGGCCATGCGCGAGCGCGGCGGCAGGAGCCGCATCAGCGAGAGCGCCGTCAGCGACTTGCCGCTCCCCGACTCGCCGACGATGCCGATCCGGCGGCCGGACCTGACATCGAACGAGACCCCGCGCACCGGCCGGATCGGATCCCTGCGCGGGATCGCAATCTCGACGACGAGGTCGCGCACTGCGAGGACGACGCCGGTCAACACCGGTGCAAGGGTGGCGCTCACGAGCGGGAGGGGTCGAGGACCTTCTGGACGTTGTCGCCCAGCGTGTTCAGCGCGAGCACTGCGACGAGGATCACGATCCCGGGGAAGATCGGGTAGGCGTAGGAGCGGTAGAGGTTCGCGTACCCCTGCTGCAGGAGCGTCCCCCAGGACGTGTCCGGCGGCTGTACGCCGAGGCCGACGAAGCTGAGGCTCGCCTCGACGAAGATCACCTCCGCCATCACGAGCGTCCCGCGCGCCACGAGCACGGGCAGCGTGTTCGGGAGCAGTTCCCGGGCGACGATCCGCACTTTCGAGGCTCCCACCGAGAGCGCTGCGAGGTAGTACTCGGAGCGCAGCTCCCCGAGCAGCGCCGCGCGCGCGATCCGCGCGGTCGCAGGAGCGAAGAGCAGGCCGAGGATCACAGCGATGCTCGCAGTCGAAGCGCCGAACGCGGCAACGAGGACGAGCCCGAGCAGGATCACGGGCATCGCCATCATCGTGTCCGCGACGCGCATCAGGATCTCGCCGATCCAGCCTTCGCGAAGCGCGGAGGCAAAGCCCCAGACGACGCCGAGACCCATCGCGATCAGGGTCGCGGCGAAGGCGACGATCATCGACGTCCGGCCGCCGTAGAGAACCCGGCTGAGGAGGTCGCGGCCGAGCTCGTCGGTGCCGAAGAGGTGCTCGCGTGACGGCGCGGCGAAGAAGCTGTCGACGTCGAGGGCGGTCGGCGCGTAGGGCGCGAACAATGAGGCGCCGACGGTTCCGGCGATGAGGAGCACGATCACGGCAAGGGAGACAGCGGCCGCCGGCTGCCGCAGCAACCGGCTCGCAGCCGAGTCCCCACGCGGGCGAGCGGGCGCGTCCAGCGTCGGCGCTGCGGTGCTCACGTCACGGCTTTCGTGCGGAGGCGAGGATCGACGAAGCCGAGGATCACGTCGACGATCAGGCTGGTGACGATGAACGCGGCGACCGCGACGAGGACGAGGGTCTGCAGCACTCCGTAGTCGCGCTGGAAGACGGAGTCGACGAGCAGGGTCCCGAGGCCCGGCCGCGCGAACACGTACTCCACGATCACGGCGCCCCCGACGAGGTGCGCGACGATGATCCCCGCAGCGGTGATCGCCGGAATCGACGCGTTCGGGAGCTCGTGCCGGACGACGACCTGGCGCCGCCCGAGCCCCTTCCCCGTCGCCGTCCTGACGAACGAGGCCGTTCCGACGTCCACGAGTGAGGGACGGAGAATCCGCATCGTCGCGGCGGCGACGCCGATCCCGAGCGTGATCGCCGGCAGCAGCGTCGACTTGAGGCTGCCGAGCGGGTCGCGCTGGAAGGAGACGTAGCCTTGCGTCGGCAGCAGCTCGAGCTCAACGCCGACGACGATGATCAGGACGATCCCGATCACGAACGTCGGGATCGCAATCCCGACCGCGGCGAAGCCGGAGAGCACCGCCTCGAGGGGCCTGCTCGGCCACACCGCGCCCGCGATCGAGGCGGGCACCGCGATCAGCGCCCCGATCAGCATCGCCATGAACGCGAGCAGGAGCGTCGCACCGTAGCGCTGCTCGATCAGCGACGTGACGGAGAACTGGCTGAAGTAGGAGCTCCCGAAGTCACCGCGCACGACCCCGGAGACCCAGTCGGCGTACTGCTCGGGCAGCGACTTGTCGAGGCCGAGCTCGCTCCTGATCCCCTGCAGCGTCGCCTCGTCGACCTCCTTGATCGAGCCGCCGAGCTTCGTGATCGTCGGGTCGCCCGGGATCACCCGCATCAGGCAAAAGACGAGGATCGACCCGAGGATCAGCAGCGCGATGCTCGTGACGAGCCGCCTGAAGACGTACCTGACCATCGAAGCCCTGGAACCCCCTGTCGGAATCGGGGGTGGCCGGAGAACCGGCCACCCCCAGCCCTGCAGAGACTAGCCCGAGACCTTCGCCTCCTCGAGATGGACGTTGCCCTGCGCGTCCTCCCAGGCGTTCGTTACCCGGTTCTGGTGGGCGACGATGTTTGTCTGGTGCGCGATCACCATCACCGGGGCGTGGACGCTGAAGAGCTGCTGCATGATGTCGTAGACCTTCTGCCGGCTCTTCAGGTCGGTGACGCCAGGAGCCTTCAGCGCCTGCGCCTCGAAGGTGTTGTTCTTCCAGTTGCACTCGCACGAGCCGAACTGCCCCTGCTTCATCGCATAGGTCGGGTTCGGCGGCATCGAGAAGTAGTTGCCGATGATCGTGTTCGGATACCTCTTCCCGGCCGGGAAGAACTTCGACAGCCACGTGCTGACGTCGGAGCGCTGGATCGCCAGGTTCAGCCCGATCTTCTGCAAGTCCTGCTGGAGGATCTGGGCCATGGTGATCCACTCGTCGCGCCGGCCTGCGAGCGCCCAGAAGGTGAAGGTCGTGCCCGGCTTCACCCCGGCGGCGTCGAAGAGCTGCTTCGCCTTCGTCAGGTTGAAGTTGTACGGCTTCAGCTTTCTGTTGTAGAAGGCGCTCGTCGCGCTGATCAGCGAGTTGCCGTAGGAAGGAGTCGCCAGGCTCGAGAAGGCGGCCCGGTTCATCGTCCGGCGGTCGATCGCGTAGGAGAGCGCCTGCCGCGCCCGCACGTCGTTGAACGGCTCGGAGGTCGTGTCGAGCTCCCAGACGTGGGCTCCCGAGACGCCCTTCGGCTGCAGGAACTTGACGCTGCTCGACCGCACCGCCGGCACGTCCGTCGGCCGAACCTGCCAGATCATGTCGAGGTTCCCCGCCTTGAAGTCGGTCACCATCGCGGTCGGGTCGGGCTCACGGACGAACTCGATCTGCTGCAGGCACGCCTTGCCGCCGAAGTGATTCGGGTTCGGCACGAGGGTCAGCGACTGCTGCGGGACGAACGAGCCGACCTTGTACGGGCCGGTGCCGGTGCCGCTGTTTGCGAGCGTGGACACGTTCTGCGTGTCGCTCATCTTGATGTCCACGAGCGCGTTCGGGAGGATCGCGCTCGGGCTCCCGAGCTTGATCCGGAGCAGGTACGGGTTGATCACGCGCGCCGAGCGGATGTCCTTGGCGTTCGCCCGCTGCTGCGAGGTCACCTTCGGGTCGAGCACGCGGAGGATGTTCGCGCGGGCGTCCTCGGCGGTGAACGGGCGGCCGGTCGCGTACTTCACGTCCTTGCGGAAGGTGAAGAACCACGTCTTCAAGTCCTTCGAGGAGCGCCATCCCGTAGCGAGGTCCGGCACGACCTGCATGTTCCGGTCGTACTTCGAGATCCCGTTGTAGAGCAGCGTCTGTAGCGGCGCCTGGCCCGCGAAGTTGATCGTGTTCGGGTCCAGCTGCGAGATGCCGGCGCCGGCGATCCCGTACCTGAGAGTGCCTCGCGATGAGGTGCAGCCGGTGGCGCTCGCGACGGCGACGACGGTGTACTCGGCCGCGGCCGAGCGAGCGGACGAAGCGACGACCCCGCTGACGAGCGCAGCCGCAACCGCGAGCGTCGCGGTCGCCGCAAGGAGCTTCCTGTTTCTTTGCATTCGAGGTTCTCCTAGATCGGGCTAGTGGTTGGTTACGACGAGATCTCCCCTGGACTCAGCTGCACCGTGCCGCTGCGCTGTCGAAAGCGCCAGAGAGACATTCCTACGGGCGTGGCGGTGAAATGTCAAGCCGCGGTTCCAGGCCGAGAAAGGTCCCGATCCGCTCCGCTTCCGCCTCGACACCGGCGCGCTCGGCGCTTCTGAGTTTGCGCGCCGGCACGACGGTCAGCTCGATCTTCCTCGTCGTCTTCTTCCGGCTCCAGATCCCGGCGCAGACGCCGTCAACGAGGAGGAACGGCGTGCCCGCCGGTCCTTCGTAGCGCCCCTTGCCGTGGGCGGCGACCTGCGCGCGCACCGCCTCCGGCACGAGGTGCTCACGCTCGCGGAAGCCCATCACGTAGACGTCGTACTCCGGGAGCAGGCGCACGGACAGAGCGGCGAGTTGGACGTGGCGGTGGCGGTCATCGTCGATGATCGAGTGCGGTCGCGTTGCGCCGCCGCCTCCAGGGAGGCGAGATTGCGAAGTGCCATGATGTTGACGTAATGAGGCGCAGCCCGAACGGATTGACGTGTTTTTTCCTGGTGTCGTTGCTCGCCGGGTGCGGCAGCGGCACGACCGACGCGCCGACGAAGGAAGGCGGTGGCAACCGCAGCAGGGAGATTCCTCCGCCCGGACGAGAGTGCGGAGGAGCCGACACAACGCCCGTCACGCTCGAACGTCTGCTGCAGGTCTTCCGCGCGAAAGGGATCACAATGTTCAACGATCCGATCTGTCAGCTGCCAGTGGACGAGTGGGCGGCGTCGAACGTTCCGCTTTATGGGCCGGACGCGGCGGATCTCGATGAATCCATGGCTCCCGAGGACGATGCCCGCGACCACATCGTGGACGAGCAGGGAGCGGTGTACTGCGACGCGCGTGCTGAAACCCATCCTCTTACGGAAGAAGGGGTGCATGAGGTTCGGTACGAGGGTGACTACGAGACTCACTTCAGCGTGGCCAACGTCACCTGCAGCATCTATCCGGAGGAAGGCAAAGAAGCGAAGCAGCTACTGCGCCTCAGGCAGGCGATGGCCGACCTCGTCCCGCGATCCTAGGTGGCGGACGCCGGCTCGTCGGCGAGCAGGATCTCCTTGAGCGTGTCGCCGCGGAGCCCGAGGCGCAGGGTCTCGAGCGGAATCACCTCGTCCGGGGCGATGTTGCCGAGGTTGACCTCAGGCCCGAACTGGTTCACGAACCAAGCCTGGGCGCTCTTTGCCGGCGCCTCGAAGATCAGGTCGTGGAAGTCGACCCCGTGCACGATCTCGTCGATCAGGCCGGTGCGCATGTCGCCGTCCTTGCGGAAGATGCCGGACGTGCCCCCCTCGCGGGCCTCCGTGATCACCTTCCAGGCGCCGGCCTCGAGCTCCTCCTTGATCCACTCGACCCACTGATAGGGCGCGTAGACCACGTCGGAGTCCTTCGAGCCGACCTCGGAGAGAACGGTGAAGTCACGGGCGAACTCGGCAATCAGCTCGAGCTTGCGCTCGCGGGGAATGTCGAGCGACCCGTCGGAGATCTCGACGTGGGAGAAGCGGAAGTGCTCGAGCCAGCGCTTGAAGCCGTCGAATTTGCCGCGCGCGTAGACGACCTCGAAGAGCGTGCCACCGCAGACGATCGGCGTGTCGAACGAGCGGTAGAGCGCGATCTTCTTCTCGAGGTTCTGGGTCACGTAGCTCGTGCCCCAACCGAGCTTGACGATGTCCACGTAGTCGCCCGCGGTGTCGAAGAGCCCCTCGATCTCGCGGATGTTGAGGCCCTTGTCCATCACGTGCGTCAGGCCGCTCTCCCGCGGCTTGGGCGAGCGCGCGGGCAGGTCGAGAAAGTCCTCAAAGGCGGGCATAGATCTCCTTCAGCTTTGCCTGGGCGGCGGTCTGGACGTCGTGGTAGAGCGAGTTGCCGTGCGCGTCGATCCCGACCGTGAGCGGCCCGAAGTCCTTGACGCGGAATTTCCAGAGGCACTCGGGCATCAGTTCCTCCCACACCACCTCTTCGATCTCCTCGATCTGCGTCGTCTCGAGCGCCGCTGCACCGCCGACGATCGCGAAGTAGACCATCCCGAGCCGCTGCATGGGCTCGATCGCCTCGTCGGGAAAGCCGCCCTTGCCGCAGATCGCGCGGACGCCGTACGTTGCCCCAAGCGGCTCCGTGAACCGCACCATGCGGGCGCTCGTCGTCGTGCCGATGCAGACCTTCTCGTACTTGCCGTTGTCGAGCTTGCGCACGCCCGGCGCCGTGTGGAGCAGGAACGCGCCCGAGAGGTCCATCGGCGGCTCGACGCCCTCGTCGAAGATCCGGATCTGCGTCCGGTCGCGGATCCCGATGATGTGGCCCTGGACGGTGACCTCGTCGCCGGCGCGGAGCTTGAGGATCTCCTGCGGGTCGGTGATCGGGAACGTGAGGGTGTGGTTCGCCACGACTAGAACTCCCGGTCGTAATCGAGATTGCCCTGCGCGTCGACGTGCACGGAGGCGCGGCGCGCCGCCCAGCACTGGTAGTTGACCGCGACCGGGTTCAGGGTCATGTGTGTGTCGGCGTGCTCGATGTGGCACTGGAGCACGGTCACGTCGCCGCCGAGACCCATCGGGCCGATCCCGGTCTCGTTCAGGAGCCCGTAAA
The DNA here is from genome assembly GCA_046594445.1 of Gaiellaceae bacterium. GTDB lineage: Bacteria > Actinomycetota > Thermoleophilia > Gaiellales > Gaiellaceae > Gaiellasilicea. Next base: position 44,856 of record JBKJSM010000052.1, on the reverse strand, counting down.
GCTCGTCCTCGAGCTCGGCGACGAGCGGGTCGGCGTTGCGCGTGCCGACCGGCCGCGTGATCGCCTCCTTGGCGAGGTACATCGCGTAGTCGGCGGTGCCGCCGATGCCGACGCCGACGATCCCGGGCGGGCAGGGCTTGCCGCCGGCGCCGACGATCGACTCGAGCACGAACTGCTTGATCCCCTTCACCCCGTCGGCGGGAACGCACATCTTCAGGAAGCTCATGTTCTCGGAGCCGGAGCCCTTCGGGACGCACTTGACGTCGAGCCCGTCCCAGTCGTCGATGAAATCCCAGTGCACGATCGGCAGGCGGTAGCCGATGTTCGGGCCGGTGTTCTCGCGCGTGATCGTGTGCACCGCGTTCGAGCGGAGCGGATGCTCGACGGTCGCGCGGGCGGTGCCGTCGCGGAGCGCCTCGTAGATTCTGGCCGGATGCAGCGGAACGTGCTCGCCGACGCGGCAGGTGTAGACGGCGATCCCCGTGTCCTGGCAGACGAGGTTCTTCTGGTCGTCCGCGATCGAGACGTTGCGGTCGATCGTCTGGAGGACGCGCTGGCCGGTGACCGAGGTCTCGCGGTCGAGCGCCCCCTTGAGCGCGTCGCGCAGGTCCTGCGGGATGTCCTTCAGCGCCCAGACGTAGAGGTGCGCGGCGGCGTCCTCGACGACGTGCTGCAAGTCGGTGGTGGTAACGGTGCTCACACGGTCGCTTTCTCGGCCGCCGCTCTGCCGGCCCGGCGGCCGAAGACGCAGCATTCCAGGAGGGAGTTCCCCATCATGCGGTTTTTGCCGTGCGTGCCGCCGGCGATCTCGCCGCAGGCATAGAGGCCCTCGACGGTCGTCTGCGAATCGGTGTCGATCGTCAGGCCGCCGTTCTGGTAGTGGAGGACGGGGTAGGTGAAGAGCTTCTCCTGCAGCGGGTCGATGCCTACGCCGCGGTAGCGCCGCAGCATGTACGGCAGCGAGACCTCCGCATCGGCCTCAGAGATGAGCGTCGTGTCCAGGTAGACGGCCGGGCGGCCGTCCTCGGTCTCGACGCCCCTGCCCTGCGCGACCTCGTCGAAGATCGCCTGGCTGACCACGTCGCGCGGGCCGAGCGAGTCGGTGAACTCCTGCCCGTCGGCGTTCAGGAGCACGGCCCCGTAGGCGCGCGTTGTCTCGGGGATCGAGTAGCCCTGCATCGTCTCCGGCCACGCGCCGCCGTTCGGGTGGTACTGGAGCTCGTCGAGGTCGCGCGACTCCGCGCCCAGGTCGAGCGCGATCCGCGTCACCTCGCCCGTCGCGTTCGGATGGTTGGTGGAGAGCTCACCGCGCTCCTGCGCGATCTTGAAGCAGCGTCCGCCGGCGGCGAGGACGACCGTGGTGGCGTTCAGCTCGTGCTCGCCGCAGGTCGCGTGCCAGCCGCTCGCACGGGGCTCGAGCGCCTGAAGGGGGCTATTGGCGAAGAGCGTGCCGCCCCCCGCCTCGAACGCGTCCCGCAGCGCCTTCGTGATCGCGTGGCCGGTGCGATCACCGACCTGGAGCAGGCGCTTGGCCGACGCGCCGCCGCAACGCGCGAGGCGATAGCCGCCGTTGTCACGGGTGAACTCGACCCCGAGCTCCTCGAGCCAGTGGATCGCGCCTTGCGCCTCACCGGTGAGGATCTCGACGAGCCGCATGTCCGCGCTCTCGTGCGAGCTCTTGAAGACGTCCGCGGCGTGCTGCTCCGGCGAGTCGTCGTCGCCGAAGGCGGCCTGGATCCCGCCCTGCGCCTTCGCCGAGTTGCACGCCTGGATCGAGCCCTTGGTCGCGAGCCCGACGCGCGCGCCGGCCCGCTCCGCGGAGACGGCGGCAGCGAGGCCCGAAGCCCCGCTCCCGATCACGAGCACGTCGAAGTAGGCGTCCCTGGCCACGTGGGGAGGATACCAGATTCGTTTATGTCCAGCATTAGCTCTCCTTATTCACAGAATGTGTGCAGATTCGTTCCGGACTTGGTGCAAACGGCTTCCCACCTATCGGCAGCATCGCCGGCGAGAACCCAAGACCGAAGGAGGATCGATGTTCCAATCGCTGACCGAGGAGCTCCTCGAGCTCACCGCCGAGACGAAGGGCGCGAGCCGCGCGTACTTCGCGTCCACGATCGCGTGCTGCTGCTGCTGTTGCTGCCAAGTCGTCTACATGTGAAGGAGGAGCTCGTGCTCTCCACGCTCACCGAGGACCTGCTCGACCTGACGGCCGTGACGAAGGGCTCGAGCCGCGCGTACTTCGCTCAGACGCTCTCCTGCTGCTCGTGCTGTTGCTGCTGCATCAGGAAGCTCGTCTAGCACCTGTGCCCGAGGGCGTCCCCGTACCTGCGTTCCCGTGGTTGAGGCCGTGGTACCGAGTCGCGCACACGCCGGACGGCGTGCTGCTCGAGCACGGCCGCTCCACCGTCTCGTTCGGAGGGGCTGCGGCGACGCAGCTCCTCCCTCTGCTCTTGCCGTTGCTGGACGGGATGCACACGGTCGAGGAGATCGTCGCAGCGGTTGGTCGTGCCGCCGGGCCGGCGGTGGAGAACGCGCTTGCGCTCCTCTCCCACCACGGACTGCTCACCGACGGTCCGCCGCTGGGGGCGGAGGCGCCCGATCGCCTGCCGATGGTGGCCGCGTATCTGGCGCAGGCGACGGTGGATTCGCCGCGCGAGGTCGCAGGCAGGCTCTCTGCGGCGCGCGTCTGGATCGAGGGTGACCGCGCACTCGCCCTCCCGCTCGGACGGCTGCTCCGCCGCTCCGGCGTCGCCTTGGCGGGAGCGGAGGGCGACGCGACGTTCGTCGCGGTAGCCGCGGCGAACGCCGGCAACCCGGCGCTCGATGCTCGCAACGCCGCCGCACTCGACGCCGGCTCAGATTGGCTCCCCGTCGGCTGCTTCGACGGGAGGACTGCGTCGATCGGGCCGCTCATCGTCCCCGGCGAGACTGCGTGCTACCGCTGCTTCCTCCTGCGCCGGGATGGAAGCACGGCATGCGCCGCCGAGCTGGCCTCACTACGCCATCTCCCCTCATGCGCGCCGGTCGCACCGACGCTGACGGCGCTCGTCGCCGCGATGGCCGCGGACCGCATCCTGCGGTGGATCGGCCTCCGCGACCCTTCACTACCCGGAACGGTGCTGACGATCGAGCTCTCACCCGACCTCGCCGTCGCGGACGAGCTCGTGCTGCGCGTTCCGCGCTGCCCGGCGTGCTCGGGTCTAGCCGGGGTCGGCCAACCCGTGCCCTGGCACGAAGCGCGCTGGGAGACCGCATGACGACGCTCGACGCGGCCATCCCGCCGGGCCTGCGCCGGTTCGTGTCGCCGCGCATCGGCATCGTCACCGCGGTCGAGGAGTGCTTGGTCGACGTCGACGAGCCGTCACTCGTCCGGATCTCCTGCGAGGTGGCAGCCGGGGACGAAGTGATCGGCGTCGATCTTGGGTCTGCCCGCAACGGAGGAGGCAGCGGCATGTCGCGAGAGCAGGCGATCGGCGCAGCGGTCGGGGAGGCGGTCGAGCGCTATTCCGCGAGCTACGTCTCGTCAACTCGCCTCGTCCACGCAACCGCTACGGAGCTCGGCGGTCGAGCGGTCGACCCGGCGAGCTTCGGCCTCTTCGCCGACGCGCAGTACGCGTGCCCCGCATTTCCGTTCGAGCGGTTCACCGCCGACACGCGCATTCCCTGGATCGACGGCGTCGATCTGGAGACAGGAGAGCCGGCATGGATCCCAGCCGAGCTCGTTTATCTGAGCGATCTGGATTCGCCGGACGGCGTGCGGATCGGGTACGCGACGAGCAGCGGCCTCGCGTGCGGCGTCTCGTTCGACGAAGCGCTCGAGCGTGCGCTGCTGGAGTTGCTCGAGCGGGACGCGTTCATGATCGCCTGGTGGCGCCGGCTCTCTCTGCCGCGACTCGACTGGAGCCGGCACGAGTGGATGGAAGCGGTTGACCGGCGCTACTTCGCCCCCACCGGGCTCGTCTACATGGCTCTCGACCTCTCCTGGGTGCACGACCTGCCGATCGTCGCCGGCGTGGTCAGAGGGGCGCCCGGCTCTGGGGCCGCGCTCGGCGTCGGGGCCGCAGCGAACTCCAGCATCGAGCAGGCGTGGTGGCGCGCGCTCGCCGAAGCCTTCGCAAGCCGCTCCGCCTGCCGCAAGCTTCGGCTACTCGAGCCGGAGCGGCGCTATGCGGACGACGGCTCCGACGTGGTCGGCTTCGACGATCACATCCGCTTCTACGGCGACGATGACCGCGCGCAAATCGCGTCCAGCCTATGGTCGAGCGCAGAGACGAGGCGGCCTGCCCACGCGGCTGCCCTCCCGGACGACCCGAACGAGCGGCGCGGCGTGATCCTGGAGCGCATCCGACGGGCAGGCTCCCGTGCCTTCGCGATCGACGTGACCGCACCTGACGTCGCCTCCGGCGGACTGCACGTCGTACGGGCGGTCGCGCCAGGGCTCTGCCCGCTCGACGCCGCGCACGAGTGCCGCTTCCTCGGCGCGCCGCGCCTCCTCCACCCGTCCAAACGGGACATCTTGACGCCACCGATCTCGCGCATCGAGGATCTGAATCCGTTTCCGCACCCCTTCCCGTGACGACTCCTACCGTGCAATTCGCCTCGTTCGCCTACGGCGACAGTCCGATCGACAACGATCCGGCCGAGGACTACCACGAGGCCTCGAAGCTCTATCCGAGCTTCGCCGGCCGACAGATGCGCGGGGTCTCGCTGGTCGAACAGCCCGCGGTGCTCGAATCGATGCAGCGGTCGAGCCGGCGGCACCCGCACCGGCCCCGGGTGACCCTTCCTCCGCCCTCGCCGGCCGGGTCGCTGGCCGAGGTCGTGGCCGCGCGCCGATCCCGCTGTCCAGCGGCAGGCTCGACGCTCGAGCTCACCGAGGTCGCGACAATCGTCTCGGCGTACGCGGCGAACGCGATCACCGGACGGCGCTCCGTCCCTTCAGGCGGCGCGCTCTACCCGCTCGAGCTCTACGTGCTCGCTACGCGGGTGGACGGGCTCGCGGCAGGGGTCTACCACTTCGACCCGTTCGACCGCGTCCTGTCTCTCCTCGACCCGCGCGAGCCCGCGCTCCGCGACGCCTTGGTGGATCCCGCGATCGCAGATTGCTCGGCAGCGCTGCTCGTGCTCACCGGTCTCTTCCGCCGGACCCGCTGCAAGTACGGGCTCCGCGGCTACCGCTTCGCGCTCCTCGAGGCGGGGCACCTGATGCAAACCGTCCTGCTCCTCGCCACCGCTGCGCGTGTCGACGCACTCCCGCTCGGCGGCTTCTACGACGTGGCCCTCGACCGTCTCGTGCGTGCGGACGGCGTCAACGAGTCGGTCGTCTACGCGGTCGCCCTGGGGCGAGCGCCGGGATGAGCCGCCGCTCGCTCTGGGGAAGGATCGCCGCGGGAACGGTCGTCGCGGTTGCGAGCGTCCTACTCGTCCCGGTGCCTGCACCAACGGGCGTCCGCTTGCACGCCGTCGCCGCCGTCGCCCTGGGGGCGGGTCTGGGCGTGCTGCTCTTCGTCGCGCTGGCCGTCTCGCGCCCCCGCTCCCCCGGGCGGGCGCACCTGACCACGGGACAACTGCTGTTCCTCGTCGGCTGGGCGGCGGTCGAAGAGGCGCTCTGGCGCCGTCTCCTTCTGGGCGGCGTCGCCCTGGCGGCCGGTGCGCTCACCGGGCTCGCGGTCGCAACGGCGCTGTTCGCCTTGGCGCACAGGCAGGGCCGTCGCACGCAGATCGTGACGGGCGGCGCCTTCGGCACGGCCTACGTGGCCACTGGCAGGCTGGGGGCCGCGATCGCGACCCACGTCGTCTACAACCTGCTGGTCGCCGGGTCGCGGAGCCCACCCCCGTGCGCGGCCGCCCCGTGACCGCGCCGGTCGCAGCACTGGAGCACGCATCGAAGCGGTTCGGGGCGAACGTCGCGCTCGAGGATGTGACGCTTGAGATTCCGAAGGGGTCGGTCGTCGCGCTGCTCGGTGCGAACGGGGCCGGCAAGACGACAGCTCTCTCGCTGTTGGTAGGGCTCCGGCGACCGGACACGGGCATCGCCCGGCTGTTCGGGGCCGACCCGCGCGATCCCCGTGCGCGCCGCCGGCTCGGCTGCACGCCGCAGGAGAGCGCCTTTCCACCCATGTTGCGGGTCGGGGAGGTGCTGCGGCTCGCCGCAGCGCACTACGAGTACCCAGCTGAGCCGGCGGAGCTGATCCGGCGCTTCATGCTCGGCGAGGTCGCCGAGCGGCAGACGGGCGGGCTCTCGGGCGGGGAACGACGCCGGCTGGCGCTGGCGCTCGCGCTCTCCGGATCGCCCGACCTACTCGTCCTCGACGAGCCAACGACCGGGCTCGACATCGAAGCGCGGCGAGCGACGTGGCAGGCATTGAGGTCGTTCGTCGCCGATGCCGGGACGATCCTCCTGACGACGCACTACCTGGAGGAAGCAGAGGCGCTCGCGACGTGGATCATCCTGATCGATCGCGGGCGCGTGATCGCCAGCGGGAGCGTCGAAAGCATCCGTGCTCGCGCGGGGCTCGGACGCGTGCGATTCAGGTCGGAGTCTCTTCCGGCGGGCGCGACGAATGGCCGGGCGAGCAGCGACGGTGAGACGATCACGATCGAGTCGGCCGACCCCGCGGCAACGGTGCGGGCGCTCGTGCTCGCCGGCGCCCGTTTGGAAGGCCTCACGGTCGAGCCTTTGCCGCTCGAGGACGCCGTGCGCCGGATCTGGAGCGTGGACCGATGAGACTCGCTTTGCTGCATGCGAGGTGGGGCACCGTGGAGCTCGTACGCCAGCCTGCGTTCGCCGTCCCGACGATCGGGTTCCCGAGTCTCTTCTTCCTCTTCTTCGCCGTGCCCGGGTTCGGCGCCGAGAAGCCCGAGCTGGCGACCGCCCTGTTCGCGGGGTTCGCAGTGCTGGGCGTGGCGTTCTTCCAATTCGGCGTCGGGATCGCTTCGGACCGCGCCTCGCCCTGGGAGCGCTATCTGCGGACGCTGCCGGTCGGCCCAGCGCCCCGTTTCGCGGGCAGGACACTCGCGGCGCTCGTGTTCGCAGGCGCGTCGGCCGGGTGCGTGGTCACCGTGTCCCTCGCCACCGTCTCGCCACAGCTTTCCCTCACGGCCTGGGTCAAGCTCTCGGTTGCCCTGCTCGCCGGCGCGATTCCATTCGCCCTGCTCGGCATCGCGCTCGGCTACCTCGGCACTCCCCGAAGCGCTCTTCCGATCGCGAATGTCGTCTACCTGGGGCTGTCGTACGCAGGCGGGCTCTGGACTGAGCCGGACAGCCTGCCCGCGACGGTCGAGCGACTCTCCGTCGTCCTGCCGACGCGCGCCTACGCCGACCTGCTCTCGAGCGCAGCGCTCGGCCTCTCCGTCGATGCGCGCGCGTGGCTCGTGCTCGCGCTCTCCACGGTCGCCGCAGCCTGGCTCGCCGCCTGGGCATACCGGAGAGACGAGGGTGAGCAGTACCGCTGAGGATCAAGGCGCTCGCCCCGGCTGCCGATTGATGGCCGATGATGCGAGTCTTCGGCTTCCTGGCCATCCTCGGCGTCCTGGCCGCGTCGGGCTACACGTTCGTGGACAAGACACGCGCCGGCGACCTCAACCCGATCCGCGAGGTGGACGAGGCCGCGCTGCGGGGAGAGCTCGCGAGCGCGCAGTACGTGCTGGGGATCGTCGCCGGTCAGCTCCACCAGGTGCAGGTCCTCGACGCCACCTATGACGCGCAGCTGAACTTCGACAAGTTCCCTCTGGTCACGCTCGTCCGCGCCGACGAGACGTCGTACTGCCTGGAGTTCGAGAAGACGCACACGTTCTTCCTCGCAGGCCCGGGCGGGACGGTCGCCCAGGGCACCTGCTAGCCGTCGCTCACCAGATCGAGCGCAGAAGCTCCTCGACCTCGGCTGCGCTCGCGGGGCGCGGATTCGACTTCGCGCCGGCCCGCTCTATCACCGCTCCGGCGACCGACGGCAAGTCGGACTCGGGAACGCCGAAGTCGCGCAGCCGTTCGAACCCGCCCAGGCGCGCGAGCTCCTCCACGCGCGCCGCCGGATCGGAGGCGCTGAGCGAGCGGCCAAAACGGGCGAGCGCCTCGGGCGCCGCAGGCTCATTGAAGCGCAGGGCGGGCGGGAGGCTGAGCGCGTTCATCGCTCCGTGCGAGAGGCCGTAGCGGCCGCCGAGCGCCTGCGCCATCGCGTGTCCAAGCCCGAGCATCGACTTTCCGAGTGCGGCGCCGGCCTCGGAGGCGCCGCGCAGAAGCTGCGTTCTCGCCTCGAGGTCACCCGGCGCGTCCACGACGCGCGGCAACCACTCCCCGATCAGCTCCGCTCCCGCCAGCGCATGGCGATCGGCTTCGTCGTTCCGCTCCTTGACGTAGAGGGCCTCGGCGCTGTGCGCCAGCGCGTTCAGCGCAGTCCCGACCGTCTCCGCGAGTGGCAGCCCGAGCGTCAGCTCCGGTTCGTAGACGATCGCGGCCGTCCTGGCGCCGCCCCCGCCGCCGCGCAGCCGGCGGCCCGGATCGCGCACGCCGTAGAAGGTCGTCCACTCCGCGCCCGAGTACGTCGTCGGGACGGAGACGAGCCGCAGATCTGCCTCTTCGGAGACCGCCTTGCCGACGTCGATCGCGCTCCCGCCGCCGATAGCGACGAGCACGTCCGCCCTCGATGCTCGCACCGCCTGGGCAGCGTCGGCGATCCGGTCGGTCGGCAGCTCGCTCCAGTGGCCGGCGGCGTCGACCGGCAGCTCCTGGAAGCGGTCGCCCGCGAAGACGTACGGTCGCGTGGCGCCCAGCTCTCGGAGGACGTCGTCGAGCTGGGCGATCCCCCAGCGAACGATCACGAGAGCCGGCCGCGGGCAAACTCGACGAACGAGTCCGCCGCACGGGTGGCCGTGCGCCCGGCCGTGCGGGCGAGCGAGATCTCGCGCTTCGCGTCGAGCCCCTCGACGCGCGCCGCCGTCAGCGTCCCCGCCGCCAGTTCGGGCTCGACGGCGGAGCGGGAGATGAACGTGACGCCGTAGCCCGCCTGGACGGCGCTGCGCACTGATTCCTGCAGCCCCAGCTCGACACGGACGTCCAGGTCGCGCAAGCGCATTCCCAGCGCACGCAACTCGTCCTCGACGATCTGGCGCACACCCGCGCCCTCCTGCATCACGATTAGATTTTCGGCCCGCAGCTCCTCGAGCGTCACCGTCCGGCCCGCGAACGCGTGGCCAGGTGGGCACGCCAGGATCACCTCGTCGTCGAAGAACGGCTCGAATCTGACCGCGCGGTGGCGGCGGGCGGCGCCGACGATCCCGAGCTCGAGCTCGCGCGCGGCGACGCGCTCGACGACGGTCTGGGTGTCGGACACGATCAGCGAGATGCTCACCCCCGGGTGCGCACGCTGGAACTCGCAGAGGAGAAGCGGCACGACGATCGCGGCGGGCCCGGTCGACGCGCCGAGCTGGAGCTCGCCGGTCAGCGCGCCTTCCTGCTCCCCCGCGATCTCGTCGAGTATCTGCTCCTCGAGAGAGAGGAGGCGCTGGGCGCCCCGATAGAGCCGCAGCCCCGCCTCCGTGGGCTCGACACGACGCCCCGAACGGTCGAGCAGCTGGGTGCCGAGCCGCTTCTCGAGCGCACGTACCTGCAGGGACACGGCCGGTTGCGTCACTCCGAGCCGCTCGGCGGCCTGGGAGAAGCTGCGGCGCTCGACCACGGCGCAGAAGGTCGCAAGCTGGCGCGTGTCCATAAGCACATCTTATAGAGTGCAGGAGATGCGCGTCTGGATCGACATCACCAACTCGCCCCACGTGCTCTTCTTCCGACCCCTGATCCAGCTGCTCGAGGCGGACGGCCACGAGGTGACGGTGACGGCGCGCGAGTACGCCCAGACGCTCCAGCTGCTCGAACTGCACGGGATCGCACACCACGTCGTCGGCCCGAGACACGGCGGCGGCGGCCTCCCCGGGAAGGCCCGGGCGCTCGCAGGACGGCTGCCCGCACTGCGCCGCTTCGCGAAGACGCGCGGATTCGACCTCGCGCTCGCGCACGGCTCGCACGAGCTGACGCTGACGGCGCGCAGTCTCGGAATCCCGAGCGCGACCGCTCACGACTACGAGTTCGCCTCGCTCCAGCATCACCTCGGGCTCCGCGCCGCCACCCGCGTCGTCTTTCCGGACGCAATCCCCGTAGAGCGGCTCGCCCGCCTGGGCGCGCACCCGTCGAAGCTGCTCCGCTACCCCGGGCTCAAGGAGGAGTACTACCTCGCGGACTTCGAGCCGGATCCTGCGGCCGTCCAGGGGATCGACCCTGCGCTCGTCCTCGCGGTAGTGCGAACGCCGCCCGAGGTGTCGCTGTATCACCGCCACGGCAACCCGCTCTTTGCGGGGGTGCTCGAGCGGCTCGGTCGGGACGAGTCGGTTCACGCCGTGGTGCTACCGCGCACCACAGAGCAGCGGGACGCAATCCGCTCGCTCTCGCTGCCGTCCCTGTACGTCCCCGAGAAGGCGATCGATGCCCAGAGCCTCATCGCTCTGGCGGATCTCGTCGTGTCCGCCGGGGGGACGATGAACCGGGAGGCGGCTGCGCTCGGCGTTCCCGTTTACACGACCTTCGCAGGCCGGCTCGGCGCCGTGGACGATGCGCTCATCCGTGACGGCCGGCTCACTCCTCTCGGGCGCCCGGAGCAGCTCGAAGCACGGAAGCGAAACGTCTCAGCCGACGTGCGAGTGCGTCGCGACCCTCGGCGGTTGCTCGAGCTGTTGGTGGGGTAACGTTCGCTCAACCGTTTACCAGGGGGGTTAAGGAATGAAAAGTCGGATCGCGCGGACAGTCGCACTGCTTGGGCTTGCCGCAACCGCGCTCGTAGTCGGCGCGACCCAGAGCGGCACTGCCGCGACGAGCGTGCCGGCCATGCTCGAAGGCGTCGCTGCCGGAGTCGAGGTGCGGCCGCTCTTGAGCGTCAACGACAAGGTCGGCAGCTATTCGTTCGAGACGATCCCGGATGGAATCGCGGTCTCGAACCAGGGCAAGAACGTCCACCTGTACGTGAACCACGAGACGTCCCTGGTGCCGTTTCCGGCGAACACAAGCGACTTCACGAACTCGATGGTCAGCAAGCTCGTGATCGAGCGGAAGTCGCAGAACATCCTACGGGGGTCGTATGTGATCCCCTCGTCGGCGAACTATCAGCGTTTCTGCTCGAACTACCTCGTCGGCAAGGCGCAGGGCTTCAGCCGCCAGATCCTGCTCACGAGCGAAGAGGCGTCGGACATGGTCAACCGCACTGGGGAATCGTTCCCGGCGCGCGCGGGCGCCGAGCAGGCGGGCGTCGTCGTCGCCTACGACATCAAGAACGACCGCTACAAGTCGATCTACTCGATGGGTCGCCACAACCACGAGAACGCGGTGGCGATCCCGGGCTACAAGGTGTCCGTGATCCTCTCCGGCGACGACACGTTCAGTGCGCCGTCGTCGCAGCTGTACATGTACCTGACCAAGGGCGCGAACGGGATCATGAACGACGCCGGGGCGCTCTACGGCTTCAAGTCGGACGAGGCTGCCGTGAACGACTACGGCGACCTCTCGCTGACGAAGAGCACGTCCGGCACGTTCATCAGGGTTCCGGTTGCGATCGCACTCGGCGACCAGACCGCGCTCGAGAACTGGTCGAACGCGAACAACGTCTTCCAGTTCATCCGCGTCGAGGACATCGCCTACGACCGCAACACGCCGAATGTCGTCTACTTCGCCGACACCGGTGAGCCGCGGGCCTTGCCCGACACGACGACGACCCGGCTTCGCCGCGGGCCGAGCGGCACCGCAGGGCCGTACCCGAACGGCCGCATGTTCCGGATGGAGCTCGACAAGGCGAATCCGCTCAAGGTCACGAGCCTGTCGGTGATCGTCGACGGCGACTCGAAGGGCGCGGCTGGCGCGAAAGACATCTCGCTGATTCACAATCCGGACAACATCGAGACGACGAAGAAGGCGATCCTCATCCAGGAGGATCCGGGCTCCCAGAACCAGTACGCGGCAAGCGACGCGAACGGGACGACGGCGAGGATCTGGCGCTACGACATCGCCACGAAGTCGCTCACCGTCGTCGCGCGCGTCAACCAGAAGCCGCTCGACGCCAACGCGGCCCAAGGCAACTGGGAGTCGTCAGGGATTGTCGACGCCTCGTACGCGTTCGGGCCTGGCTGGTTCTACACCAACGTCCAGGCGCACTCCGTCCTCGTGGAGCAGGAGAAGCGCGGCGCGACGACGTTCAAGCGCGAGCACGGCCAGCTGCTGCTGATCAAGATCCCGGGAACGTAGCCCGACGGCTCAGACGGAATCGGACACGGGTGCCGCAATCGCTGCGGCGCCCGTGTTTCCGTTCTCGAGGCGCTGCGGTTCGCGGACGATCGCCGCGAGGCGACCGACGATCTCCAGCGTGTCGCCCGCCTCGACGAGCCGCTCCAGCTCGTCCAACTGCGCGTCGAGCCAGACACGATCGACGGGAGAGGCGTCGAGCGCCACGATCTTCGGGTGCGTCGTCGGCTGCCACGTCTCACCGGCGGCGAAGAGCTCCTCGTGGATCTTCTCGCCGGGCCGCGCCCCGATGAACTTGATCGGGATGTCGCGCTCGGGCTCCTTCCCGGAGAGGCGGATCATGTTGTGCGCGAGGTCGAGGATGCGGATCGGCTCGCCCATGTCGAGCACGAAGATCCGGCCCCGGCCGCTGATCGAGCCCGCCTGGACGACGAGCGCGACCGCCTCGGGGATCGTCATGAAAAAGCGCGTCATCTCCGAGTCGGTGACCGTCACCGGCCCGCCGCGCTCGATCTGGCGCTTGAAGAGCGGAATCACGCTCCCCGCCGAGTTGAGCACGTTGCCGAAGCGGACGGCGACGAATCGGGTGGGAACGTCGTCGCGCTCGCCGTGGGCGCCGACGATCCACTCGCACAACGTCTTCGACTGCCCGTAGACGCTGCCCGGGTTGAGCGCCTTGTCGGTCGAGATCAGGAGGAAACGCTCGATGCCGAACTCGACCGAGACGTCAGCGACGATGCGCGTGCCGAGCACGTTGTTGCGCACCGCCTCGAGCGGGTTGGCCTCCATCAGCGGCACGTGCTTGTACGCGGCTGCGTGGAAGACGACGTCCGGGCGGTAGCGGTCGAAGACCTGGCGCATTCGGTTACGGCTCCGCACGTCGGCGAGGACGGGCGCGCTGGCCGAGAAGCCGCGTTCGTCGACGAGCTCACGCTCGATCGCGAAGAGAGCGCTCTCGCCCTGGTCGACCATCACGATCCGCGTCGGCTCGGCACGCGCAATCTGCCGGCAGAGCTCCGACCCGATCGAGCCGCCGGCCCCGGTCACGAGCACGGTCTTGCCCGCGAGGTAGGAGTGGATCGCGTCGAGATCTACCTCGACAGGCTCGCGCCCGAGCAGGTCCTCCACCTGGACGGGCCGGATCTGCACGGCGAGATCGCGGTCGCCGGTGATCAGCTCGTTCAGCCCCGGCAGGGTCTTGACCGTGACGTTCTCGGCTCGCGCCATCTCGACGATCCGCGCGCGCTGGTCGCCGGAGGCCGACGGGATCGCGATCAGCACCTCGTCGGGACGCCGGTCGCGGAGGAGGTGCGGGAGCTCATCCGTCGTGCCGAGCACCCGGATCCCGTGCAGGCGAAGGTTTTTCTTCCTCGGGTCGTCGTCGATCAGACCGATCGGCGTGTAGCCGAGCGAGGGCGTGCGCAGCATCTCCTTCAGCATCAGCTGTGCCGCGTCCCCGGCGCCCACGACGATCACCTCTCTGCCGCGCGCGACGATCGAGCGGGTTTGCGGGCGCTCGATGATCGTTCGCGCCAGCATCCGGGAGCCGGCCACGAAGGCGAGCGTCAGCAGCCCGTCGATCACCCAGACGGTGCGCGGCACTGCGGACACGTGCACGGCGAAGAAGCTGAAGACGAGGAAGGTGACGAGCGACGCCGCCAGCACTCCGCGCGCGGCGCCCCACATGTCGCGCGTCGAGACGTAGCGCCACCAGCGGTTGTAGAAGCCGAAGAGCGCGAAGATCGCGAGCTTGATCGACGCGACGAGGCCGAGGATCTCCCAGCTGACGTAGCGCTCGTAGTAGCTCGGCAGCGCGGTGTCGAAGCGCAGCCGGAAGGCGAGGTACCAGGCCGCGACGACGATCGCGAGATCGGCCGCCAGCTGCGGCAGGCGATGCCGGTTGATCGGAGTTCTCACGCCTTCGACGCGACCCCGACGGCGGAGCGGACGACGTCGACGACCTGCTCCTGCTGCTCCGTCGAGATTCCCGCCCAGAGGGGCACGGAGAAGTTGTCGGCCGCGACGCGCTCCGTCTCGGGCAGTTCGCCCTCGGTGTAGCCGAGGAAGCGCAGCGCCGGTTGCAGGTGCAACGGCGGCAGGTAGTACTGGGCGTTGCCGATCCCCGCCTCGGTCAGCGCCGTGCAGATGCGGTCGCGCTCCGGCGAGCGGCAGACGAACAGGTGGTAGACGTGGCCCGGCTGGTCGAACGGGATCTCGCACAGGTCGCCGAGGCCGAGCTCGCCGTAGACCGCAGCGGCCTCCCGTCGCGCAGCGGTCCACCCGTCGAGCTCACGGAGAAAGATGCGCAACGCAGCGGCCTGGATCTCGTCCAAGCGCGAGTTGTAGCCGACGTACTCGAAGATCTTCTTCGCCTTCGAGCCGTGGAAGCGCAGCATCCTGATCCGCTCCGCCAGCTCCTCGTCCCGGACGGCGATCAGGCCGCCGTCGCCGAGGCCGAAGAGATTCTTGGTTGGATAGAAGCTGAACGTCGATGCGATGCCCGTGCCGCCGATGTCGGGCGAGCCGAAGGACTGGGCGGCGTCCTCGATGATCGGCAGGCCGAGCTCGGCGAGCTCGGCGAGCGGCGCCGGTCGCCCAAACAGGTGGACGGGCATGAGCGCCTTCGTCCTCGGCGTCACCTTCCGCTCCACGTCGGCGACGTCCAGGTTGAAGGTGACCGGGTCGATGTCTGCGAATACCGGCGTCGCGCCGATCCTCGCGATCGACTCAGCGGTCGCGTAGAAGGTGAACGCTGGGCAGATCACCTCGTCGCCGCGGCCGATTCCCATCGCGTCGAGGACGATCACGATCGCGTCGGTTCCGTTCGCGACGCCGACCGCATCCGGGACGCCGAGGTAGGCGGCGGCTTCCTCCTCGAACGCCGAGACGTTCGGCCCGAAGACGAAGCGCCCGTCTGCGAGCACGTCCGCGAACGCCTGCTGGAGCTGCGGGATCAGCGGGGCATACTGCGCCTTGACGTCGACGAGCGGGATGGCCACGGCAGGCCAGTCTACCGGGCTTGCGACGCAGCCTTCCGGCGCTGCGCGATCCTCCAGGCGAGGTAGACGGCGCCCCCGAGGATCGCCGCGACGATCGCGTAGTCGGCGTAGCGGAACGCGTGATGGAAGTCTTCCCAGCGGTGGCCGAGCGCCCACCCCGCCCCGGCGAGGCCGAAGCACCAGAGTGCCGAGCCGACCAGGGTCAGCACCGTGTAGCGCCGGAAGGGAGCCTCGAACACCCCCGCGGGGATGGAGACGAACGAGCGGACGACGGGCGTGATCCGGCCGAGGAAGACGGCCCAGTCCTCCCAGCGTTCGAACCAGCGCTCGGCCTTGTCCAGCTTGGCCTTGTTCAGGTGCAGCCAGCGGCCGTGCCGCTCGAGGAACGGCCTGCCACCGTGGAGCCCGATCCACCAGCCGCCGAGCGAGCCGAGCGTGTAGCCGATCGTGCCTGCGAGCGCGATGCCGAGGTAGGCCTGAAGACCGGGCTCGAGCTGCCAACCGAAGAGAACGACGTCCTGGCCGGCGAACGCGCCGGCCGCGACGGCGCCGCCATACACCATCACCGGCTCGCTGGCTGCGGGGAGAACCGCGTCGACGAGCATCAGCAGGAAGACCGCGTACAGGCCGTAGTCGCCGACCACGGTCGTGAGGAGATCCGTGATCCCGCTGAGGATGGAGGCGACCGGCACGAGCGCCGAACCCTACCCCTCGCGGGCTGGCTTCTTCTTCGGAAGCGGCGCCGCCCGAATCACTCGGAACGGGGTCGTGACGAGATCGACCATGCCGAGCTCGTTCGTCGCACGGAAGCGGATCACGTGCGTGCCGCCGTAGGCGAGCGACCTGCCGCCGCGCGTCCTGCCGTTCCACGTCGCGACGAACCGGCCCTTGGGCAGCTGCCGGGCGGCGATGACCGCGACCTGGACGCCGGTGACGGTCTCGACGTTCGCCACCACTCGCGCAGCGCGCGTCAGGGTGACGCCAGCCTGGATCAAACGCTTGCCGCCCGGGCGGACGACGAGCGTGCGGCGGGACAGCTTGGCGAACCCAAGCGTCGAGTTGACGGTGAACTCCTTGGTCGTCGTCGACGCGCGGGCGAGGTCGTCCGTTGCGGTCACCACGAGGCGCCAGCGGCCCTCGGCCGGCGTCTCCGGCGCGGGCGCGAGCGGGTCGACGGACGGGGGCGGGAAGGCCACCGGGTACGTTCCGGGCCCGCGGGCGAGCGTCTCGGTGAATGCCGCGGTGCCGTCGGGCGCCGTCAGGGTCGCCGTGACGGTCGACGGGCGCACGACCTTGTAGGAGAGCTCGCGCTGCCGCTCGGCGAAGCCGTCGCCGTTCGGGGAGACGACGGCCTCCGGCGTGGGCGCGTAGACGCCGTAGTACATGAGCTGCAGCGCTGTCGAGGTCGGGCGCTCGCCGCTCGGGTCGGACGGCCGGTTGAGCAGCTCCCCGTTGAACGCGAGCGTGGACGAGCCGCCGCCGTCGAGCGCCGACCCCGTGACAGCGCCGAGCCGGACGAGCGTCTGCGCGAGCTCGAAGTTCGTCATCCCGACGCTGTAGCCCGGTCGCCGGCCGTCGGTGACGACCATGAGGATGCGGCCGTCGGCGAGCTGCCCGACCCCCGTGCGGGGCGCGCGCGGGGCGAGCTGGCTGGAGCTGAACGCCTCGTGCGCGCGGAAGACCGGCCCGCTCTGGCGGACGAGCACCGGCCCGCCGCCGACTGCCTGCGCGATGCCGGTCCACTCGGGGCGGAAGATCAGCCGGAGCGCGAGATTCGTGCCGAGGGGCGCCTCCTCGATGAGGCGCTGCGCAGCCGTGCCGCGCGCCGCGAGCACGGCTCCGCCCCGCGGGATCGGCGTGCCGCCGGCGCCCGCAATCTGGATCACCGGACCGATCAGGTCGGTGTTCGGGGCCGTTGGCGGGAAGGGGAAGATCACCGCCTCCGTCATGCCGGCCTGGGGCGGCGTCGCGGGGCCGAAGCTGGGGGTGAAGAGCGAGAAGCCGTTAGGTCCTGGGAGCTGGTTGAGGTCGTTGAGCGTGCGGCGTTGGCCGAGGCCGCCCCAGGTGCCGAAGAACTCGATCCGGCGCACGTCGAGGGATCCTTCCGCGAACACGCCGACGCTCGACCGGTCGCCGTAGGGTGGGCTTTCGACGACGCCGTCGCGCAGCAGGACGCCGCTTGGCCGCCCCGAATCGTCGAAGAAGTCGCCGTTGATCCCGACCATCGTTGCGGACGAGGAGAGGCGTCGCTGGATCGAGGTCAGCCGCTCGGTTCCCTGGATCGTCTCGTTCGAAAGGGCCGGCCGAAGCGCGTAGAGGCCCGTCGGGCGCGGACCGACGACCACGTGGATGGCGACCGGGCCGTGCGGCGTGAACTGGACGCCGCGCTCGTAGGTGACCCCCGGCATCAGGGTCGTCGTCTGAGCCGCCGCGGGCGCGGCGAACGTCAGGGCGAGGAGCCCTCCGATGAGGAACTTGCGTAGCACGACCCCGAACCAGGCTAGCCGAAGGCCCGGCGGCGGTTGACAGGCGTTTACTTAATCCGAACACGTTCGCCAGCGGCTACGTTGCACGTATGAGCGCAGCGACCGCCAGCCGGACGGAGCTCGTCGAAGGGCTGATGGCGCGCTTCCCGCACGTACCGCCGGAGGCGGTCCTGAAGGAGGATTTGCTGAAGACGGGCATGGCGTTCGACGACTCTGCTCTGACCGACAACCTCGACGGCGACGTCAAGCCCAAGTCGTACTTCATCTTTTCGTTCGACCAGAAGCCGCTAAGGGAGCTCGGCGAGGCCGCGCGCCGGCGGCCGCCCGAGGAGCTCGCGCTCACCGGCGGGCCTTACGGCCTGCGCCGCACGATCGTCTCGGTTCGCGTCAACCCGGACTCGCCGTACCGCGTCGTCTGCGGGCAGGACGGGGAGCTCCGCCTGTCGCTCGAGGGGCGCGAGCTCGCAGAGATCGGCCTGCCGCCGATGCCCGAGTACTACCGGCACGAGCTCGCGAACGGCAAGACGGTGATGGAGACGGCGCCGACGATCCAGTGGGGCTACCTGATTTACCTGACCGTGCTCCGCCTCTGCCAGTACTTCGGGGCGAAGGAGGAGTGTGGGTTCTGCGACATGAACCACAACTGGCGCCAGCACAAGCAGGAGGGCCGCCCCTACACAGGCGTGAAGTCGGTCGACGACGTGCTGGAGGCGCTCGCGATCATTGATCGCTACGACGTGGGGAAGGTGAGCAAGGCGTACACCCTCACCGGCGGCTCGGTGACGAGCACCGTCGACGGGCTCGCGGAGGCGGACTTCTACGGCCGCTACGCGCAGGCGATCGAGGAGCACTTCCCGAACCGGTGGATCGGCAAGGTCGTCGCGCAGGCGCTCCCGCGCGCGGACGTGCAGCGCTTCAAGGACTACGGGATCAAGATCTACCACCCAAACTACGAGGTCTGGGACGAGCGGCTCTTCTCGCTCATCTCGCCCGGGAAGCAGCGTTACGTCGGCCGCGAGGAGTGGCACCGGCGGATCTTCGACGCGGCCGAGGTGTTCGGCGCGCGCTACGTGATCCCGAACTTCGTCGCCGGCGTCGAGATGGCGAAGCCGTTCGGCTTCGAGAGCGTGGAGCAGGCCATCGCCAGCACCGCGGAGGGGCTCGACCACTTCATGAGCCGCGGGATCACGCCACGCTTCACAACCTGGTGCCCAGAGCCCACCACCCCGCTCGGCCGCGACAACCCGGAAGGGGCGCCGCTCGAATACCACATCCGCCTCCTCGAGACCTACCGCGAGCGGCTCGGTCACCACGGGCTGAAGCCGCCGCCCGGCTACGGCGTCGCCGGTGCAGGCAACGCCGTCTTCTCGGTCAGCTCCTTCATGGACACGCTCGACCCGGACGAGGTCACGATCGAGGAGGCCGTCCCAGCGTGAGCCGCATCTCCGTCGACGAGGCACGCGAGCTCTGGCTGGACGCGAGCGACGAGGAGTTGAAGCAGCGCGCGCAGGAGGTGCGCGGGCGCTACCACCGGCCCGGCCACGCCACCTACATGGTGATGCGGATCATCAACTACACGAACGTCTGCGTCGCGCAGTGCGACTACTGCGCCTTCTACGTGCTCCCGAACCAGGAGGGAGGCTACGTCCTCAGCCGCGAGGACGTCTTCGAGAAGATCGACGGGCTGCTCGAGGCGGGCGGCGACCTCGTCGGCTTCAACGGCGGCTTCAACCCGAGGCTACCGCTCGACTACTACGCCGACCTCTTCGCCGCAGTGCGCGAGCGCTACGGCGACCGTGTCGAGTTCTACGCGCTGACGATCGCCGAGTTCGTCTACCTCGCCGACCGCGCGAAGCTGAGCTACGCGGACGCCGCGGCTCGCCTCCGCGACGCGGGCGTCCACTGGGTCACCGGCGGCGGCAGCGA
The DNA here is from genome assembly GCA_046594445.1 of Gaiellaceae bacterium. Taxonomy (GTDB): domain Bacteria; phylum Actinomycetota; class Thermoleophilia; order Gaiellales; family Gaiellaceae; genus Gaiellasilicea. The sequence continues at coordinate 25,168 of JBKJSM010000052.1, read as the reverse complement.
AATCCTCACCGAGGACTTCCGCAAGCGCCACGCTAAGTTCAAGTACACCGTCGCCGACTACTTCGAGGCACAGCGAGCGATCGTCGAGAGCGGCTTGAAGACGACCGCCACGATGGTGATCGGCTTCGACGAGACGCTCGATGAGCGGCTGGAGCACCTGCAGCGCACGCGCGACTTCCAGGACGAGTGCCTCCGCGACGGCTTCGACGGGCTCTTCTCGTTCCTCTGCTGGACGTACAAGCCGTACGGCACCGCCTTCGGCGGGCGGGAGATCTCACCGCAGGAGTACTGGCGCCACATCGCGCTCTCGCGGATCTTCCTCGACAACGTCAAGCACATCCGCACGTCGGTGCTGACGCAGAACGAGGAGGCGTTCCGCGCCCTCGACTACGGCGCGAACGACTTCGACCTGCCGATCGAGGACGAGGTGACGCAGCTCGCCGGTGCGCGGATCGAGCTCGACCTCGAGGGCCTGCTCGCCGTCCCGCGCAGGCTCGGCTACACCGTCGAGTACCGGCGGGCCGAGCGTCCGGTCGCGGTCACCGCCTAACCGTCCCCTGAGAAGCCAGAGGAGGCTTAGGATCCGCGGGGTCGATGGTGGTGTACGCGAGAGGCCGCGTCGGTGATGAGTGATAGCTCGTTCTGGAGTGCACTCGACGCGGCCGTTCCGGAGTGGCGCGATCAACCGTTCCCGTCGCTGTTCGCTGCGCTCGATCGCGGGCGCGAAGCTCCTCGCCGCGAACGCGTTGACGAACTCGTCGTGTCGACGCTCGGAAAGGTATTCGCGCCGCAGCCGTCTCTCGAGGAGGCGCTCGACCAGCAGATCGATGCTGCAACTGCACGTGCCGTCATCGAGAGCATCCTTCACAGGACGCTTGCGTATGACAGCGACTGGGTGGAGCCCGCCCACGCAAAGCACGTCGCGTCCACTTTCGTCGCGCGTTTTGCAGATGACGCGGACTTCTGGACGAACGGTGAGTTGTGGCAACGGGATGGCGAGTCGAGGAGCTGGTCGCCGCTGACACTGGCGACGTTCGACACCGGCGTAGCCGCAGTCGACGGCGACGCCGCTGGGATCCTCTGGGTCACCGACGAAGACTGAACTCTGGCAGGTTCTCACAGGCGAATGAGGAGTATCGACCTGCTTGCGGGTCCCGTACCGTGGATTCAGTCGGGCTCGGGCCGCCAGAGCCAGCGGAGCGCGTCGGGCAGGATCACACCGTCATGGTTTCCGTCGTGGCCCCCGTCACCGAGGACAAGGCGGAAGTCGTAGCCGCGTTCTGCGAGCGCCGCGGCGACCCGGAGGTTCTCGCTGAACCAGTTGTACTGAGGAGCGTTCCAGTTCAGATCGCGCGTCACGGTGTGGAGGAAGATGCGCAGCGGCTTCTTCGGCGTCTCCTGAATCAGCTCGGGGTAGCGGTTGCCGCCGTCGAGCTGCGCGAAGCTGCCGACGAAGCTCAGGACGCGCCGGAAACGGTCAGGCCGCATCCAAGCGACCGTGAACGCGCAATTTCCGCCGCTACTGCCGCCGCCAATCGCCCAGCGATCGGGGTGCTCCGTGATCGCGTACCGGCTTTGGACAGTCGGAAGGATCTCGGTCAGCAAGAACGTCGCGTAAGCGTCGCTGAACGCGTCATATTCCACGTTTCGGTTCCCAGGCTCGCCGGGAGCGACGAACACGCCGATCGTGACGGGCATCTCGCCTTGGTGGATGAGGTTGTCGAAGACGGTCGGCGTGCGCACCTCAAAATCGAGATCGAGGTACCACTCGGCGTCCTGGAAGACCATCAGCGAGGCCGGCTCTGTCTCTCTGTACTGAGCCGGCACGTACACCCAGTAGCGGCGCTGCGTCCCCGGGAAGACACGGCTCGCGTTCCACTCGTGCTCATGCAGAGCTCCGCGGGGGACGCCGGGGCGGGGAAACGAGTCGGGTCCATGCGCGTAGCGAGCAGGGAACTCGATCGGATGACGGACGTACGGAATTTCAGTCACTTCTGACCTCCAGGGACGCAGGGGGGGTCGCGGCGCGGGCGGCGACACGAACAACGTCGAGGATCGAGAAGTGCGGGTTACATCGTTCGTGACGCTAGCAAACCATCATCGCTCGCCTGGGCCCGCGTGCTCTCGCTCGAGGCTGGGCTAAACGGCTGCGCCGGCCGGCGAGACGAAGCGCAGCTCGGGCACGCGCTCGAGCTCGCCGACGTCGCGCGCCATCTCGAGGAAAGTGTGGAAGCCGGCGCGCTCGCGCGGGCCGAACGAGTAGCGCAGCTTCTCGAAGTAGCGCGCGAGGTAGCCGGCGGGATAGCCGTAGCGCTCGCTCGCCTCGTGCGCTAGCACGTCGGGCTCGGCGCGCGCGAGGCGCACCGAGGAGACGAGCGCGTGCTCGAGCTCCGCGACGCCATCCGCTATGGGCTCCGGCGCGGCCCAGACCGCGAACACCATCGGCAGCCCGGTCTTGTCGAGCCAGAGCTTGCCCAGGTCGTAGTGCGGGGTCGGGTCCTCGAACGCGCTCCGCAGCGCCGCGTCGCCGATCAGCAGCTTGGCGTCGGCCTCTTCGCCCAGCGGCACGTGCCGCGCGCTCGGCAGCAGCACCTTCGCGAGCACGACCGAGGTGGCGCTCTCCGGCGTCACCGCGATCGAACGGATGGAGGGGAACGGCGTGCGCGAGACGAGCTGGATCGAGTCGACCGCACCCTCGGACGAGACGCACATCCGCGGGAGGATCCGCAGCGACTCGGCGTGGCGGGCGTACTCGATCGAGGAGATCGGCGCCAGGTCGAGGCGGCCGTCGAGCAGCATCGCGTTCAGCTCGGTGGGGACGCCCTGCACCTCCTCCACCTCCGCGTTCAGCCGGTGGAAGACAGGCGCCATGTTGACGTAGCTGATCCGGCCGAGCCTGATCACTCGGGCATCCGTTCGAAGAAGGTGAGCAGGTTGCCGTCGGCGTCGAACCCCAGGTGGTCGCGGTACCACTCGGCGCTCCGCACCGTGTCGCGAGCAGGGATGATCGGGACGGCCAGGGTCAGCGTCACGGGCATCAATGCCTGCGGTTGACGACGGCGTCCGCGAGCGACTCGAGCCGCTCGCGGTGCGGCCCCCCGTTGAGGCTCTCGCGCGCTTCTCTGGCGTAGTCGAGGGCCACCTCCCTGGAGCGCTCGAGGGCGCCCGTGGCGGCGATGCGGAGGAGCGCGCCCTCGATTGGGCCGCCGGCGAGTGCCGCGCGGACGGTCTTGTCCTCGCGCGCGGCGAGGAGCAGCGGCAGCGTCGGCGTCCCCTCCCGCAGGTCGGTGCCGGCCACCTTGCCCGTCTCACTCGCGTCGCCCGAGCAGTCGAGAATGTCGTCTGCGATCTGGAAGGCGATCCCGAGCTTCATCCCGAAGCGCCCGAGCGTCGCGTCGCGCGAGCCGAGCAGGCACGCCGCCTCGAACAGCTTCCCGGTCTTGAGGCCGATCCGGTCGAGATAGGCGTCGATCGTCGTGTCGGGGTCGTGCTGCTGCTGCCTCTGAATCGCCTCGCCGCGGACGAGGGCGAGACAGGCGTCCGCGAGGATGCGAACCCCTTCGAGGTCGCCGGCGTCTGACAGCGCCGCGAAGCCGCGGGCGAACAGGTAGTCGCCCGTCGCCCGCGCCGCCTCCTCGCCGTGGTCGTGCCAGGCGGTCGGACGTCCCCGCCGCAACGGTGCACGGTCGATCAGGTCGTCGTGCACGAGCGTCGCGGTGTGGATCAGTTCGATCGCGACGCTCGAGCGCAAGGCGCGCTCGCGGTCGTCGCTGACGAGATGGATCAGGAGCGGCCTCATCCGCTTCCCGCCTGCGCTGACCGCCTGGGCTCCGACGAGCTCGACCACGCCCGGGTAGGCCGAGACGGCCTCGTGCAGCCGCTCCTCGACCTCGCTCAGGTAGGGCCGGGACTCCGCGAGCATCGCTTCGGCGATCACTCGGTCGTCCCGGTGTGGGCCGTCCCGGTGTGGAGCGCGACGATGCCGCCGCCGAGCCGCCGATACGTCACGTCGCCGAAGCCCTGCGCGCGCATCAGCGCGGCCAACGCGTCGGGATCGGGAAAGCGGCGGACGCTCGCGGGGAGATACGTGTACGCCTTGCCACCCGGAAGGATCTTGCCCGCGAGCGGGATCAGCAGGTCGAACCAGAGGCGGTAAAAGACGGTGAGCGGGCCGCGCGGCCGGGTGATCTCGAGGATCCCGACCCGCCCGCCGGGCCGCAGTACGCGCCGGAGCTCGGCGAGACCGCGCTCGAGGTCCGCGACGTTGCGGACGCCGAAGCCGACGGTCGCAGCGCCGAAAGAGCCGTCCTCGAACGGCAGCTCGAGCAGGTCGCCCTGCAGCCATTCGACCGCCGCGTCCTTGACTCGGGCGCGCTCGAGCATGCGCTCCGAAAAGTCGAGGCCGACCACCTCGCCGGCGCCTGCCTTCCGCGCCGCGACTGCGAGGTCGCCGGTGCCGCAGCACGCGTCGAGCACGCGGTCGCCCGGCCTGACAACGGAGCGGACCGTCAGGCGGCGCCAGCGCTGGTCGAGCCCGGCGGTCATGACGCGGTTCATCAGGTCGTAGACCGGCGCGATCCGGTCGAACATCGAGCGGACGCCTTCGGCGGGCAGCGTTCCCGACTCGTGGCTCACGATTGGCCCCAGCGCGCAGTCAAGGTGTTGTCGAGGCCAAGCTGATCGAGGATCCGCGCCACGACGAAGTCGACGAGGTCGGCGACGGTCTCGGCACCGTGGTAGAAGCCGGGCGCCGCGAAGAGAATGACGGCACCTGCCTGATGAAGCGTCGCGAGCCCGTTCAGGTGGATGAGCGAGAGGGGCGTCTCGCGCGGGACGAGCACGAGCTTGCGGCGCTCCTTGAGCGCGACCGACGCCGCGCGGTGGATCAGGTTCGCCATTGCGCCGGTCGCGAGCGTCCCGACCGTGGACATCGAGCAGGGGCAGATCACGTATGCGTCGACCTTCGCCGACCCGGAGGCGTAGGGGCTCTTGTAATCGCCGACGCCGTAGACGGTGACGCCGGCGGCGCCGCCGGTGAACCGCTCGAGCACCTCCTCCCGCGGGAGCGAGGCGTCGCCGTACAGCTCTGTGGCAAGCACCTCGATCCCCGCCGCGGACGCAGCCAGCCCGACCTCGCACCCTGCCTCGGTGAGCGCGCGCAGCAGCCGCACGGCGTACGGAGCGCCGGACGCGCCCGTCACGCCGAGGAAGACGTTCATACCCTTACTCTTTCGGGCCCTTGGAGACGGCGAGGAAGGCCGCGATCTTCTGCAGGTTCTCCTCACCGAGGCCGGCGTACGGCTGCATGACCTCGTTGCCAAACTGGGCCGGGTTGGCGACGTACGCCTTGAAGTACTCCTCGCCGCGGCCGGTGGCGCCGATCTCGCTCAGGTCGGGAGCGCCGAGCAGGCCGCTGCCCGTGCCGAGGTAGATGTGGCACTGCAGGCAGCCCGACACGGCAAAGAGCTCGGCGCCCTCGGTCACCTCGGTGTTGCCCACGAAGCCCTGGCGCTTGGCCCACGTCGGGACCGCCTCTCGGGTCGCCGAGCCGAGCGACTCCTTCGCGGTCGCGCCCTTGTAGGTCAGCGTCCCCATCGCAAGGACCGTGATCAGCGCCCCGACCATCGCGACGGGGCGGCGCGACAGCCGCCGCTCGCGCCGGAGATCGATGAAGGGCAGCGCGATCAGGAGCCCGAGCAGGATGTTCGGGATGCCGACGGTGCCGAGCACGACGGTGTCCGGCCACTTGAAGATCCGCAGCAGATAGAAGAGGAAGTAGAAATACCAGTCTGGCCGCGGGACGAAATCGGTCGTGCCGGGATCGGCCTTCTCGGTGTAGTGCGGGCCGAGCAGGCCCGCGTCGTCCGACCCCTCCGCGGTGAAGTACCAGACGCACGAGAGCGCGATGATGACGGCGACGACGACGAGGCTCATCACCGTGTCGTGGAACATCGCGTGCGGGAAGAACGGCTTCCCGGTGGCCTGAGTGTCCTCCTTGTAGCGCTTGTGCTGAGCGCGGCGCTCGACGATCCGGCGACTAGCCATCAGCGGATCCTCCGCGCCGGCCGGGACGGACGAGCCCTTCGCGGCCCACCGTCGACGCCGGCTCCTCGGGGCGGTCGCGTCCTGCGGCCTCGGGCGACCACGGCGGCGAAGAGACGCCGAGGCGCATCACGAGGTAGAGGTGCAAGCCGATCAGGCCGAAGATCGCGCCCGGCAGCACGAGCATGTGCAGCGCGTAGAACTTGCTCAGCGTGTCGGAGCCGATCTCGGCGCCGCCGGAGAGGAACTGCGCCAGAAACGGCCCGACGAAGGGCGCGGTTCCGTTCAGGTTGATCCCGACGACGGTCGCCCAGTAGGCGGTCTGATCCCACGGCAGCAGGTAGCCGGTGAAGCCCTCGGCCATCCCCAGCGCGAGCAGGAGCACGCCGATGATCCAGTTCAGCTCGCGTGGGTACTTGTACGCCCCGAACAGGAAGACGCGGGCCATGTGGAAGAACATCAGGATGATGAAGACGCTCGCGCCCCAGCGGTGCATGCCGCGCACGAGCCAGCCGAGCGTCAGGTCGTTCGTGATGAACTGGATCGACTGGTAGGCCTTGTCCGGGTCTGGCTTGTAGTACATCGCGAGCACGACGCCCGTGACCGCCTGGACGAGGAAGGCGGTCAGCGTCGCCGAGCCGAGCGTGTGGAACCAGCCCGTGTCGCGCGGGACATTGCGGAAAAGGAAGTACTTGACCCCGCCGACGAGGCCCGAGCGCTCCTCCAGCCAGTCGAGGGGGTAGAGCGCCGCGGCCTCGAGCTGCTGGCGTCGCGTGCCCGGCGTGGCCATTACTTCGGCACCTCGAGCGGGTACAGCCACGCCGAGGGGCCGTCGACGTGCACGCCCGGCACCGCGCGGCCGTACTTCTTGATCCTTGCGCGGGCGCCGGCGCCCGAGACCTCGCTGACGCTGTAGAAGCTGCCGAGGAAGAGCTTGCCGTCGCGGATCGAGAACTCGGCACGGTCGAGCGCGCGCACCGGCGGACCCGACTGGCGGTTCCCCTCGGTGTCGTACTGGCCGCCGTGGCAGGGGCAGCCGAAGCCGACCGCGAGCACCTGCGTCAGCTCGACGTTGTTCTCACCGACGGTCTTCTTCCCCTCTTCGTCGATCGGCCCGTTCGGCTGCACCGGGCAGCCCAAGTGCGCGCAGCGCGAATAGAGGACGGTGAAGCTGGGCTTCCCCTCGAGCTGGCCGTTGTTGCGGACGAACATCGTCCGCCGCGAGACTTCGCCGATCGACGGATCCTCCATGTACGTCGCGATCACGAACGTTCCTTCCGGAAAGGCGTCGAGCGGCCCGAGCTCGACGTCCTGCTCCTTCTGATTCGTGAACGAGGGCAGCACGGCGAAGCCGAGCACCGGCACGGTGATCAGCCCACCGATCACGCCGCCGAGGCCGAGTGTCGCGGCGGAGAGGAAGGTGCTGCGCGGCATCGACGTGGCCGCTTCCTCGGCGGGCTGCGCGACGGGATGCGAGGCCGCGCGCACTTCTGGCTCGATCGCGGCCGGCGGCGTGCGCACCGGCCTCGTCACGTCGCGGATCCAGAGGAAGCCGAAGGCGACCGCGATCACCGCCCCGATGACGGCGACGACCGTGCTGACGACGAGCCCCGTGAGCACACAGGCGATGCCGACGGCGAACCCGATCGGCCAGAGGCTCGGTGGCGGCAGGTGCGGCGTTTCGTTGTCGTGCGAGCTCACATCAAACTCCCGGATCGATTCAACCGTTGCGCACTCGTGCCGTCAACGACGTAACAGCTGCCGCAACCCGCGACGAGAGCCATTCTGTATCACGTCGCCCCCGTCCTGCGCCGATATCCCGTATTCCCTCCAGCGCCGGTCGACGAGGTCGCGGATCTCCTCGCTCATCGCGATCTCCTCCGGCCATTCGCGCGTGCCTTCGGCCGGCCCCTTGGTGGTCGCGTCGATCCCGAGCTTGCCGCCGACGAACTGGAGCGTCGGCGCGTGGTCAAGATGATCGAGTGGTCCCTCGGCGATGACGACGTCCCGCTTCGGGTCGACGTTCGCGCCCACGTAGAAGAAGACCTCGTTGTAGTCATGGACGTTCACATGGGCGTCGACGACGACGACCGACTTCGAGAGGCTGAGCATCCCGAGGCCCCAGATCGCGTGCATCACCTTGTGCGCGTGGCCGGGAAACGCCTTCCTGATCGAGACGATCACGCAGTTGTGGAAGGCGCCCGCGACCGGCAGGTCGTAGTCGACGATCTCCGGCACGGTCATCTTGATCGCAGGCAGGAAGATCCGCTCGGTCGCCTTGCCGAGCCAGGCGTCCTCCTGCGGCGGCTTGCCGACGACGATCGACGGATAGACGGCATCGCGGCGCATCGTGATCGCGCTGAGACGGAAGACCGGGAACGGCTCTGCCGGGGTGTAGTAGCCGGTGTGGTCGCCGAAGGGGCCCTCCATCCCGACCTCGCCCTTCTCGATCGTGCCCTCGAGGACGATCTCGGCGTTCGCGGGCACCTCGAGGTCGACCGTCTTCGCCCTGACGAGCTCGACCGGCTCGCCCTTGAGGAAGCCGGCGAGCATGAACTCGTCGATGTGCTTGGGCAGCGGCGCACTCGCCGAGTAGGCGGTGATCGGGTCGAGCCCGAGCGCGACGGCGACAGGGATCTTGCCGTCGGTGGCGAGGTAGTCCGCGCGCCCGTCCTTGTGGATCTGCCAGTGCATGTAGGTCGAGCGCGCGTCGATCTTCTGCATGCGGTACATGCCGACGTTGCGCACCCCGGTGTGAGGATCCTTCGTGATCACGGCCGGCAGCGTGATGAAGGGAGCAGGGTCGCCGGGCCAGCAGCGCTGGATCGGGAGCAGGCCGAGATCGACGTCGTCGCCGGTGAGCACGATCTCCTGGCAGGCTCCACGGGAGACGCTCTTCGGCAGCGAGTCGGCGATCGACTTCAGCTTCTTCAGGCCGCGCACCTTGTCGACGAGGCCCTGCGGCGGCTGCATCTCCAGCACGTCCTCGAGCTTCGACGCGACGTCGTCGAGCCGCTCGACGCCGAACGCCATGCACATCCGCCGCTCCGTGCCGAACTGGTTGATCAGCAGCGGGTGGCTCGAGCCCTTGGGTCGCTCAAACAGGAGCGCGGGGCCGCCGGCCTTCACGGTGCGGTCGACGATCTCGGTGATCTCGAGGTCGGGGTCGACCTCGGCCGAGACGCGGGCGAGCTCGCCTTCGCGCTCGAGCAGGTCGATCCAGTCACGCAAGTCCGCGGGTGCCGCCATCGCAGTCAGTCTACGGACGGGTGAACGTGACGCGGACGCTGGTCGCGCCGCCGCTGCGGTAGCGCGAGGAGCGGCCGCAGACCGCGACGATCGCCTCGTCCGCGGCTCCGTTCACGAGCGTGAGCGTTCCCCGCGAGCCGACGGCACAGCCCTCGACCGTCGAGGAGCTCACAGAGAGGTCGAGCACGAGCCTCGAGGCGCTCCGCTGCCTCGAACCGGTGACCGCGAGCTCGGTCAGCTCCCCGTCGCCCGTCTTGTGCACGTGGAACAGGAGCGAGTTGCCGGTGGTTGCACCGGAGGGCGCCACCGAGCCCCGCCCCTGGGCCACGGTCGTCTCGTAGCCGCTGCCGAGGCCCGCCGTCGACACCGGCTTGCCCTGCACGGCGAAGCGGAACGACACCCCTTCGGAGCTTGGGCTCGAGCTCGCGGGCGGCGTCGCACCGCGGCGCTCGAGGCTGAAGCAAAGCGTCTCGACGCCACAACGCTGCGGCCAGATGCTCGAGCGCGTAGCGACCCAGAAGCGAAGCGCTCCTCGATCGAGCTTCCAGTTCGCGCTCACCCAGATGCGGCCCCGGCAGCCGATCCCAGCGCCGAAGGAGAACTGTCGCCCGGCGTAGCCCTCCGGCGTCTTGACGATCGACCACATCCGCTCGCCCGCGTCGTGGATGCACTGCGTGAAGCGGACCGGACGGCCCACGATCCCCTCGAAGGCCGAGCCCGTCCGGCGCACCGTCACCGTCCCGCCGCCGTAGCTCCAGGTGCCGACGATCGGGTCCGACGGAGCGGTCGCGGCCTGCGCGCCCCCGAACGTCGCAGCCAGCCCGAGGACGACCGCCGCCAGCAGGCGTCGCACCGGCCGGCCGCTAGTGGCCGCGGCGGCGATGCCGCAGGAACCTGGACGTCTCGCCGAGCGCGATCACGAGGACGAAGACGAGGCCGGTGGCAAGCATGCCGAGAATGACGTTGCGCCCTTCTTCGGCGGCGTTGGCGAGCACCCAGGCGGTCACGATCGCGAGCTTACCAAGCGGCCCGCGTGCATGGAGATGGCCTGCTCGACGGCGTCGACGGACGGATCGCCGCCGAGCCGCCTCACGGCGGCGATCCACGCCTCGCCGTCCCCGTCGACCCGCTCGGCCCGGAGATGGGCGCAGGTGGAGATCAGCTCGGCCAGAGCTGCGACGGCGTCGAGCTCGCCCGTCGCAGCGATCCGGACGAGGCCGTGCGCGTACAGGTAGTCGCCGAGGAGGAGCGCCGTCTCGTCGCCGTCGGGGGCGAACAGCCGCGGGCGGCCGTAGTGGACGAGGTAGCCCTCGTAGATCGTCTCGAGCCCAAGCGCGAACCGTTCCGGCGCGAGCGAGCCGAACACCGCCTGCCGGTCTGGTTCGCCGCGCAGCGCCTCTCCCCAAAGCGGGCTCTCCGCAGCGGCTGCCGCCGCGATCTGCTCGAAGACGTCAGTCGCGGAAGAAATCGGCAACTGCCTCGACCGTCCGGTCGATGTCCTCATCGGAATGGGCAAGGGAGACGAACAGGCACTCGAACTGGGAGGGCGCGACGTAGATCCCGCGCTCGAGCAGGTGGCGGAAGAGTGCGCCGTAGCGCTCCGTGTCGCTCCGCTTCGCGTCCTCGAAGGTGCGGATCGGCCCGTCGGCGAGGAAGAGCGTCGCCATCGCGCCGACGCGCTGCACCCGGCCGAACGAAGCGAGGCCGGCCTCGAGCCGCGCTCCCTTCGCCTCGAGATCCTCGTAGACGGCCGGATTGCGAAGCCGGCGGAGCACAGAGATGCCGGCGGCGGTCGCGAGCGGGTTCCCCGAGAGCGTCCCCGCCTGGTAGACGTCGCCCGCGGGCGCCAGGCGCTCCATCACGTCCGCGCGGCCGCCGAACGCCGCCGCGGGAAGCCCACCGCCGACGATCTTGCCGAGGATCGTCAGGTCGGGGAGAACGCCGTAGCGCTCCTGGGCCCCGCCGCGTGCGACCCGGAAGCCCGTGATCACCTCGTCGAAGACGAGCAGCGCGCCCGACGCGTCGCACAGGGCGCGCAGCGCCTCGAGGAAGCCGGGGTCGGGCGGGACGACGCCCATGTTGCCGGCAATCGGCTCGACAACGATCGCGGCGAGACCCTCGCCGTAGCGCTCGACCGCAGCCGCGGTCGCATCCACGTCGTTGTAGGTCGTGACGACCGTGTCCGCCGTCGTCCCGGTCGGGACGCCCGGACTGGACGGAATGCCGAGGGTGGCTAGGCCGGAGCCGGCGCTCGCGAGCAGCCCGTCCGAGTGGCCGTGGTAGCAGCCGGAGAACTTGATGATCCGGTCACGGCGCGTCACGCCGCGTGCAAGCCTGACCGCGCTCATCGCGGCCTCTGTCCCCGAGGAGACGAGACGCACCATCTCGATCGACGGGACCGCGTCGGCGATCTCCTCCGCGAGCTCGACCTCGGCCTCGGTCGGTGCGCCGAAAGACGTGCCTCGCTGCGCCGCCTCTCCGATCGCAGCCAGCGTCTCCGGGTCGGCGTGCCCGAAGACAAGCGGTCCCCAGCTGAGCACCCAGTCGAGGTAGGCGTTCCCCTCGACGTCGACGATGGTCGAGCCGCTGCCGCTGCGCATGAAGACGGGCTCGTCGAGTCCGACGGAGCGCATCGCGCGCACCGGCGAGTTGACCCCGCCTGGGATCAGCCGCTCCGCCCGCCGCGCGAGCTCGCTCTTCTGCCTCAGAGCCACGTCGCCAGGTCCCTCGTCCAGTAGGAGATGACGAGGTCGGCGCCAGCCCGCTTGATCGCGGTCAGCGACTCGAGCGCCGCCGCTCGCTCGTCGAGATGGCCCGCCGCCGCCGCGGCCTTCACCATCGCGTACTCGCCGGAGACGTTGTAGGCGGCGATCGGGCAGTCGAAGCGCTCGCGCACGGCGCGGATCACGTCGAGGTACGGCAGGGCCGGCTTGACCATCAGCACGTCTGCGCCCTCGGCCAAATCCAGCTCGCACTCGCGCAGCGCCTCGCGGACGTTCGCCGGGTCCATCTGATAGCCGCGCCGGTCGCCGAAAGCCGGCGTCGACTGTGCGACGTCCCGGAACGGCCCGTAGAACGCCGAGGCGTACTTGGCGGCGTAGGCGACGATCGGCGTGTCGGGCAAGACCTCCCGGATCGCGCCCACGCGGCCGTCCATCATGTCGCTCGGGGCGACGGCGTCAGCGCCGGCGTCCACGTGGCTCACCGCAGTGCGCGCGAGCAGTTCGAGCGTCTCGTCGTTCGCCACCTCACCATCGCGGATGACGCCGCAATGGCCGTGCGCGGTGTACTCGCACAGGCAGACGTCGGTGACGAGCACGAGCTCCGGACGCTCGGCGCGGATAGCCCGCAGCGAGCGCTGCACGATCCCGTCCTCGTCCCATGCCGCGGAGCCCTCGTCGTCCTTCTCCTCCGGCACCCCGAAGAGGAGCAGCGCCTTGACGCCGAGCCCAGCGAGCGCGGAAGCCTCGGCGACGAGATCCTCGACCGAGAACCGGCTCATCGCGGGCAGCTGCTCGTTGCGAACGGTCGTAGCGCCGGCGAAAAGCGGCATCACGAAGTCGTCCAGGTCCAGGCGCGTCTCGCGGACGAGCGCGCGCAGAGCGTCCGTGCGGCGAAGCCGGCGCAGCCGCGTGACGGGGAAGGCGCTCATCGAGAGAAGGTTACGTCAGCCGTCCGCGCTCGTCCCTAAACTCCGTCCCTACGCGACCGAGGGAGCCCGTGTCCGCTCCAGAGTGGAAGGTTTCGGCAGGGTCGGCTATGGTGCCGCCCATGGCTCCGGCCCGAAAACGGGACGCCGCGCCGCCGCGCGCGCCCAGAGAGGTTGCGCGCGCCCGCGCCCGCCGGCGCCGTCCCGAGCGTCACGCCACCCGCTTCCTCGTCGGCGCGGTCCTGTCGGCGATCCTGCTGCTGACGCTGCTCCTCACCGCCTTCGGCACATGGAGCTCGACGCCCGTCGCAACCCAGCCCCTCGCCGTCTCGGCCGTCTTGCCGGGCGGGCAGCCACTGCCGCAGATCGTCGCGACCGCGGGCGCGCTCCAGATCCAGCTTCCCGTCGCGCAGAGCGCCGTGACCGCGATCGGCTACCACGATGCCGGCACCGGGGCGCTCCAGCTCGACCCGGTCGGCCGACAGGGGAACGCGGGCCTGCTCGGTCGACTCTGGCACCGCATCGCCGGTGCGAAGGAGAACCGCCTCGTCTGGTACCAGCTCCGCGGCGAGGGCGGCGCGGGAACGTCGGCGCTGTCCGTCGGCGCAGCGCCCGGCACGGATGTGTACGCGCCGGTCGTCGGGACCGTGGTCGGGATCTCCGACTACGTGCTCTCGAACCGGACGTACGGCGCCCGCATCGACATTCGGCCGCAGACGGCGCCGTCCGTCGTCGTCTCGCTCACGCACCTGCGCGCCGACCCGGCACTGACGGTCGGCTCGGCAGTCGCGAAGACGACCAAGATCGGCATGGTCGTCGACCTGACCGCCGCAGAGCGCCAGGCGCTCGCCCGCTACACGCAGGATGCGGGCAACAACGTGACGCTGTCGGTGCGCCCGGCGGCCGTGCTCTCGGTTCGCTGAAAGTCCTCTTCGTAGGGGACGTCGTCGGTGCGCCGGGTAGGCGCGCGGTCGAGGAGCGGCTGCGGCCGCTGCGCGAGGAGCTCGGCGCGCAGTTCTGCATTCTCAACGGCGAGAACCTGGCCGACGGCGTGGGGATCACGCCCAAGCTCGCGGCGCGCATGCTCGCGGCCGGCGCCGACGTGATCACGCTCGGTAATCACACGTGGCGGCGGCCGGAGATCAACGCCTATCTCGACGGCTCCGAGCAGGTGATCCGGCCCGCGAACTTCTCTGCGAGCGCCCCTGGGAAGGGCCTAACGGTCGGCGCAGCCGAAGACGGCACGCCCGTCGCGGTGATCAACGTGCTCGGCTCGCTCTTCCTCTCGCCGGCGATTTCGATGTTCGAGCTCGTCGACGGGCTCGTCGACGAGGCGCGCGAGCGGGCGGCGGCGATCTTCGTCGACGTTCACGCGGAAGCGACGAGCGAGAAGGTGGCGCTCTCGCGCTGGCTCGACGGCCGTGTCACGGCCGTGCTCGGAACGCACACGCACGTACAGACCTCGGACGCGCGCGTCCAGCGAGGCGGCACCGCGGCGATCACCGACGTCGGCATGACGGGACCGCACGATTCGGTGATCGGCGTCAAGGCCGATGCAGCGATCTACCGGATGCGCACGGGCATGCCTGTCCGCTTCGACACCGCAGAGGGAGGGGTGCGGATCGAGGGAGCGCTCGTCGAGTGCGACGCGTCCGGCCGCGCTACGGCGATCGAGCCAGTTCGGGTCGACTTTCCTTGACGAGGACGACGAGCAGCGCGACGAGTGCGAGGTCGCGGGCGAAAACGAGCCCCGACGCAACAGGGTCGAGCTCGCGAACCAAATCCCAGTAGCGCGTCGGGAACCAGAGCTGCGTCAGCACGAGCGCGCTCGCGAGAAGCGTCGAAGCCCGAAGCCCGCGCAGCCCGGCCACCAGCGGCACGACCGGCACGAGCCAGATCAGGAACTGCGGGGACAGCACCTTGCCGAGCGCGACGAACGCGACGAGGGCGGCGGCGCTCCAGCGTACGAGCTCCTCCACCGTCTCGGGACGCCGCAGCCAGATCCAGACGAGCGTCGCAACCTGCACCAGGCTGAGCAGCGCCGCGGCGACCGCCGTTCCCGTCGCATGCAGGTTCTGCGAGCCGTGGCTCGATCGCATCTCGATGTCCAGTCCGAGCAGGTGGTGCGCGGCGAGGTAGAGCGCCGAGCCCAGGCTCTCGATCTGCAGCGGACGCGAGAGCTGACGGCCGATGCTGTGCGCGACGCCCTCGGGCGCGAGAACCACGAACGGCAAGAAGACGATGGCGACCACGCCGGCGAGTACACCGAGGCAGACGAGCGCCTCGCGGCGGCCGCGGGTGCGCCAGACATAGGCCAGCGCGAGCGGGACGAGCACGCCCGGGTATAGCTTCACCGCAACGGCCCCCCCGAGCACGCCGAACCCCAACCTGTGTCTTCCGTGGACGAGCGCGGCGAACGCGCCGGCGACGAGCGCGGTCGGATAGAGGTCGAAGCGCGTGAGCACGACCGAGCCCAGTAGGAGCGGGAATGCGGCGGCCAGCGCGAGGGCGACAAGCGTCCGGGCCCGCGAGGCGCCGAGACCCGCGAGCGACACGGCGGTGAGCAACACGAGCGCGACGCCGCAAGCGGCCATCAACCACTCGAACGCGGAGCGGAAGCCCAGCTCGTCGTCGCTCAGAAGGGCCGGCGCCGCGAATGCGGGCAGCGCACCGGGCGGATACTCCGGCCGGAAATCCCGGTAGGGGAGCCGGCCCTCCTCGATCTGCTCGCCGTAGCTCTGGTAGACGGGGACGTCCACGATCTCGCGCCGATCGTCCAGGAGGCGGTCGGTCAGCCCCAAGGCGACGAGGAAAAGGGCCGCCGCGACCGCGGCGGCTACCTCAATGAACGGGCGCCGGTCGCGCACGGTCGTAGAGGACGGCGAAGGCCACGAAGGGGAAGAACCACGGGATGTAGAGGTAGGACCAGTGCGTCAACACGAGCTCGAAGCCGATCAAGACCGCGGCGGTCAGGGCGGCGAGCTGGAGGACGGACTTCCGGCGCGGCACGAAGGCGACGAGGACGGCCCCCGCCACGGCGAGCACCTGCAGCACCTGCTGGAGGAGATGGAGGTCAGGGACACCCGCAGCTCGGTACTGCCCCCAGCCCCAGATCGAGAACGGCGAGTCGCGATCGAGCTGGAAGCCGAACGTCCGCTCGCCGAAGACCCGGGCCGCGTGGAGCGGATTCGGCTCCAGGAGGAGAACCAGGAACGCGGCCGCCGTCGTCGCCGCAAACGCGAGAGCGAAGCGGCGGGCCGAGAGGCGCCACCCGTTCGGATACGACAGCCAGAGCGGCGCCAGCAGCAGCGCGGCGAACTTCGTCCAGCCTGCGAGCGCCACGGCGGCGCCGCGCGCAACGTGCGAGGAGGCGAGCCAGAAGCCCCAGATCAGGAAGGCCGGCATGATCGCGTCGTTCGTGTTCGAGTTGGAGGCATAGAGGGTGAACGGGTAAGCCGCCCACGCGAACGCCAGCGTCGCGCCCAGACGGGCTCCCCCGTAACGGCGCCCGACCAATGCGAGCCCGACGAAGCACAGGGCGTCGAAGAGCAGCGACGTCGCGTGAGCGGCCCAGAGCTCGTCCCACTTGCCGGTCCAGCCGAAGACGGCGTACCCGGGCATGTAGGCGAGATAGGAGACCGGGCCGTACGTGTCGCCACGCGGGTTCGACGCCTCGCAGCGCCCGTTCGTCTGGATCCGCTCGCGGATCTCGCCCTCGGCGTCCGCGAGGCCGCACGCCTTGCGGTCGTCCTGCACGGGCATGTGCCCGTACGGCATCTCGCCGTTCGCAATCCGGTGCGCGCCGACCACGCCCGCGAAGCCCACGTCGATCACGCTCCGTTGCGCCTCCACGTTCAGGCCCATTCGAAAGCCCCCGAGGAAGAGCGCGGCGCCGGCGAGCAGCCAGATCGGCCAAATCGGGGGCGAGGAGCGAGGCGGCCGGTCGCGCGCCGCGACCCAGATGCAGCGGCCGAGCAGATAGAGCAGCGGCGGATAGGCGAGCGGTGCGCTCCAGAAGATCTCCCCCTCGTTGAAGAAGCGGAGCGAGATCGAGAACGAGAGCAGGGCCAGCAGATCGAGGTTGCGAAGCGAGCGAAGGCGCCGCAGGTCGGCGAGCCCGGCGAGAAAGACCGCACAGAAGGCCAGCCAGAGCCAGACGCCGTTAATCGTCTTCCCCCCGAAGGCTCCCGCGCCGCCGCGCGCCATCGTCCACGCGACCTGCGGGCCCGTCCACGCCTCGTTCACCGCCCCGGAGCGGTCGTCGACCTTGCCGAGCACGATCTGGCCGGCCTCGCCCGACCACGCTTTCACGACCCACTCGTCGCTCACCGCCCGGTACTCGGCGTCGGTGGTGGGCTTCGGCGGGTAACGCTCGAGCCAGTCCCGTACCTTCGGGAAGTCGAGCAGGATCCTGACTGCCTGCTTCTCCGTCAGCCGTGCGGCGCCGGCGGGTGGTGCGAAGGGCGTCTCGACGAGCCGCCCCTCCTTGTCGTACGCCGGCTCGCTGGTTCCGCCGCCGGGCGCGGGCGCGGCGGCCGCCGGCGCGGCGAGTGCGAGCGCGGCGAGGAGCCCCGCTACGGTCGGGCGAAGGACCAGAGCTTGTTTCCCACGAAGTTCAGCGGGGTCACGAGCACGATCGCGACCGCCTGCGCCAGCACCTTGCCGACGCCGACCTGGACGAGCACGTGCAGGAGCGCGAGGTTCGCGACGAGCGCGATCGCCGAGACGACGAAGAACCGGATCCCCTGGTAGGCGACGTGACCGCGCTGGCCGCGGAAGGTCCAGACGCGGTTCCAGGTGTAGTTGTTCGTCACCGCGACGAAGAAGGAGCCGGTCGCGGCGAGCAGGTAGTGCACGTCGGCGCCGTGCAGCAGGCCCGTGTACACGACGAGGTTGACGGCATAACCGCTGGCGCCGACCGCGCAGAAGCGGGCGAGCTGGAACCAGTTCTGGCGCCTGCCGAGCGCCTCGCGCGTGCGGACGAGCGCGCTCGAGGCGCGGAGAGCAGAGGAGCGCTGCATCGACCCGCGCGACACTAGCAGCGGTCGGGGAGCGGGACGACGAGCACGCCCTCCTCCTCGACGAGCGCATCGCGGAGCGCCGGGACGCTCGCCAGCGACCGCCCCTCGGAGCGATAGAACTCGAGCTCGTTCGGGTCGAGCAGCGTCAGTGCACTTTCGATGTCGACCCCTGCGCCGGCGAGCCGCGCCATCGGGTAGGGGAGAAAGCGGTGCGACCCGTCACCGCACATCACGTCGAATCCGAGGATCCGGTCGGCAGCGGCGGCGAGCAGGACGCTCTGGACCTCGCCGAGGCGGATACCGCGCACGAAAACCGGTGCACGCAGGAGCGTCGATGCGCGGTGACCCCTCACAACCGAGCGTGCTACCCGGTGCCCGGTTCGTCGAATCCCTCCTCACCGACCAATGGGACGAACACGCAGGGCACCGACCGCCGAGACTCCTGCCCGCGCTCGCCGCGGACGACGATCTCCAGCCGCTGGTCTCGCAGCGTGCCGACGGGAACCACGAGCCGGCCGCCGGGGGCGAGCTGCTCGTACAGCGCGTCCGGGACCGAAGGGGCGGCGGCGCCGACGGCGATCCCCGCGAAAGGCGCGCGCTCCGGTACGCCGAGCGTGCCGTCGCCGACGCGGACGTCGATCCGGTCGTACCCCGCCTCCGCCAGCGTCGAGCGCGCCCGCTCGGCGAGCTCCGGCACGCGCTCGATCGTGACCACCTCGGCCGCGAGCTCGGCCAGCACCGCCGCCTGATAGCCCGAGCCGGTGCCGACGTCGAGCACACGCTCCTCGCCTTTGAGCTCCAGGGCGGCGCAGATCGTCGCGACCATGAACGGCTGCGAGATCGTTTGTCCGTGCCCGATCGGAAGCGCGCGGTCGTCGAATGCCCGGCCTCGGCCCGCTTCGGGCACGAAGCACTCCCGCGGCACGCGCGCGATCGCGTCGAGGACGCGCTCGTCCCCGATCCCGCGCCTGCGAAGCAGCGTGGCGAGCTCCAGCGCGGCCGTCATGTCCGCGCGGGCATGCGCGCGTACGCGGGCGCGGCGACGCCGAAGTGGTCGAGCGCGGCCGGCATCACCTCGACGATCGAGCCCGGCATCGTCTCGAGCCCGACGGTGAGCATCGGAACCTCCGAATCACCCCGCAGCAGCGACCCGTGCGACCCGCCGCCGGAGTGGTGGCGCCCAGCCAGGTCACCGAACTCCCAGCCGGCGGCGGCCGAGACGATCAGCTCGCCGGCGTTCGGGTTCGCGAGCGCTGCCCAGGCCCGCTCGAGCCCCTGGGGATGGTCGAGGATCGCGATGTCGCCGCTGGAGGCGGTCGGAGTGAACCGCAGCTCCTCGCCGTCCCGGCGCGCCACGGCCTCGTCGCCCTCGCGGTAGAGGACCACGTCGACCGCGTCGTTCCCGTCGAGGCGCGCGGCGAGCGCCGCCGGATCGGCGTCCGCGCCGGCGTACACCATTCCGGCCCGGTTGGACGCCGTCACGAGCAGCTCGGGGAAAACGTCCTCGAGCCGGGTCACGTCGCTGACCGGCGTCTGCCCGTGGTCGGCGCAGAGGATCACCGCGTAGCGCTCGAGAAACTCGTCCGCGCCTCCGGCGGCTTCGATCAATCCGCCGACGGCATCGTCGCAGCGGGCGAGTGCCGCGTGTGCAGCGTCTGGCCCCTGGGCGTGCGAGGCGTAGTCGTAGTCGGAGAGGTAGAAGACGAGGAAATCGAACCCGTCGCGCGTGACGAGCCAGCGGCCGACCGCCGCCGCGTAGGCGTCGATCGTTCCGCGGGGCCGGTTGCGCACGGAAAGCGGCGCGCCGGTCACGTCCGACTCGAACAGGTTGTAGAAGAAGAAGCTGCTGGGCCCGTTGGCAGGCCGCGTGAGGAACGGGACGGTTGGCACGTGCGGATGCCGGCCGCGATAGCACGTGATGTTCACGGCGGCGGCGGTCAGCCCGGCGTCCTCGAGCGCCTCGTACACCGTCACCGCGTTTCGTCCCAGATGACTGGCGTTCAGCTCGTAGACCGTGTCGATCAGGGACTGCTTCGTACCTGCGGCACGAACCGCTCCGAAGGAGGAGCCATATTCGACCAGGCGCTGCTCGCCGCGGTGGTACCAGACGAGGTGCGGGATCTCGTGCACGTCGGGGTGGGCGCCCGTCGCGAGCGCCGAGAGGCAGACCGGCGTCAGGGAGGGGAACGTCGAGATCGCCCGCTGGTAGCGGCCGTTCGCCTCGAGCAGTGCGAGCGCCGGAGCGGTGCCGCGTTCGAGCGTGTCCTCGAGCATCGACGGCGTCAACCCGTCGATCACGACGAGGATCAGCTTCTTAGTCGCGGGCAAGTGTTCTCAGGCCGGCGTACCGATCGGCCTGGGTGCGGCGCAGCCGCAGCGCGAGCGCGGGCAGCGCGACCGCCTCGAGGTAGCCGGCAAAGGGGACGAAGGCCAGCGCCGCCAGCGCGGCCGCGATCGCGGCGACGATGATCGCGAGCCCGCCGCGGGTCCCGCCGCGGCGAAGCGCGCCCGCGACGACGATGATCGCCGCCGCCCCTCCGACGACGCCTCCGGCGATGCCGGCGAGAAGCTCCGTCCAGTCCTCGACGAGCGCTCCTACGACGGCGCCGGAACCGCCTGCCAGAACAACGGCCGCCGCTCGACCGAGGGGGGTCCCCGCCAGCAGCCCGGAGAAGAAGATGCCGAGTGCGACGCCGATCCCCAGCGCGAGGCCCATCGTGTACCAGTCGCCCATCGGGAGGATTCTAGAGGCTGGCGTTTTGCCGCAGCGTTTACTGGATATACAACACGCGACCCGTTTCAACGCACGACTCAGTGAGGAGACTTCAGTGAACGACGAGCGGCCGCTCTTGGTGTTCTTCTGGTGCGCGCAATCCGGACCCGCGCGCCGCATGGAAAGCCTGCTCGCGCACCTGGAGCGCAAGGAGCGAGACCGGCTGCGCGTCCGCCGGGTCG
This sequence comes from Gaiellaceae bacterium, assembly GCA_046594445.1. GTDB lineage: Bacteria > Actinomycetota > Thermoleophilia > Gaiellales > Gaiellaceae > Gaiellasilicea. The sequence continues at coordinate 4,252 of JBKJSM010000052.1, read as the reverse complement.
ACATTGACGCCGATCCCGAGCTGGCCGAGCGGTTCAACGTCACCGTCGTGCCGACACTCGTGCTCGTCAAGGACCGGAAGGCCGTCGCGCGCCTGGACGGACGAACAAGCGCGCCGCGAATCGAAGCGATGCTCGAGCAACACCTGTCTGCAGAGCCTGTCGCGCCTGCCGAGCTCGCAATCGCCTAACGCTGTAGACGGGCGATCACGTCGAGCGTGAACGCGGCAGCGCGGGCGCCGTCGACCACACGATGGTCGAACGTGACCGAGACGTTGCCGATCTCGCGGACGACGATCTCGCCCTCGCGGACGACAGCGCGCGGGGCGATACGATGGATGCCGAGGATGCCCACCTCGGGATGGTTGACGAGGGGTGTGACGAGCACGCCGCCGAGCTTGCCGGCGCTCGTGACGGTGAAGGTGCCCCCGCGCAACTCCTCCGGCTTCAACGTCCCCGTTCGCGCAGCTTCGGCGAGCCGCGCGATCTCGCTGCCCAGCTCCGCGGGCGACGCCGTGCTGCACTCCCGCACGACCGGGACGACGAGACCCTGCTCGGTCTGTACCGCGACCCCGATGTCGCAGCGGTCGAGGTAGACGATCTCCTCCGCTTCGAGCCGCGCGTTCAGCTCCGGGAACTCTTTCAGGGAACCCGCGACGGCCTTCAGCGTCAGCGGCAAGAGCTCCCTCAGGTCGACGCCCGTGAAGTCGCACTCCTCGACGAACGTGACCGCTGGGACTTCGCGGTGCGACATCGTCAGGTGCTCGACGATCTGCCGCCGCACGCCGCGGACCGGCTCGCGGCGCTCGCCGGATGGTTTGTGATCCTGTAACACAAGGTCTGTCCCGCCCGCGCCACGGACGTCGGCCTCGGTGATCCGCCCATTCGGTCCCGACCCCTGCAGAGAAGCCAAATCAACGCCCAGCTCCTCGGCGATCCGGCGTACGATCGGGGTTGCCTGAACCCGACTTTGTGTTCCAGGAACACTTGGCGGCGTGGGCGCAGGGGCGGCTGCGGGCTTCTGGGACGGCGCGGCCTGGACGACCGGCTCGGTGCCCTCCTCGCCGATCACGACGAGCACCGTTCCGACCGGGACGATCTGCCCCTCGGCGACGAGGATCCGCGTCACCTTTCCGGCCGCGGGCGAAGGGATCTCGACGGTCGTCTTGTCGGTCTGGATCTCGACGAGCGGATCGTCCTCGGCGAGCTCCTGGCCCTCGGTCACGAGCCACCGCGCGATCTCGCCCTCGGTCAGGCCCTCGCCCAGATCGGGCAGCTTGAACTCGTACGCCACGGCGCCGAGCCTACCGAGGTGTCCCGATCCAGGCGTCGGCTGAGACGATCAGGATGCGCAGGCCGCCGTCCACCCGCCAGAGCGAGACTGCCTGCTCAGCGCCATCGAGCTCCGGCGCGACCGCGGCCGGCACGTACCCGACCTGCAGCGTCTGCTCCTCGTTCCAGATCGCAACCGCTTTCGGGTCGTGCTGGTTCGAAGGCTCCGAAACGAGCGCGAGCGTCCGCCCCGGGTCGAACGACGGATCGGGGAGCGCCTCGGGCCGGTACGACACGCCCGCCGCCGCGATAACGCGGATGCGCGGGTCCTCCCACTGCAGGCGCTCCCCGGTGGCGGCGTCGCGCAGGTTGAAGCCGCGCTCCCCGCGCTCGAGCCAGAGGCGCAGACGCTCGCTCACACGAAGGCGTCGTCGCGCAACACGGCATGCACGCCGAGCACCTGGTTGACGACCTGCGTCACACGCAGGTCGACGACGACCGACGCGAACGCGAGCGCTTCTGGGCGCGCGAAGCCGTGCTCGCGCTGCATCAGGTCGAGCATCCCGTCGACGGCCACGCGCGCGGCCACACCGAGGTTCTCGTCGAAGCCGAACGTGAGCCAGGCGCCGTCGATCCGCGCGACCGGCCACTCGAGCGGAAGGTCGTCGCGGAGCGCGAGCGTCAGCCGGGCGTCGACCGGGGACTCGATCGCGGTGCCTGAGACCTCACCGTCCCCCTGCGCGGCATGGCCGTCGCCGGCCGAAAAAAGGGCGCCGTCCACGGGGATCGGCAGGAAGAGCGTCGCCCCGGCGACCAGCTCCTTGCAGTCGATGTTGCCGCCCCAGCGACGCGGCGGAATCGTCGAGTGCGTGCCCTCGTGCGGCGGGGGCATGCCAAGGACGCCGAGGAACGGCGCCAGGCGGACGGCGCGACCGCCGGCCCGGCCGATCCCCTCCTCGAGCTCCCAGTCGACGCGGTGCGACTCGTCGGAATGGGTTACTCCCCACTGGCCGACAGTGACGTCGTCGATCCGCACTTCGAGCGTCTGGCCCGCCTGCGCGCCCCGCACCTCGATCGGACCGGCCAGGGCGTGGCCCGTATCGAGCGTGGGAGTGCGAGCAACGATTCGCTCGTAGGGATCTCGGAACCAGCCGGCGTTCGGGACCGCGATCTGCACGGAGTCGCCGGAGTCGACGGTCAGGACCGGGCCGAGCTCGCGCGAGAAGTGCCCGTGGAGCACAGAGACGTCGAGCGGAAGCTCGTGCAGCGCCACTAGAAGGCGAGCAGCTTGCGCGCTGCGTCGACGACCCGCGCGACCGATGGCATGTAGGCGTCCTCGATCGTCCAGTACGGATAGGGCACGTCGTAGCCGGTCACGCGCACGACCGGCGCACGCAGGTCGAGCAGCGCCTTCTCGGCGAGGATCGCGGCGAGCTCGGCTGCGAAGCCGCACGTTCGCGGGGCTTCCTGGACGAGGACGACGCGGCCCGTCTTCGCAGCCGAGGCGAGCAGCGACTCCTCGTCGAGCGGCTTCAGCGAGCGCAGGTCGAGCACCTCGACCGAGGCGTCGAGTGCGTCGGCAGCGCGCTCGCAGACGCCGACCATGGCGCCGTACGCGACGAGCGTCAGGTCGTTCCCCGCACGGACGAGCCGCGCCTTGCCGAGCGGGACAACGTGCTCTCCCGCCGGCACCTCCCCGCGCTCGGTCCGGTAGACCAGCTTGGGCTCGAAGATCACGACCGGGTCGGGATCGCGAATTGCTGCCGCGAGGAGGCCTTTTGCATCCGCGGGCGTGGACGGGATCGCCACCTTGATCCCGGGGGTGTGCACGTAGTAGGTCTCGGGCGAGTCGTCGTGCAGCTCCGGCGCGCGCACGCCGCCGCCATAGGGCATCCGGATCGTGATCGGAAAGGTCATCTTGCCGCCCGTGCGCCAGCGGTAGCGGCCGACGTGGTTGATCAGCTGGTCGAGGCAGGGGTACGAGAATGCGTCGTACTGCATCTCGCAGACGGGGCGGAAGCCGGCCATGCAGAGCCCCACGGCCGAGCCGAGGATCCCGGCCTCGGCGAGCGGCGTGTCGACGCAGCGGTCAGGGCCGAAGCGGTCGAGCAGGCCGGCGGTGGCGCGGAAGACGCCTCCAGCACGGCCGACGTCCTCGCCCATGACGAGGACGTCCTCGTCTCGCTCCATCTCGACGTGGAGGGCGTCGTTCACCGCCTCGACGAGGAAGAGCTCACTCATTGTCACGTCCCTGGCCGAGGATCCTCCGCAGCTCCGCGAGATCGTGCCCGAACGACTCGGGCGGGTTTGCCAGCGCGTGCTCGAACACGAGGCCGACGTCCGGGGGCGGCTCCGCCTCGGCCGCCGCGATCCCGGCCCGCATCACGTCTGCCGCTTCGGCCTTGATCTGCTGCTCGTGCTCGTCCGAGAGCACGCCGAGCCGGCGGAGGTAGCGCTCGTACCGGCCCAGGCACTCGTTCGCGCGCGCCTCCTCGACCCGCTCGAGATCGATGTAGGCGCCCGGGTCGTCGGCCGTCGCGTGGGGAGCGACACGGTAGGTGACCGCCTCGATGAAGGTCGGGCCCTCGCCGGCGCGGCCACGCGCGACCGCCTCGCGCGTCGCCTCGTACACAGCCAGCACGTCGCCGCCGTCGACGCGCGTGCCCGGAATCCCGTAACCGGCCGCCTTGTCCACGAGCGCCTCGGCGCGCGTCTGCGCCGACACCGGCGTCGAGATCGCCCACTGATTGTTGTTGCAGAGCAGGATCAGCGGCGCGCGCATCACGCCGGCGAAGTTCGCGCCCTCGTGGAAGGCGCCCTCGGACGTGGCGCCGTCGCCGAAGAACGTCAGCGCGCAGGCCGTCTCTCCGCGCAGTCTCTTCCCCCAGGCGAGGCCGGCGGCGTGCGGAACCTGTGTCGCGATCGGGACGCAGATCGACGCGACGTTGTAGTCGGCCGGGTTCCACCAGCCGGCCGGATGGCC
>JBKJSM010000048.1:0-8155 GCA_046594445.1 Gaiellaceae bacterium | reverse complement strand
TGCTCCACCAGCGCCGTGATCGCCTCGGCCAGCTCGGACGCCTTGAAGGGGGTGCCGCGGACGCGGTTGTAGCCGACGGCGTCGACGAGGAACTCGGCGCGGACGAGCTTGAGCAGCTGGCCGAGGTTCATCTCCGGGATCAGGACCTTGTCGTAGGTGCGCAGCACGTCGCCCAGGTTCAGCGGGAACGGGTTCAGGTAGTGGAGGTGCGCCTGCGCGACATGCAGGCCGGCGCGGCGGACGCGCTTGACGGCGGCGCCGATCGGGCCGTAGGTCGAGCCCCAGCCCAGCACCAGCGTGTCGGCGCCGCCGGGGTCGTCGACCTCGAGCAGCGGGATGTCGTTCGCAATCCCGGCCACCTTCGCCGCCCGCAGCCGCGTCATCAGGTCGTGGTTCTCGGCGTCGTAGGAGATCGCGCCGGTGACGTCCGCCTTCTCGAGCCCGCCGATCCGGTGCTCCAGCCCGGGCGTGCCGGGGATCGCCCACGGCCGCGCGAGCGTCTCGGGGTCGCGCGCGTACGGGAGGAACTCGTCCTCACCGACGGTTGCGAACTGCGTCGAGATGTCCGGCAGCGACGCAACGTCCGGGATCAGCCACGGCTCGGAGCCGTTCGCGAGATAGGCGTCGCTGAGGAGGTAGACCGGCGTGCGGTACTTGATCGCGATCCGTGCCGCCTCGATCGCGGCGTGGAAACACTGCGACGGCGTTGAGGCCGCGAGCACCGGCACCGGGCTCTCGGAGTTGCGCCCGAACATCACCATCAGCAAATCGGCCTGCTCGGGCTTCGTCGGCATCCCGGTCGAGGGGCCCGCGCGCTGGATGTCGAGGATCAGCAGCGGCAGCTCGAGCATGATCCCTAGCCCGATCGTCTCCTGCTTGAGCACGATCCCCGGCCCCGCCGACGTCGTGACGCCGAGCGAGCCGCCGAAGGCCGCCCCGAGCGCGGCGCCGACCGCGGCGATCTCGTCCTCGGCCTGGAAGGTACGGACGCCGAAGCTCTTGTGCCGCGCCAGCTCCTCCAGGATCGAACTCGCGGGCGTGATCGGATAGGCGCCGAGGAAGAGGTCGAGTCCGGAGAGCTTCGAAGCGGCGATCAGGCCGTACGCGAGCGCGACGTTGCCCGTGATCTGCCGGTAGACGCCCGGCGCCATCTTCGCCGGCGCGATCTCGTAGCTGACCGCGAAGTCCTCGGAGGTCTCACCGTAGGCGTAGCCCGCCTTGAAGGCGGTCGCGTTCGCCTGCGCGATCTCGGGCCGCTTGCCGAACTTCTGCTCGATGAAGCCGAGCGTCCCGTCGGTCGGCCGGTTGTAGAGCCAGCTCATCAGCCCGAGCGCGAAGAAGTTCTTCGAGCGCTCGGCCTCGCGCGGGGTGATCCCCACGATCCCCTTCAGCGCCCCGACCGTCATCGAGGTGAGCGCAACGTCGTGGACGTGGAAGTCGGCGAGCGAGCCGTCGTCGAGCGGGTTCGACTTGTAGCCCGCCTTGTCGAGGTTGCGCTCCTTGAACTGATCCGTATCGACGATCAGCGTGCCGCCCTTGGGCAGGTCGCCGATGTTCGTCCGCAGTGCCGCCGGGTTCATCGCCACGAGCACGTTGGGCGCGTCGCCGGGAGTGAGGATGTCGTGGTCGGCGAAGTGGAGCTGGAAGCCGGAGACGCCCGGGAGCGAGCCGGCCGGCGCCCTGATCTCGGCCGGGAAGTCGGGCAGTGTCGAGAGGTCGTTCCCCATCACGGCGGTCTCGCTCGTAAAGCGATCGCCCGTCAGCTGCATGCCGTCACCCGAGTCCCCCGCAAAGCGGATCGTCACCTGCTCGAGCTGCTCGACAGCTTTGGTCACGTACTAGTTGTATCGCACCCGCCGAACGCCGCTCCGGCGCGGATCGCTAGCTGCGACGACGTGCGCGCACCAGCGCGATCAGCGACGCTGCCGACACCAGTGCCCAGGCCACGTTCGTGATCACGAACCCGATCTGGAAGGAGATCACGGCGGTGACGGCGAGCCCGGCGGCCGCGATCAGGTTGACGAGCAGATAGCGCAGGTCGTCGGGGCGCACCAGCTTGAGCTGGAGTGCACCGAAGGCCGAGACGACCGCAATCGCGAAGGCGATCTGGACTGCCTGAAGAACCATCTAGCCGGCAGGACGCCGAACCACCGAGATTCCCCAGGCCTCTCCGGAGGCGAAGAGCTCGTCGGGATCGACGTCGTCGCGCCAGCCGAGGAAGTGCTTCTCGGGGTCGTCCGCGGTCGCGCCGAAGACGGCGAGGCGCTCCTCGCTCGGCTGCTCGATCCCGCGCTCGAGCTCGTCGAGCCGGCGCTCGGCCTCGTCCGCGGCCGGACCTTCCATGTACCCCCTAGGCATCGGGGCGCTCCGGGGCAGCCGCCAGCAGCTCAGTCAGATCGAGCTCGACGCTGAACATCGCCACGCCGCCGGTCGCCTCGTCGCGCGGCCACTTCTCCTGCGGCCGGTCGTAGTAGAGCTCGATCCCGTTCCCGTCAGGGTCGGCGAGATAGACCGCCTCGCTGACACCGTGGTCGGAGGCGCCGCTGAGCGGATGCTTGGCCTCGACGAGGCGGCGCAGCGCGTCGGCGAGCGTCGCGCGATCGGGATAGCGAATCGCGACGTGAAAGAGACCCGTGTGACCGGGCGGCGGCGGCGTGCCGCCACGGCTCTGCCAGGTGTTCAGGCCGATGTGGTGGTGATAGCCACCGGCCGAGACGAACGCGGCCTGGTCGCCCATCCGCTGCTGCAGCTCGAACCCGAGCACGCCGACGTAGAAGTCGAGCGCCCGCTCGATCTCCGCCACCTTCAGGTGCACGTGGCCGATGTCGACGCGCGGATCGATCGACTGCGACGCCATCTTCAAACCCTAGCCTCACAGAGTCGTCAAGGAGACGAGCTCCTCGCGGCCGGAGCCGACCGCCGCCAAGTCAGCGAACGACTGAGGCCACGGTTGACACGACCAGCGCTGCCGCGAGCAGCCCGTTGACGGCGCGCGCGTGGCGAGCACTACGCAAGACCGGAGCGAGCGACGCGCCGACCAGCAGCCAGCCAACCATGATCAGGACGATCATCAGCGCTAGGACGCCGGTCTTGGCCACGGCGTCGGCCGAGGCCGTCTCCGCGAGGCACCCGCTGGCGAAGACGGCGGCGGTCGCCACCCACGCTTTCGGGTTGGCGATGGCGAAAACTGTCGCGGCGAAAAACGGCGGTGGGCGGCCGGGCGCGTGCCTGCCGGCAAGCGGCGGCGCCGTCGCAATCCGGTACGCCAGCCAGAGGATGTAACCGGCCGAGAAGGCGATGAGCGCAAGCCGCAACGCCGGGACGGCCAGCAATGTCGCCGTAATGCCGGCTGCAACGGCAAGCAGGACTGCGGTCGTGCCAACGATGATCCCGAGCAGATAGGTGAGCGCGCGGCGAAGCCCGAACGTCGAGCCGATAATGGCCACACTCAAGGTCGCCGGGCCGGGGCTGCCCATGACCGCGACCGAGGCCAGCATCAGCGGGAGAGCGGCGGCGAGCGTCTCGCGCATCGCCTACTCCTCGATCGCGCCACCGATTCGCCGCAGATGCAGGCGAAAGGTGTACGAGGGGTCGCTCGCGCGCCGCGTCAGGTAGTCGTCGAACTGAGTCTGCTGCCGCAGCGTGACGCCGCCGCGCAACTGTCTCGCCTGCTCCCGCTCGACCTCGTGGATCTGGCGCGCACTAGCGAGGACGTCGTCGACGCGGTCGGCGCGGACGAAGAGCACGCCATCGTCGTCGGCGAAGACGACGTCGTTCGCGGTGACGAGGTGGACGCCAAAGCGTGCGCTGACGAGCGCGTCCAGTTCGCGCTCGCCGACGCGCGCCGGGCCCGGCGCATAAGCGCCGTAGCTGAACACCGGAAAGCCGATCTCGATCAGCTCCGGTGTGTCGCGGTGAAGGCCCCAGACGACAAGCGCCGCCAATCCGGCCGCCTCCGCTTCGAGCACGGTCAGATCGCCGATACAAGCTTCGTCCGCACGCGCGCCGTTGTCGATGACGAGGACATCACCGGCAACGGCTTGCGCGTACGCCTCGAGGAAGACGTCGACGCTGCCGTAGTGACGTGCCGGCAGCGCCCGGCCGGCGACCTTGCGGCCGGGGACAGCGGCGACGATGCCGGCCGGGGCCGCGCGCAGCGGCACGCCCAGGCGCAGGCAGGCGTCGGCGACCAGCGGCGTCGACAGTTCGCTGAACGCCGCAGCGGACGAGGCGCCTGCCGGTGGGCGCGTCACGATCCTGCCGCCGGTGCCCGGGCAGCGTGCTCGTGGACGGAGTCGTAGAGGTCGGTGTCAGCGGAGGCTTCGGCGAGGCGGATCTCGACGATCGTCTTGTCGCCGGCGCGGAAAAAACAACAGCGAACGCTGACGCGATCGGGTTCGGGCGCGGACGCCCTCACAGGTACTGCTCCGGCGCCGTGAGCTCGCCGGCGTCGCCGGCGTCGCCGGTGTTGACCGTGCCCTTCAGTTCGATGTTGAGGACGTGCACCTCCTCGTCGGCACGCGGCCGGTGCTCGAGTCCACGCGGGACGATCACGAGCTCGCCCGGCTGAAGCTCGACCGTCTTGTCCGGCAGGTCGATGGCGAGCCGGCCGTGCAAGACCAGGAACAGGTCGTCGGAGTCTTCGTGGCTGTGCCAGACGAAGTCTCCCTTGAACTTCGCCAGCTGGATCTTCGACCCGTTGATCTCGCCGACGATCCTCGGCCGCCAGTGCTCGGTGACGTCCTCGAGCGCCGCGGTCAGCGTGATCTTGTCGACTCCTTGGCTCACGCGTCGTGCCTCATCTCAGCCACCCGCAGACATTGGCCGGGCGCGCGCATTCCACTCGCCGTTTCTCTCCACGCCCAGATAGTGGCGCTGCGTAAGATTCATGGCAAGCGCACTTCGTCCGCTTCCGATAATGCTCAGTGATCTTTGGCCCGGCCTCGACCTCCGCCACCTGGCCGCCTTCTCGGCGGTGGCGAAGACGCGCTCGTTCGCCCGCGCCGCCGAGGCGCTCGGCTACACGCAGCCGGCGGTCAGCCAGCAGATTCGCGCGCTCGAGAAGATCGTCGGGCAGCGGCTGTTCGATCGCTCCTCCGGCCGGCCGGAGGCGGCACTGACGGAGGCCGGCACCGTCCTCGTCGCCCACGTCGACGCGCTGACGGCGCGGCTCGCGGTCGCCCGCCAGGATCTACGCGACCTCGAACGCGGCGAAGCCGGCACGATCCGCGTCGGCGCCTTCCAGAGCGCCCTGGCTCGGATCCTGCCGCACGTGCTGAAGCGCTACCGCGACGAGCGCCCGGCGGTAAAGGTCGAGGCGATCGAGAGCAACGACGACGCGCCGCTGCTAGAGGAGCTCAAGCGCGGCGCTCTCGACTTCGCCTTCGTCTTGCTTCCGCTCGACCCGGAGACGTTCGCCTACCACGAGCTCCTGGAAGACCAGTTCCTGCTGGTCTCGAAGGCTGGGGACGGCGTGCCGAGCCGGCTGGCGTCGGTCGCCGACCTCGCCGACTACCCGCTGATCCTCCATCGCACCTGTCGCAGCGCCGCCGCGCTCGCTGCGTATCTCGAGGCCCACATAGGAACGCCGAACATCGTCTTCCGCTCCGACGACAACGCCGCGGTCAAGGAGATGGTGCGCGCGGGCCTGGGCATCGCGTTGCTGCCGGAGCTGTGGACAGAGCTCGGCGGCAACGAGGGCCTCGAGCTGACACCGCTACCGGGGCTCGTTCCCACGCGGACGATCGTCCTGGCCTGGCGCAAGGATCGGCTGCTGACGCCGGCTCAACAGGCGTTCGCCGCCGTCGCCACCGCCGTCGTCGCCCGGCCGCGGCTCGAGCGGGCCGTGAGCTGAGGAGCCACCCGTGGCCGGGCGGGCAGGAGTAGCAATCGGCGTCACGGGGAGACAACGCAGGCGTGAACACCTGCCCTCACTGCGGCGCCGACCTGCCCCGGAACGCGACGTTCTGTCCTGCGTGCGGCCGGCGTACCGACCAGGCGGCCGACGACACCGTTCGCGCGTTCCCGATCGACATGCAGCACGCCGAGGCACGCTGGTTCGGGCTCGAGCCGCCCGTCCTCGTCCTCGGCGTTGCCGCGGCGCTGTTCGTGCTCGGGATCGTGCTGCTGGTGACCGGGAGCAGCCTCGCAATCGGCGTGATCGCGATCGTGCTCGCGCTCTGCCTGCTCCCGAGCTTCCTCGCCGGCGCGCGTCGCTGGCCGGAGGCCCCGTTCGCGCGCGCCGGCGTCAGCACGGCCGAGCGCGTCCGCGACGAGGCCGACGTCGCGGTCGCGTCGATCTCGACGTGGTCGAAGGCAGGGCGGGACGTCGTGCGCCTCCGCAAAGAAACGTTCCACCTCGGCCGCGAGCGTGATGCGAAGATCCGGGAGCTCGGCGTCTCGGTCTACGAGGAGGACGGGCGCGCCGACGAGCTGAAGGCAGCGGCGAAGGAGCTCGGCGAGCGGATCGCCGCGAACGAGCGCGAGCTGCAGCGCACGATCGCGGGCGCGCGGCGGCACGTCCGCAAGGGGCGCGCCGCGGTCGCGAGCACCCAGGTGATCAAGCCGGACGAGTCAGGACCGCTCTCCGGCGAGCGCGTAGAGCACGAAGGCGAGCCAGTGGACGCCGATCACGTCGGTCTGGATCCCGAGCGCGAGGACGGCGGCGAGCGAGGCGCCGAGCCAGGGAGCGCGGCGAAGGGTGACGCGGAGCAGGGCGATGCTCCAGGCGACGAACGCCAGCATCCCCAGTAAGCCGAGCTCGACGCCCAGCTCCGTGTAAGTCGACTCGCCCGCCTTGATCTCGGCGCCGGTCCGCTTCGCCGTCACGCCCGCGTTGCCCACCCCGTAGCCCTGCGGGTGTGTGACGACCGTCTCGACGCCGTCGCGCAGGTTGTCGAGATGGCTGTCAAACGACGACTCCCCGGGATCGAACACGTCGCCGCTCGTCGGCTCGACCTGGCCGCCCTCGCGCTGGACCTTCAGTTCCGCGGGCGTGAAGCGCGTTTCGGGAGCGATGTCCGGATAGGCGCGGAGGAAGAAGAAGGCGGCGGCGACGAAGACGGCAGCGGCCGCGACCGGCCACCAGCTGCGGAGGGCGTAGGCGAGGGCGACGAGGCCGACCGCGAGCGCGACGACCGCGGTGCGGGAGTGGGTGAAGAGCAGGCCGACAGCGAGCAGGACGGTCACCCCCGAGAGCCAGCGCGCGCGCTGCCAGGTCGCGGCGAGCAGGATCGCGGCGACGAGCATGTACGCCGTCGCGAGCGGGCTGAGGAAGGTGGAGACGAGCCGGCGCAGCGGCCGCTCGTCGCCCGCGTTGTAGACCCAGTTCTCGGGCAGGCCGGAGAGACCGGGGCTGTACTCGAGGCCGAGCTGCTCCCCGAACCAACCGGGCACGCCGGAGTCCCGCCACGTCTGCAGCGAGATCGCGTAGATGTCGATCAACCCCCAGGCGGCGACCAGGGCAGCCGCGCCGAGGATTGCGTATCCCGCGCGGCGGCGGTCGTTGGCGCTGAGCGTGAGCCCGCGCCCGAGGAAGTAGGCGGCGACGGGAGTCAGGTCGTGCCGGACGCCGTAGAGGACGCCTCGCGCGGACGCGTCCCCGCCGAGCCAGTCCTGCGGGATCACCGCGTAGACGACCACGAACGCCGTGTAGAGGAGCGCAAGCCAGTCGGTCGAGGTCGACTTGAACGGGATCCCCCGCCGGCGCCAAACGACCGCGCCGAGCGCGAGCGCGAGCAGCGCCTCCTTCCAGGCCGAGGCGGCGTCGAGCGCGAGGTCGCGGACGCCCGCGTCCCAGAGGAGCGCCATCGCCAGGTTGTGGAACGGGAGCGCGAGGATGAACGCGAACAGCGCGTAGCGGGGGAGCCGCTCAGTCAACGATTGCCACCAGCGTCATCCCGAGGTTGACGACCCGCGCCCGCGACGGGAAGAGGTCACGCAGCGCCCTGGGGCCGAGCAGGTGGTTCTCCTTCGCCCACGGCTTGCGCGCGAGGTCGTAGGCGCGGTGCGCCAGCGGGTCCGGCAGCCAGTGAACGAGGGGGAGCCGCGTGTGCACCTCGACCGGAAACCAGCGGTTGGGCGTCGTCACGAAGGCGCGGCCGGCGACACGCAGGCACTCCGCTGCGAAGCGCCGTTGCTGCGCGCGCCCGCCCAC
>JBKJSM010000140.1:0-49258 GCA_046594445.1 Gaiellaceae bacterium | reverse complement strand
GGCGATCGCGCTCCGGCGGTCGGGGTCGATCTCGACGTCCAGGCCGGAGCGCGATCGCCCGCGCGATCAGGCGAGCCGAGCCCGGCGACGTCGTCGTGATCGCCGGCAAGGGTCACGAGCAGGGGCAGGAGATCGCCGGCGAGAAGCTTCCCTTCGATGACCGGGTCGTCGCCCGGGAGGTGCTCGGCGCGTGATCCCGCTCGAGACCAAGGAGATCGGTGCAGTCGCTCCGGGTGAGCTGATCGGCTCTGGAGCGGTGACTGGGCTGCAGATCGACTCGCGACGCGTCCGACCGGGCGATCTCTTCGTCGCGATCCGCGGCGGACGTGGCTTCGTCGGCGACGCGCGCAAGCGCGGCGCGACAACGCTCGTGCCTGACGACGAGCACGCCGCCATGGCCGCGATCGGGCGGCTGCTCCGGGAGCGCAGCAAGGCACGGTTCGTCGGCGTCACCGGCTCGACCGGCAAGACCTCGACCAAGGACATCCTCGCGGCGCTCTGCGCTCCCGTCGCGCGCACCGTCGCGACCGAGGCGAGCTACAACGCGGAGCTCGGGGTCCCGCTCACACTCGGACGGCTCGAGCCCGACACCGAGATCTGCATCGTCGAGATGGGGATGCGGGGCGTCGGCCAGATCGCCGAGCTGTGCGCAATCGCGCGTCCCGACGTGGCGGTGATCACCGCGATCGGGCCGGTGCACCTGGAGCTCGTCGGCAGTGTCGACGGGGTCGCGCGGTCGAAGGCGGAGCTCGTCGCAGCGCTTCCCGACGGCGGGATCGCCGTCGTTCCGAAGTCCGCCGACCTCGACCCACACCTTGCCGAGATAGAGCGGCGCGACGACATCGAGATCCGGCGTGTCGGGCCGGTGGACGTCCAGCTGGACGGCGAGAGCGCCGACGTCGCCTTCGCCGGCGGCCGGATTCGCTTTCCGCTCACCTCGCGCCACCAGGCGCAGAACGCGCTCACGGCGCTCACGGCCTACGACGCACTCGGGCTCCCGCTCGACCGGCTCGGCGAGAGCGCCGGGACCGTCAGCCTCTCGCCCTGGCGTGGCGAGGAGCTCGAGCTGCCGGGCGGAGGCTTCGTCGTGAACGACGCCTACAACGCCAACCCGATGTCGATGGAGGCTGCGCTGAGGCACCTGGCCGAGCGCGGCGCCGGCCGCCGGCTCGTCGCGGTGCTCGGCGGGATGGCCGAGCTGGGCGAGTACGCGGAGCTGCATCACCGCGAGATCGCCGAGCTCGCGAAGGAGCTCGACGTCGCGGTGCTCGCCGTCGGAGAGCTTGCGCGCGGCTACGGCGCCGAGGCGTGGGCGCCCGACGCGGAGTCGGCGCTCGCCGCGGCGCGTGCGCTCGTGCGGCCCGCCGACGCGGTGCTGGTCAAAGCCTCGCGAGCGGTCGCGCTCGAAGGCATCGCTCCCGCCTTGGCGAAACCCGTCGCGTAATGGTCCGCGTCTTCATCGCCGGGCTGATCGCGATGGTGTTCTCGATCGTGACAGGCCCAAAGTTCATCGAGTTCCTGCGCCGCAACGAGCTCGGCCAGCCGATCCGCGAGGAAGGGCCGGCGGGCCACGTCGTCAAGCAGGGGACGCCGGTGATGGGGGGGCTGCTGATCCTGCTCTGCTCGTTGGTCGCCTTCCTGCCGCTCTCGAAGTTCACGCTGCCGGCGCTGACGGTGCTCTTTTTGACGGTCGCCTGCGGCGCGATCGGCTTCCTCGACGACTTCATCAAGCTTCGCCACCGCCGCTCGCTCGGGCTCGCGGGCCGTTGGAAGCTGCTCTTGCTGGCGGGGATCACGGTCGTCGTCGGCTTCGCGGTCCACTCCCAGAGCCAGCTCGACACGTCGGTCTACGTCCCGGTTGCGAACGTCGACATCCCGCTCTCGTACGCGTACTACCCGTTCCTCTTTCTCGTGATCGCCGGCGCGGCCAACGGCGCCAACCTGACCGATGGCCTGGACGGCCTCGCCGCGGGCACGGGGATCATCGCGCTCTTCACCTTTCTCGCGATCACGGTGATCGCGTACATCCGCTCGGGCGAGGTCGGCGCCCGGGCGACGTTCCAGCTCGACCTGGCGATCCTCGCGGCGGCGCTGATCGGGGCTGCAATCGGCTTCCTCTGGTACAACGCGTTCCCCGCCGAGGTCTTCATGGGCGATACCGGCTCCATGGCATTCGGGGGCGCGCTCGCCGGCTTCGCGATCGTGACGGGGACGGAAGCGCTGCTGCTCCTGATCGGCGGCATCTACGTCGTCGAGGCGCTGTCAGTGATGATCCAGACGGTCAGTTTCAAGTATTGGGGCCGCCGCGTCTTCCTGATGGCGCCGATTCACCATCACTTCGAGATGAAGGCGTGGTCGGAAACCAAAATCATGGTCCGCTTCTGGATCGTCGCCGCGATCCTCGCCACGTGCGGCTTCGTCCTCTACTACCGCTACTACCTCCAGTTTCGGTTGTGAAAAAGGCCCTCGTGCTCGGCCTGGGGCGCTCGGGCCGGGCGGCGCAGGCGGCGCTCGAGGCGCGCGAGACGGAGGTCGTCGCGGCCGACCGCACGCTCGGGAACGACACGGAGCTCGCGCTACTCGACGGCGTCGAGGTGCTGGTCAAAAGCCCGGGTGTGCCCGGCGAGGCGCCGCTCGTCGTCGCCGCGCGGGAGCGGGGTATCCCGGTCTGGAGCGAGGTGGAGCTCGCATCCCGGCTGCTGCCCAACCCGCTCATTGGGGTCACAGGCACGAACGGCAAGACGACCACGACCGAGCTGCTCGGGGCGATGATGGGTGCGCAGACCGCCGGGAACGTGGGAACGGCGTTGAGCCAGCTGGTCGGCGAAGTCGAGCCCGAGGAATGGATCGTTTGTGAGCTGTCGAGTTTCCAACTCGAAGACATCGAGGCCCTGAAGCCTCGGATCGCGGTGCTCCTGAACCTCGAGCCGGATCACCTCGACCGGCACGGCAACTTCGATCGCTACCGCGAGGCGAAGCTCCGAATCTTCGAGAACCAGGCCGCCGAGGACGTCGCGATCGTTCCGCGCGGCTTCGGGCCGATTCCGGGGGCGGGTCGCCGCGTCGAGTTCGCCGCCGACGACGAACTGCCGGCGGAGCCGCTGATCCCCGGCGCCCACAACCGGGAGAACGCGGCGGCGGCGACCGCGGCCGCTCGGGCTGCGGGCGTCCAGGACGGCGCGATCGCGGAGGCGCTCCGCAGCTTCGCGGGTGTCCCGCACCGGCTCGAGCTCGTCGCCGAGATCGACGGCGTCCGCTACGTGAACGACTCGAAGGCGACGAACACCGCGGCCGCCCGCCGTGCTCTGACAGCGTTCGCGGCGCCGCTCCACCTGATCCTGGGCGGCTCGCTCAAGGGCGAGCGATTCGACGACTTCGCCGGGGAGGTGGCTCGCGCCGACGTGGTCACCGCGTATCTGATCGGCCAGGCTGCAGACCCACTAGCGGTCGATCTCGGATACGCGAACGTGCCCTTCCTCCTCTCGATGACGCTCGAGCGGGCGGTGACGGAGGCTGCGAACGCCGCCCAGCCGGGCGAGATCGTGCTGCTCTCGCCGGCCTGCGCCAGCTACGACCAGTTCACGGACTTCGAGCACCGCGGAGAGGAGTTCAGGAGGCTCGTAGAGAACCTCAAGTAATGAGTCGAGGCCATCTCGAGCAGCGTTTGCTCGTCCTCGTGACGCTCGCGCTCGTCGCGTTCGGCCTGGTGATGGTCTACAGCGCCACGTCGGCGGCGGCGGCGCTCGGGAAGGGCGATCCAATTACGTTCCTCAAGCGGCAAGGGCTGTACGCGCTCGTTGGCTTCGCGCTGATGCTCGTCGCCTCGCGTTTCGACCACCGGCGGCTTCGCGTGCTGGCGCCACCGCTCGTGCTCACCGCGCTCGGACTGTGTCTGGCGGTGCTGGTGATCGCGCCCGAGATCAACGGCGCACGCCGCTGGATCGATCTCGGCCCGGCCTCGTTCCAGCCCTCGGAGTTGGCCAAACTCGCGCTCCTGATCTGGGTTGCGGCGTATCTCGCCCGGAAGGGACCGCCGCAGACGCTCGGGGAGCTATGGCGCCCGATCGGAATGCTCTCGGGCCTCTTCTGCCTGGTGATCGTCGTCGAGCCCGACCTCGGCACCACGATCGCGATCGTGCTGATGCTCGCGGGGATGCTCGTCGTCGCCGGCGTCCCCGGCCGCACGCTCGCCGCAGCCGGTGGGCTCGCGCTCGCGGCCGGCCTGGTCGCGATCGTGATCGAGCCGTACCGCCGCGCGCGCGTCTTCAGCTTCCTCGATCCGTGGGCAGATCCCACGGACACCGGCTTCCAGACCGTCCAGGCGATGATTGGGATCGGCTCCGGCGGCCTCACGGGAAAGGGCCTCGGCGAGGGCGTGTCGAAGATCAACTACCTCCCGGAGCAGCAGACAGACATGATCCTCGCGGTGATCGGCGAGGAGCTCGGACTGATCGGCACGACCGCCGTCATCCTTGCCTTCGCCGCCTTCGCCTTCGCGGGCTTCACGGTCGCGCTGCGGTGCCGGGACCCCTTCGGAAAGCTGCTTGCCGCCGGCGTCACCTCGCTCGTCTGCGGGCAGGCGGCCGTGAACCTGGCGGCGGTGCTGGGCGTCGCCCCGCTGACCGGAATCCCGCTGCCGTTCGTCTCCTACGGAGGGTCGAGCCTCGTCGTCTCGCTCGCCGCGGTGGGGATCCTCCTTAACATCGCGGTCGATGAGCGCGCCCCGCAGAAATCAACGAAGCGAACTTCGGTGTCTGATCGCGGCCGGCGGAACAGCCGGTCACGTGCTCCCGTCGCTCGCGATCGCCGAGGCGCTGCGGGAGCACGGCGTCAAGGTGACCTTCGCCGGGTCGCCGGATCGCGTCGAGGCTAGCCTCGTCCCCGAGGCCGGCTACGAGCTCGACACCTTTCCGATCTCCGGCTTCCCCCGCCGGCCCTCTGTCGCTCTGCTGCGCTCGCTGATCACCGCTGGGCGCGCGCCGCGCGCGTGCGCTGCGATCCTGAGGAAGCGACGGCCGCACGTCGTCCTCGGCGGCGGCGGCTACGTGGCCGGCCCGATGGTCTACGCCGCCTGGCGGCGGAAGGTCCCGACGGCGCTGACGGAGGCCGACGCGCATCTGGGCCTCGCCAACCGGCTCGCCGCGCCGTTCGCGCGCCGCGTCTTCCTCGCCTATGCGATCGACGGCCGCGACGGCGCCAAGTACAGGGTGACCGGGCGGCCGGTGCCCACCGCGCACGGCGGCGTCTCGCAGGAGGAAGGCAGGAGGCGGTTCGGGCTCCAGGCAGACCAGTCCACGGTCGGCTTCTTCGGCGCGCTCGCCGGCGCCCGCAGCCTGAACGACTTCGCAGTCGAGACGTACGGCCGGTCTGGGCCCGCGGTACTTCACGTCTCGGGCGCTCGCGACTTCGAGGGCCTCCGAGCACGGGTCACGCGTGACGACTACGTGCTCGTCTCCTCGACCGCCGAGTTCGGGGCCGCGCTCGCCGCGCCCAACCTCGCCGTCTCGCGGGCGGGCGGGACAGTCTGGGAGCTGGCTGCGGCCGGCACGCCGGCAATCCTCGTCCCCTACCCCTACGCGACCGCCGATCATCAGACGCTGAATGCGCGCCATTTCGAGCGCGGCGGCGGGGCGATCGTCGTCCCCGAGGCCGAGCTGGATCGGGTGCCCGCGCTCATAGAGGAGCTGCTCGGCGACCCGCCACGGCTGGCCCGGATGCGCGAGGCGATGCTCGCGATGGCGCGGCCGCGCGCCGCCGAGGAGATCGCGGAGGAGCTGATCGCGCTTGCGACCGCTCGCAGGTAGGCGCCTCTGGTTCGTTGGGATCGGCGGCGCCGGCCTTTCTTCCTACGCGTTCCTCGCGCGAGCCTGGGGAGCCGAGGTGGGCGGCTGGGACCGCGTCGAGACGCCGTACCTGCGCACGCTGGAAGGGTTCGAGCTCTCTGTCACGCCGGAGCCCGTCGTCCCTGCAGGCTGGGAGGCCATCGTCTCGAGCGCCTACCCGTCCGTCGCCGGTACCTCGCGGGCTGCCTTCCTCGCCGAGCTCGTCTCCCTGCGCCGGTCGATCGTCGTCGCCGGTGCGCACGGGAAAACGACCACGACTGCGATGATCGCCTTCGTACTGGCCGAGCTCGGCCTCGACCCCGCGTGGCTCGTCGGGGGCGAGATCGCGCAGCTCGGCCGCAACGCGGGCGCGGGGGAGGGCTGGCTCGTCGTCGAGGGCGACGAGTCCGACCGCACCGTCGAGCGCCTCCGACCCGAGATCGCGGTCGTCACGAACGTCGAGCTCGACCATCACTCGACCTTCGCGTCCGAAGCCGAGGTCGCGGAGATGTTCGAGCGGTGGCTCGCCGAGATTCCACAGGTCGTGCGCGGATGGGAGCTGGAGCCCGCGTCGTTCGAGTTGACCGTGCCCGGCGCGCATAACCGGAGTAACGCGGCGACAGCGTTGGCGGCGCTCGAGCTCGCGGGCGTCGCCCGGGCCGACGCGGAGCCCGTCCTAGCGCGCTTCTCCGGAGCCGGCCGCCGCTTCGAGCTCGTGGGCGAGCACCGGGGCGTCGCCGTCGTCGACGACTACGCGCACCACCCGTCCGAGATCGAGGCGACCGTCGCCGCCGCCCGCGAGCGGACCGGGGGGCGCGTGCTCGTCCTCTTCCAACCGCACCTCTACTCCCGCACCCGTCACCTCGCCCATGAGCTGGGCGCGGCGCTCTCGACCGCGGACGCCGCCTGTGTCACGGAGATCTATCCCGCCCGGGAGCAGCCGATCGCCGGGGTCAGCGGGAAGCTCGTCGTCGACGCGCTCCGGCCCGGCACCCGGGCCGGCTGGGCGCCGAGCGTCGAGGACGGCGCCAAGGTCGTCGCGTCGTGGGCGCGGCCTGGGGATCTCGTCCTCACGGTCGGCGCAGGCGACGTCGAGCGCGCCGGCAGGCTCGTCCTCGAGGCCCTCGGATGATTGAGGAGCGCGTAGAGCTCGCGAAGCTGACGACGATCGGCACCGGTGGCCCGGCTCGCGCCTTCGCAAAGCCTTCGTCGCTCGCGGAGCTGGAGGAGGCGCTCGCCTGGGCGACGGAGCGGGAGCTGCCGGTCGCCACCGTCGGGCTCGGGTCGAACCTGCTGGCGGCCGACTCAGGCGTCGAGGCCCTCGTGCTCCGGCTGGCGGGTGACCTGGCCGCGGTGCGAGCCGACGGAGAGCTGCTCGTCGCGGGCGGCGGCGCCACGAACGCCGTCTGCCTCCACCAAGCCCGTGCAGCCGGTCTCGGCGGCTTCGAGTTCGCCTGCGCGATCCCCGGCACCGCCGGCGGGGGCGTCTGGATGAACGCGGGGGCATACGGCAGCGACTGGTCGGAGATTCTCGTCCGCGCGCGCGTCGTCACCGCCGACGGGGCCGACTGGCTGACGCCGGCCGAGCTCGGCCTCTCGTATCGCCACTCCGAGCTCCGGCACGGCCAGGTCGTCGCCGAGGTCGAGTACCGCCTCGTCCGGCGCCCGGAAGCAGAGATCAAGGCGACCGTCGCCGAGCTGATCGCGCAGCGCAAGGCGTCGCAGCCGACGAACAAGCGCACCTTCGGCAGCGTCTTTAAGAATCCCGCGCACGAGCTGGGGGCAGGGAGGATGCTCGACGCGTGTGGTCTCAAGGGCCACGCGATCGGCAGCGCAGTCATCTCGCCCAAGCACGCGAATTTCATCGAGAACGCGGGCGGCGCGACCACCGCCGACGCGCTCGCCCTGATGGCCGAGGCGCGCCGTCGCGCCCGCGAGCAGTTCGGAGTCGAGCTCGAGCACGAGGTCGAGCTGCTGGGACCGATCGACATCGAGTAGGAAGCGCCGCGACCGCGGCGAAACGACACACGTGGCCGGAGGGAAAGGATCACGGAGTCGCCCGCGCCCGCGAGCGCGCACGGCAACGGCCGTCGTCCCGTTGCCAGGTGCGCGTGCGGGCGGTAATCGCCTCGAGCTGCACCGGATCGCTCCCTCCGGCCGTTCTCTCCTCGCCGGCCTGCTGATCCTGCTGGTCTCGGTCGGCCTCTACGCCGCAGCGCGCGGCACGTCTGCCTTCGCTGTGGAGCGCGTGGCCGTCGACGGCGCCTCCCCGGAGGTCGCGGCCGAGGTGCGCAAGGTGCTGGCGCCCGCACTCGGCGAGAGCCTGCTCGCCCTCGACCTCCGTGAGCTCGCCCACCGTGCGGGGACGGTGCCGATGGTCGCGGGCGCCACGTTCGACCGCGGCTTCCCACACACCCTTCGCATCCAGGTCGTGCCCGAGCTCCCGGTCGCCGTGCTGCGCCAGGGATCGTCCTCGTGGCTCGCCGCCGCGAGCGGCCGGGTCGTCGCAGACCTCGATCAGGGCGCCCGACCCTTGCTGCCCCGCATCTGGCTGAAGCGCGACGTCGCCGTCCGCCTCGGAGAGCCGGTCACCGGCCTGGATCGCCGCGCCGTCGCGACGGTGGCGCCGCTCGCCGCGAAGCCGTTCGGCGTACGCGTGACTGCGGTGGTGGCGACTCGCGGCGAGCTGACGCTGAGGTTGCGGAACGGGATCGAGCTGCGCCTCGGCGACGGCTCCGACCTGGCGGTCAAGCTGGAGGTCGCGCGCCGGATCCTGCCCTCGCTCGCGGAGGGCCAGGGGTACCTCGACGTCAGCGTTCCCGACCGACCGGTCGCCGGTGCAACACTCGACTCTCAGGTCGAGGTCGAGTCTTCCAGCTCGATGGACCCTTGAGGTTGGCGTTGACAGTGCCGACAAGGAAACGTAGGGTGCACGCGGAAAGGAACGATGTCACCCCGATGCTCTACTCGAGCTTCAGGTCGAGAGACGTCGAGACGACCATCCCATGAGAGACTCCTCAGGCAACTACCTAGCGGTGATCAAAGTCGTCGGCGTCGGCGGCGGCGGCACCAACGCGGTCAATCGCATGGTCGACGCCGGCCTCTCCGGGGTCGAGTTCATCGCCGTCAACACGGACGCACAGGCCCTGCTGATGGCCGACGCCGACGTGAAGATCCACATCGGCTCCAAGGAGACCCGGGGCCTCGGCGCCGGCGCGGATCCCTCCGTGGGGCAGGCCGCCGCGCAGGAGAGCCGGGACGAATTGAAGGAGGCGCTCAAGGGCGCAGACATGATCTTCGTCACCGCGGGCGAGGGTGGCGGCACCGGCACCGGCGGCGCGCCGATCGTGGCCGAGCTCGGGCGAGAGCTGGACGCGCTGACGGTCGGCGTCGTCACGAAGCCGTTCGCCTTCGAGGGCCGCAAGCGCTCCGAGCAGGCAGAGATCGGCATCCAGAACCTGCGCGACCGCGTCGACACGCTGATCGTGATCGAGAACGACCGGCTGCTGCAGGTGGTCGAGAAGAAGACGCCGGTCACCGAGGCGTTCCGGATCGCCGACGACATCCTCCGCCAGGGCGTGCAGGGGATCACGGACTTGATCACCGTCCCCGGGATCGTCAATCTCGACTTCGCCGACGTGCGCACGATCATGCGCGACGCCGGCTCCGCGTTGATGGGGATCGGGATCGCGTCCGGCGAGAACCGCGCCGCCGAGGCCGCGCGCACCGCCGTCTCCTCGCCCCTGCTCGAGCAGTCCGTCGATGGCGCGACCGGCATCCTCCTGAACGTCACGGGCGGAACCGAGTTGGGCCTGTTCGAGGTCAACGAGGCGGCGGAAGTGGTCACGGGCGCCGCAGACCAGAACGCGAACGTGATTTTCGGCGCCGTCATCGACGACTCGCTCGGCGACGAGGTGCGCGTGACCGTGATCGCAACCGGCTTCGGCGCCCAGCGCAGGCGCCGCCGGGTCGAGTCTTCCACGACGTCGCTCGCCGGCGCCAAGGAGCAGCGGGCCGAGCTGACCGACTCGGAGCTAGAGATCCCGTCTTTCCTCCGCGACGACTGACGTTTGAGGTTTCGCGCGTGCGGAATGGTACGCGCATGCCCTCTTGTGCCGACTGCCCGTCGGCTTAGGAGACCCGGTCCGAGGCCCCGGCTTGCCGGGGCCTCGTGCTTTCCTGAGTAGGGATGACCGATTTCTGGTGGGCGTGCACCGGGAATCGATCATCTAGAGTCCGCGCCGTGCAGACGCTCCTTCGCACGCCGCTCCACGCGCGCCACGTCGCCGCCGGCGCGCGGATGGTGCCGTTCGCCGGCTGGGAGATGCCCGTCCAGTACCAAGGAGTCATCCCCGAGCACCGCGCCGTTCGCGGCGACATTGGCGTCTTCGACGTCTCGCACATGGGCCAGTTCCACGTCGAGGGGCCGAACGCCGCGGAGCTCCTCCAGTCGCTGCTCTCGAACGATCTAGACCGGATCGGCGACGGCGACGCGCAGTACACCTTGCTCACGAACGCGCAGGGCGGGATCGTCGACGATCTGATCGCGTACCGCATCGATCCGCACCACTACCTCCTCGTCGTGAATGCGGGCAACCGCGACGTGGCGTATGCGTGGCTGAAGGAGCGCGAGATCCGCGGCTCCGAGGTCCGCGACGCCTCGGACGAGTACGCGCTGCTCGCCGTCCAGGGGCCGAGATCGATCGAGCGCCTGGGTCTGCCCGAGGCCAACCCGTTCACGCACGCGATGGGCGAGATCGACGGCGTCGAGGTGATGGTCAACCGCACCGGCTACACGGGCGAGGGGGGCGTCGAGCTGATGTGCGCAGAGGAGGACGCGGTCGCGCTCTGGGATGCGGTCGTCGCCCGCGGCGCCGTCCCCTGCGGCCTCGGCGCGCGCGACACGCTGCGGCTCGAAGTCTGCTACCCCCTGCACGGCAACGACATCACCCAGGAGACGGACGCGATCTCGGCCGGGCTCGGCTGGACGTGCGCGCTCGGCAAGGACTTCACCGGAGCCGACCGGCTGCGGGAGATCAAGGCCACCGGCCCGGAGCGGAAGCTCGTCGCGTTCGTGATGGAGGAGAAGGCCGTCCCGCGGCAGGGCATGCCGATCACAGGTGGTGGCGAAACAGCCGGTGGAGAGGTGACGTCCGGAACCCATTCGCCGATGCTCGACAAGGGAATCGGAATGGGCTACGTCCCGGCCGCCTCGGCGAGCCCCGGCACGTCCCTTACGATCGACGTCCGCGGCAAGGAGCGCCGCGCGACCGTCGTCCCGAAACCGATCTACAAGCGAGAGGACTAACGCAGGATGGCTGCAGCCGAGAGCTACCCCGACGACCTCAAGTACCACCGCGAGCACGACTGGGCGCGGATCGACGGCGACGAGGCAACGTGTGGGGTGACGTGGTTCGCGCAGGACGCGCTCGGCGAGCTCGTCCACTTCGAGGCTCCGGCCGAGGGCGCCACCGTGACGAAGGACTCCTCGTACGGCGAGGTCGAGTCCGTGAAGGCGGTTTCCGACGTGATCGCGCCGCTCTCCGGCGAGATCCTCGAGGTGAACCAGAAGGTCGTGGACGCGCCCGAAACCGTGAACGAAGATCCTTATGGAGAAGCCTGGCTGATCCGGATTCGGCTCTCCGATCCCGCCGAGGTCGACAGCCTGCTCGACGCCGCTGCGTACAAGCAGTTCCTCTCCGAGCAGTAGATGAGCGTAGGCTTGACGGAGCTCATACGAGCGGAGGGGGCGGCTTTGCCGGCCCCGGAGCGGTAACAGTGGGGCAGCTCTCGCTCACCGATACCGACCGGGAGGAGATGCTCGCGGCGATCGGCGTCTCCTCGATCGAGGAGCTCTTCCGCGACATCCCTGCCGGCGTCCGCTTCAAAGGTGCGCTCGACCTCGAGCCCGCACTTTCAGAGCCCGAGCTCGTGCGCCACATGGAGGAGCTCGCTGCCAAGAACGTCGACACGACGAAGGAGCTCTCGTTCCTGGGCGCCGGGATCTACGACCACTACGTGCCCGCCGTCGTCGACGCTGTCCTGCAGCGGGGCGAATTCTTGACCGCCTACACGCCGTACCAGCCGGAGATGAGCCAGGGGGTGCTGCAGGCGATCTTCGAGTACCAGACGGCGATCTGCGAGCTGACCGGAATGGACGTCTCGAACGCCTCCGGCTACGACGGAACGACCGTCGCGGCCGACGCCTGCTACGTCGCCAAGCACGCGACTGGCCGCTCGAAGGTCGTGCTCGCGGAGACGCTGAACCCGCAGGTGCGCCAGGTCGTGAAGACCTATGCGCCGGGCTTCGGGCTCGAGGTCGTCGAGGTCGGGCACGAGGGGGGGACGATCGATCCCGCCCGGATGCGCGAGGCCGCGGAAGGGGCCGCCTGCGTGATCTTCCAGCAGCCGAACGTCTTCGGGATTCTCGAGCCGGCGCCCGAGCTGGCGGCTGCCGCCAACGACGCCGGCGCGATGCCGATCGCCCACGTCGACCCGGTCTCGCTCGGCGTCCTGGAAGCGCCCGGCAACTACGGCTGCGCGATGGCAATCGGCGAAGGCCAGAGTGCCGGCAACTACCAGTCCTACGCCGGGCCGCATTACGGCTTCCTCGCGTCCAAGTCCGCCTACGTCCGCCGGCTCCCGGGCCGGATCATCGGCGAGACGACCGACCTGAACGGCGACCGGGGCTACGTGCTGACGCTGCAGACGCGCGAGCAGCACATCCGCCGTGAGAAGGCGACGTCGAACATGACCACGAACCAGACGCTGCTCGCTCTCGCCGGGCTCGTCCACCTCTCGTGGCTCGGCCCGCAGGGCCTCCGCGAGGTCGGGGAGACCTGCATGAGCCTCGGCGCCTACGCGCAGAAGCGCCTCGGCATGCCACTTGCCTTCCCCGGCAAGGCGACGTTCAAGGAGTTCGCCGTCCGGCTCGGCAAGCCGGCACGCGACGTGATCAAGGCGTCCCGCGAGCGGGGTGTGCATCCCGGCTATGCGATCGGCCGCGACTACGCAGGCATGGACGATGTCCTCCTGATCGCCGTGACCGAGAAGCGCAGCCCGGCCGACATCGACCACCTCGCGCAGGTGCTGGCCGAGGTGCGGGCCTAATGGAGCTGATTTACGAGAAGTCGAAGCCCGGCCGGCGCGCCTCGACGCTGCCGCGCTACGACCTGCCCGCGGCCGACGTGCCGGCCGAGCTGCGCCGGGCCGAGCCGCCACGCCTGCCGGAGCTCGCCGAGCCCGAGATCGTCCGCCACTTCACGGCGCTCTCGACCCGCAACTTCGGCATCGACACCGGCTTCTACCCGCTCGGCAGCTGCACGATGAAGCACAACCCGCGCGTCAACGAGCGCGTCGTGATGCTGCCCGGTTTCAAGGATCTCCATCCTCACCAGGAGGAGGAGGGAGCGCAGGGCGCGCTCGAGCTGATGTGGCGGCTACAGGAGATCCTGAAGGAGGTGGCGGGGCTCGACGCGTGCTCGCTGCAGCCCGCGGCGGGCTCGCAGGGAGAGCTGACCGGCTTGATGCTCATGCGCGCCTACTTCGAGGATCGCGGGGAGGGCGACCAGCGCGACACGATCATCACCGCCGACACCGCGCACGGAACGAACCCGGCCAGCGTGACGATGGCGGGCTACAAGCTGGAGAAGGTTGGCACGGACGCGCGTGGGAACCTCGATCTGGACGACCTGCGCTCGAAGGTGAACGAGCGCACGGCCGGGCTGATGCTGACGAATCCCTCGACGCTCGGCCTCTTCGACGAGCACATCGAAGACGTCGCGAAGATCTTCCACGACGCGGGGTCACTGCTCTATTACGACGGCGCGAACCTGAACGCCGTCTGCGGGATCTCCCGGCCCGGCGACATGGGCTTCGACATCGTCCACATCAACCTGCACAAGACGTTCTCGCAGCCGCACGGCGGCGGTGGGCCGGGGGGCGGCCCGATCGTCGTCCGCGAGAAGCTCGAGCCGTTCCTGCCCGTGCCTGCGATCGTGCGGGACGGCGACGAGTTCCGGCTCGACCACGACCGGCCGAAGTCGATCGGCAAGGTGCGCGGCTTCACGGGCCCGTTCGGCGTCTTCGTCCGCTCCTACGCCTACATCCGCGCCTACGGCCCCGCCCTGCGCGAGATGTCCGAGGTCGCCGTCCTGAACGCGAACTACCTGCTGGCGAAGCTCCGCGACGCCTACGACCTGCCGTACGACCGTCTCTGCATGCACGAGTTCGTGCTCAGCGCGCGCACCCTGAAGCGCGAGCACGGGATCACCGCGCTCGACGTCGCGAAGCGGCTGATGGACTACGACTACCACCCCCCGACGATCTACTTTCCGCTCGTCGTGCCCGAGGCGCTGATGATCGAGCCGACCGAGACCGAGCCGAAGGAGCGCCTGGACGCGTTCGTCGACGCGATGCTCGCGATCGCGCGC
Source organism: Gaiellaceae bacterium (assembly GCA_046594445.1). Classification (GTDB taxonomy): domain Bacteria; phylum Actinomycetota; class Thermoleophilia; order Gaiellales; family Gaiellaceae; genus Gaiellasilicea. Next base: position 35,004 of record JBKJSM010000140.1, on the reverse strand, counting down.
GAGGCGGCGGAAGATCCGGAGCTGCTACGCGAGGCGCCGCGCTCGCGGCCCGTGCGGCGCCTGGACGAGGTGAAGGCGGCGAAGCGGATGGTGCTCAAATACGGGTTCGACGAGCATCCAGATCTTGCCGGCGAGGTGAGCGAGGGCCGGCAGCTCGAGGCGCAGAAAGGCTCATGACGAGCCGTAACGAGCTCGAGCGCCGCGTCGACGAGCTCGCGCTGCAGTACTCCGGCCGGGACTTCGCGGCAGCGATCAGCCAATACTCCGCCACGCTCGACGAGCACGCGCAGGAGGAGCTGAAGCAGATCCTCGTGGAGAGGGCGGCCAGCTTCGACCAGGCGATCATGGACCGGGTCGACGCACGCGGTTGGCTCCGGCGCCAGTGGGATCGTGCCTCCACTTCCTCACCACCCGTCAACGACGGCGATCTGTAGTTTGCTCAAAATGGAGCGCCTCACCCACTACGTCGTCCACCACCGCCGGATCGTGATCGGTGTCTGGATCCTGCTCAGCGCCGTCGGCGCCTTCTCCGCAATCCAGGTCGCCGACCGCTGGCTCGAGGACTTCTCGAACCCGGGCGCGCCCGGCTATGAGGCAAACCAGCGCGCGGTCGCCAAGCTCGGCAATGGCGAGCTCTACCCGCAGGTGATCGTTCTGCGCGCGGATAGCGACGTGACCAGGGTGCCCGGCGTCGAAGAGGCGATCGAGAAGACCGCGGCCGCGAACCCGGGCTCTCGCGTCAGCTCGTTTTTCAACACGGGCAACGGGGCGTACGTCTCGGACGACCGAACGGTCACGTTCGCGAACATCTATCCGGCCGGACGCTTCGGCTTCGAGCCCGTCGATCTCGGCCCGGCGAAGGAGGCACTCTCCGCAGCATTGCCGCCGGGCGTCGACGGCTACGTCAGCGGAATCGATGCCAATTACGCCGAAGCCGGCGAGACGGCCGGAGACGTCGAGCCGCCGAGCGTGCTCACCGACGTGCTGATCGGTGGCGTGGGCGCGCTCGTGATCCTGCTCTTTACCTTCGGGACGCTGCCGGCGATCGCGATGCCGCTGCTCGTCGCCGCCGCGTCGATCCTGAACACGTTCACGCTGATCTGGCTGCTGACCTACGTGACGGACGTCTCGATCGTCGTGCAATTCCTCGTCGCGCTCGTCGGCCTCGGTGTCGCGATCGACTACGCCCTGCTGATGATCTTCCGCTTCCGCGACGAGCTCCGCCACGGCGCCGAGCGCGAAGCAGCGATCGTCCAGACGATGCGACATGCGGGCCGCTCCGTGATCGTCTCCGGTACGACCGTGGCCGTCGGCCTGCTCAGCCTGATCATCCTGCCGCTGCCATTCATCCGTTCGATCGGGATTGGCGGGATGCTGATTCCGGCCGTCTCGGTGCTGGCTGCGATCACGCTCCTGCCGGCGCTCCTCTACACCCTCGGCCCGCGCATCAACAGCCTGCGCGTGTTGCCCCGGCGACTCGTGGTGGGCACCGACGACCCCGAGCACGGCTTCTGGAACAGGTGGGCTCACTTCGTCGTGCGGCGCCCGCTTCCCGTCGCCCTCGCCGGTGTGGCCGTCGTCGGCGCGCTCGTCTTCTACGGCGTCCAGCTCAACCCGGCCGATCCGCAAATCAAGGACTACCCCGGTGCCGGACCGGGCCACACGGGCGCCCGTGTGCTTCGCGACGCCGGGATCTCGGAGGGCGTGCACAAGCCGTTCCAGGTCGTCGTGGAGGGCGACGCGACGCCGAAGGAACTCGACGAGCTCGCTGCGCGGCTCGCGCAGGACGAGGGGATCGCGGGTGCGGCCGCGCCGCCTCGGGCCCGGGCCGAGAGCATCGCGCTCGTGGAGGCGTTCGCCACCGTCGACGGGTCGAGCCGGGCTGCGCGGCCGACGATCACCCGCCTGAAGGACGAGCTCCTTCCGGCTGCCGAGCGCGAGCTCGGCGGGGCCCAGCTGACGCTCGCGGGCGTGCCCACGGAGGAGCGCGAGTTCGTCGATGCCGTCTATGGCAACTTCCCGCTCGTACTCCTGTTCGTCGTGCTCGTCACCTACGTGCTCCTCGTGCGGGCCTTTCGCTCCCTACTGCTGGCGTTGAAGGCCGTCGTGCTCAATCTCGTTTCGCTGGGAGCCGCCTACGGGATCATCGTCTTCATCTTCCAGAAGGGCCACGGCGCTGAGGAGATCTGGAACGTCCCGGCGACGGACTCGATCGTCACGTGGATCCCGCTGATGATCTTTGCGTTCTTGTACGGGCTGTCGATGGACTACGAGGTCTTCATGCTGACGCGGATGCGGGAGGCGTACGACGAGACCGGCGATACGGCGCACGCGATCGCCCTCGGACTGGGGCGAACCGGGAAGCTCGTCACGAGCGCTGCGCTCGTGCTGATGTTCTCGTTCTTCGTGCTCTCGACGGCACCCGGGACGGACATCAAGCAGCTCGGGATCGGCCTGGCCGCCGGAATCATCTTCGACGCGACCGTGATCAGGGCGCTGCTCGTCCCGTCGCTCATGCGGCTGATGGGCAAGTGGAACTGGTGGCTGCCCCCGTGGGCGGCCCGGATCCTCCGCATCACCGGCCCGAGTACGGCTTAATCGGCGCAGACGGAGGATCCGCGGAAGCGGATCCTCCGTCGCGAAAGACCCCTGAAGGGGCCGCTTCGCGGCCCTGGGCGTGCGAGGATCCGGCGTGGGCGCGAACTACGAGGCCGGCGACTTCGACCGCGCGGCCGCGGTCGTCAGCGCCGAGCCGTCGCCGCAGCGGCTCGTCGAGCGGCTCGGGATCGACTGGGAGCACCTGACGCGGCTGGCGCTCGACGCGGCAGCGACGGTGCTGGCGACGGAGCAAGTGCGCGACGGTGGCGCCGTGGCGTACGGCAGGGAGGCGTTTACCGCCGGCTTCCTGATCGGCGTCCATCTGCCGGCGGAGCGGCCGGGCGTGAGCCCGGCGCACCTGGCCGCGGCGGTCGACACGGTCCAGATGCGTGGCCGGCACGCCGTCATCGCCGATCACTGCGACCTCGCCGGCGTCGCGCGGCTCGAAACCGTCTATGCGGACGCTCTCGTCGAGTCGATGCCATTGGAGGCGGGCGAGCGCGACGCATTGCGCGCGCCGGTGACCCGCATCTTCGAGGCCGGGCTCGCCGTCGGGCTTGAGCTCGGGTCAGGCGGCGGCGGCGGCGAGACCAGGGCGGAGAAGACCAGGGCGGAGGAGACCTAGCCGGTCGAGCACGCGCTCGAGCTCGGCTGCGACGGGCGCGAACTCGGCGGCCGGCCAGACGAAGGCGTCATCAGCCTCGAGAAGGCCTCGCAAATGGTCTTGCAGCAGCGGGTCGCGCGACCGCGTCAGCACGGCTTGCGCATAGCTCCGCGCCCAGACCTCCTTCGCGGAGTCGAAGTAGCGCCGCCGCGACCGGCCGGCTCCTGCGGGCGCGCGTGAGGGCAGCGCTGCCGCAGCGGAGCGCCAGTCGGAGAATGCCTCGTGGCGCCCGGACGCCCACGCCGGGCCCGGCTGCGAGCCGAGCTGATGGTCGACGAGGTGACCCAGCTCGTGCAGGAAGCTGACGGCGACCCGGCCGTGCCGGCGCGACACCCGCAGGTCGATCGGATCGGCCTGTCGCAGCCGGTAGCAGCCGGCCTGGCTCGTCGTCGATGTCGGACGGACAGGAACCGGGTCGAGGTCGGTGTGAAGGATGTGCAGCTCGTCGGCCGCGGCGAGGGCGCGGGCGAGCTCCGGATAGAGCCGGCTGCGGCGAGGCAGGCGCACGAGCTCCGAGAGCGGGCGTGGCCGGGCCTGGCCGCTCCGTGTCACGGCGGCCGGAGAGGTGCGGCGGCGGCGGCGACGCATCGACCGAGGCTACGGCGGCAGCCGGACGCCGCCGATAACCGACCCATGAAGCTCGCACTCGTCCTGCTCGTGCCGGTGCTCCTCTTTTCCGCGTGGCAGTACACGCGCCGCGAGGAGAACGAGAACCGCCTGGCCCTCGTCGCGAGCGAAGTGGCCCTGCGCGACGTCGATGTCAGCTGCCCCGGCTTCTGGACGCGCCTGGTCGAGATCACCCCGAACGCCGGCTGGGTCGACTTCGACGAGCACGGCCGCCCGTCGGGAAAGACGAGCCTCTCCGCCTCCAGCTGCAGCAGCCTTGAGCGGGTCTGGCGGGCGCGACAGGGCTCGTTCGGCTGCGCGCTCGGCGGCGGCTGCGATCGGGAGACCCTGTTGGCGATGCACGGGATCGTCACGCTCGCGCACGAGTCCTGGCACCTGCGCGGAGTCCGCAACGAGGCGCGAACGCAGTGCTACGCCGTCCAGACGACCGAGCGGGTCGCACGGGGCCTCGGAGTGTCGGAACCCGAGGCGCGAATGATCGCGCTACGGGTCGCAGTCGACGACGCACGCGCCGGCCCGGGCGCGTACCACTCCCGCGAATGCCGCCCAGGCGGCGACTACGACCTCCATCCCGAAACTCCGGACTGGCCCAGCGGATAGGCCAGCGGGTAGGAGGAGCGGCTCTACCCGAGTACGATCGCGGACATCGGTAAGCCCGTCGCCCATCACGTCGAGAGCCGGTTCCTCTCCGAGATCATCTCGACCGTCGGCTCGTCGCTGGAGCTCCGCGAGGTGCTCGACGGCGTCGTGCGGCTGCTCTCCGAGGCGAGCGCGGTCCACGCCTGCTTCGTCTACCTCCTCGATCCGCCCGGCGAGCGTCTCCTCCTCCAGGCGGCGTCGGAGCCGTACGCGCACCTCGCCGGCTCGATCGCCCTCGACCGTGGGGAGGGGCTTGCCTGGTGGGCGGCCGAGCACCGTGAGCCGGTCTTCATTCGCGAGAACCTGATCGCCGACCCGCGGACGAAGTTCGTCGCCGAGCTCGACGAGGACCGCTTCCAGTCGCTCCTGTGCGTCCCGATCCTGGGGCGGGACGACTCCGTGATGGGTGTGATCTCCGCCCACACGGAGGCGCCGCGGGAGTTCACGCAGCCAGAGGTCGACTTTCTCGTCTCCAGCGCGTCGCTCGTCGCCGGCGCGATCGAGAACGCGCGCCTGTACGAGGAGATGCGAACCAGGGTGAGCGAGCTCGAGCAGGTGACCGGGCTCGCGGAGGCGATCGCCGCGTCCGAGACGCTGGACGAGCTCCTGCCGGCAGTGGCCGTCCGCGCCCGCGAGCTTCTGCGGGCGAGCGCTTGCCACGTGTACCTGCTGGAGCCGGGCTCGGAGGAGCTCGAGTGGCGTGCCTCGCAACCGGTCGGAGAGCCGCGCCGTGCGATCGGGCTGGCGGAGCTGGGGCCGGAGCTTGCGCGAGGAGGCCGCGCATCGCGGATCTCGATGCCGCTGGTCGCGAACGACGAGCTGCTCGGGCTGCTCGTCGCTGACGGCAGCACGGCCGTCGACCTCGCCCGGGCCGTCGCCAGCCAGACGGCCGTCGGGATCAAGAAGATCCAGCTAATCGAGCGCCTGACGGAGAAGAACCTGATTAAGGACTTCTTCGAGGAGCTCGCCGGCGGACGCATCGGAAGCGACCTCGAGGGGCGTGCCGCCCGCCTCCGGTGCGACCTGGACGAGCCGCACATCGTCCTCGCCGCCGAGCCCGCCGACGACGCGCTCGAGGCGGCCCTCCTTGCCCAGGTGCCCGGGTCGCTCTTCGACCGTCGCGAGGATTCGCTGCGGGGGCTGCTGCGAGTGCCACCATCAGGCCCCGAGCGGCTGGTCGACAGCGTCCGGCGCGCCCACGGCGTTCTCGCGACACCCGTCGCGATCGGCCTCTCCGGTGTGTGTGCCGGCGCCCCTAGCTTTGCAGAGGCGTTCGAAGAGGCTCGCCAAGCGCTCCTCGGGACTGTCGTGCTGAAACGGCAGGCCTCGGTCGTCGGCTTCGAGGAGCTCGGCGCATACAAGTACCTGCTCCGGATCGCGCTGGAGGGAGGCGTTCGCGACGAGACGATCGAGGCGGTCACCCGCCTCGCCGCCTACGACCGCGAGCGCGGCGCCTCGCTGCTGAAGACGCTCGAGGAGTTCCTGCACCGGCACGGCAGCATCAGCGCCGCGTCAGAGGCGCTGTTCGTCCATCCGAACACGCTGCGTCAGCGTTTGCGCCGGATCGCCGAGCTTTCGGGTCTCGACCTGCGCCGCGACGACTGGCTGATGGTCGAGATCGCGGTCAAGCTCGTCCAGCTCCGGCTGGTGCTCGGAACGGCGACTCCGAACACATAAAGCGGCTAGAGAAGTAGAGGTTCCGGCCATCCTCTCGGGGCCGCGGGCGTGATAGGAAGGAGGCCATGGCCGCGGACACCGCCAAGCTCGACCAAATACGCTCGACGATGCAGGATCGGGGCGTCGAGTTCATCTTCGCGCAGTTCGTGGACATGTACGGGCGGCCGAGCGCCAAGCTCGTCCCCGCCGCGCATCTCGACGGGCTCGTGGAGGACGGCGCCGGCTTTGCGGGCTTCGCTGCCGGGGAGATCGGCCAGCTCCCGAGCGACCCGGACATCGCGGCGATCCCCGACCTGGACAGCTTCACGCTCGTCCCCTGGCAGCCGAACCTCGCCCGCTTCGCGTGCGACATCACGGTCGAGGGCGAGCCGTGGCCCTACTGCCCGCGCACGATCCTCCGCAACGTCCTCGCCGGCGCGAAGGAGCAGGGCTACGAGTTCAAGATCGGCGCCGAGCTCGAATACTTCCTGATCCAGATGAAGGACGATGGCTCGATCGAGATCGCGGACAAGCTCGACACGCTCGAGAAGCCCTGCTACGACATGGCCGGGCTGACGCGCCAGTACGACTTCCTGACGACGGTCTCGCGCTACTGCAACGAGCTTGGTTGGGGCAACTACGCGAACGACCACGAGGACGCGAACGGCCAGTTCGAGCAGAACTTCGAGTACGCCGACGCGCTTGTCACGTGCGACCGCGCGATCTTCTTCCGTTACATGGTGCACACGCTCGCCGAGCAGCACGGGATGCAGGCCACCTTCATGCCGAAGCCGTTCACGAACCTGACCGGGAACGGCTGCCACTTCCACATGTCGCTCTGGAAGGACGGCGAGAACGTCTTCCTCGACGAGGGGGATCCGCGCGGTCTCGGCCTCTCGGAGCTCGGGTACGCGTTCGTCGGCGGCCTGAAAGCGCACGCCCGTGCGTACAGCGCCCTGACGGCGCCGACCGTGAACTCGTACAAGCGGCTCAAGTTCGGCACCACCGCGAGCGGGGCGACCTGGTCGCCGGTCTGGATCTCGTACGGCTACAACAACCGGACGCAGATGCTGCGGATCCCGGGACCGGGACGGATCGAGGATCGGACGGTGGACGGATCCTGCAACCCCTACTTGGCTGCGGCCGCGATCCTGGCGTCCGGCCTCGACGGCATCGCCAACTCGACCGACGCGGGCGAGCCGAACTCCGAGAACCTCTACAGCTTCTCTTACGACGAGTGCGTCGAACGCGGGCTCGCGTCGCTGCCCTCGACCCTGATCGAGGCCACCGACGAGCTCGAGCGCGACGACGTGCTGCGGACGGCGCTCGGCCGCACCCGCGAGCACGAGGAGTACGTCGACTACTACCTCAAGGTCAAGCGCGACGAGTGGTTCCGCTACCACGAGCAGGTGACCTCGTGGGAGGTCAAGGAGTATCTGACGCGCTTCTAGGGATATGGAGGAAACCTCCATATCTTCAACGTGAAGACCGTGCATTAGCGCGATAGTGCATGGAGATAAGCTCCACACGGCATGTGTGGAATCGTCGGTCTCTTCGCCAAGTCGCCCGCGATCGAAGATCGCCTCGGTGAGCATCTCGCGGCAATGCTCGCGCAGATGAGCGCCCGCGGGCCAGACAGCGCCGGGGTCGCCGTCTATCGGGATTCGGTCCCGACCGGCTCCAAGCTGACGCTCTACTCCCGCGACCCGCTCCACGACTGGGACGCGCTCCGCGGCCGGCTCGCCGGCGCCTTCGGGGACGCGAGCGTGTCGAGTGTGCGCGCGAGCCATGCGGTCATCCTGGTCGACGCCGACGCGGGCGAGGCCGAGACGTGGGTGCGCTGCAACTTCCCCGACGTGCGCGTGATGAGCGCCGGCTCGGTGATCGAGATCTACAAAGACGTGGGGCGGCCGGAGGCGTTCGCCGAGCAGTTTTCGCTGACAGACTTCCAGGGCACGCATGCGCTCGGGCACACCCGGATGGCGACCGAGAGCCGCGTCACGACCGAGGGCTCGCATCCGTTCTCGACCGGCCTCGACCTCTGCCTCGTCCACAACGGCTCGCTCTCGAACCACAACCGACTGCGCCGGACGCTGCAGCGCGAGGGGATCGAGTTCCACACCGAGAACGACACCGAGGTCGCGGCCGGCTACCTGGCCTGGAAGCTGCGCGAGGGGGCATCGCTCGAGCAGGCCCTCGAGGCCGGGCTCGAGGACCTCGACGGCTTCTACACCTTCGCGGTCGGCACCGCGGACGGATTCGCCGTCCTGCGAGACCCGATCGCCTGCAAGCCCGCCGTGCTCGCCGAGACCGACGACTGGGTCGCGATGGCCTCTGAATACCACGCGATCGCGGTGCTCCCGGGCGCCGACGACGCACGCGTCTGGGAGCCGGAGCCGGGGATCGTCTACGTCTGGGACAAACAGCCCGTCTGATGAGCGCAGGCACCGCCTCCGAGACCGCCGTCGAGGTGGTCGACCTCGCGACGACGCCGCTGCGCGAGCTCAACCAGCGTCTGCACGACCTTGCCGGCGGCAAGGGCGGCCCGACCCGCTGGCGCGTGCTCAACCCGCGCGGCGCCCACGCAGTCGCGTGCGGCCTCGACGCGGAGATCGACGTCGAGATCGACGGCCACGTGGGCTACTACTGCGCCGGAATGAACCAGCTCGCGAACGTGCGGGTGCACGGAAACGCGAGCACCGGCCTGGCCGAGAACATGATGTCCGGGACGGTCGTGATCGAAGGCGGCGTGAGCCAGTCGGCCGGCGCGAGCGCCCACGGCGGCCTGCTCGTCGTCCACGGCGACGCCGCGGCGCGCTGCGGCATCTCGATGAAGGGGGTTGAGATCGTCGTCCGCGGCTCCGTTGGGCATCTGAGCGGCTTCATGGCGCAGAGCGGCTGCCTCGTCGTGTGCGGCGACGCGGGCGATGCGCTCGGCGACTCGCTCTACGAGGCGCGCATCTACGTCCGGGGCGAAGTCGCCGGTCTAGGCGCCGACTGCATCGAGAAGGAGATGGGCGCGGAGCACGTCGTCCAGGTGCGCGGCCTGCTCGAGCGGGCCGGCTTCGACGACGTCGATCCGGCCTCGTTCCGGCGCTACGGCTCCGCCCGGAGCCTCTACAACTTCCACGTCGACAATGCGGGGGCGTACTGATGCATGCCGGGTGGCGGCCCGGCCTGCGCGAGTCGTATCTCTTCGACCGCAACGCGATCGCCGAGATCCAGCGGGCGGCGCGCGAGGGGATCTACGACATTCGCGGCTTCGGCGCCAAGCGCAAGCTGCCGCACTTCGACGACCTGCTCCTGCTGGGAGCGAGCATCTCGCGCTACCCGCTCGAGGGCTACCGCGAGCGGTGCGACACGGACGTCGTGCTCGGCACCCGCTTCGCCGGCAAGCCGATCGAGCTGAAGATCCCGGTCACGATCGCCGGGATGAGCTTCGGCGCGCTCTCCGCGCCCGCGAAGGAGGCGCTCGGCCGCGGCGCCACCGAGGTCGGCACCGCGACGACAACCGGCGACGGCGGCATGACCGCTGAGGAGCGCGAGCACTCCGAGACGCTCATCTACCAGCTGCTGCCGTCGCGCTACGGGATGAACCCCGACGACCTGCGCAAGGCGGACGCGATCGAGGTCGTCGTCGGGCAGGGCGCGAAGCCCGGGGGCGGCGGCATGTTGCTCGGCCACAAGATCTCCGACCGCGTCGCGGCGATGCGCAACCTGCCGCAGGGGATCGACCAGCGCAGCGCCTGCCGGCACCCGGACTGGACGGGGCCGGACGACCTTGAGATCAAGATCGGCGAGCTGCGTGAGATCACCGACTGGGAGAAGCCGATCTTCGTCAAGGTTGGGGCCACGCGGACGTACTACGATGTCCAGCTCGCGGTGAAGGCCGGGGCCGACGTGATCGTCGTTGACGGCATGCAGGGCGGGACCGCCGCGACACAGGATGTCTTCATCGAGCACGTCGGCATCCCGACGATGCCCGCGGTACGGCTCGCGGTCGACGCGCTCGAGGAGCTCGGCCTGCACCGGCAGGTGCAGCTGATCGTCTCCGGCGGGATCCGCTCCGGCGCCGACGTCGCAAAGGCGCTCGCGCTCGGCGCCGACGCGGTCTCGATCGGGACGGCCGCGCTCGTCGCGATGGGCGACAACGCCCCCGAGCTCGAGGAGGCCTACCGGGAGCTCGGCAGCTCGGCCGGCTTCTACGACGACTGGCAGGCGGGTCGCGACCCCGCTGGCATCTCGACCCAGGACGAGGAGCTCTTCTCCCGCCTCGACCCTGTGGTCGCCGGCCACAAGCTGGCGAACTACCTGCGCGTGCTCAACCTCGAGACGCAGACGCTGGCGCGCGCGTGCGGCAAGTCGCACGTGCACAACCTCGAGCCCGAGGACCTCGTCGCGCTGACGATCGAGGCGGCTGCGATGGCCCGCGTGCCGCTCGCCGGCACGAACTGGATCCCCGGCGTCGGCGTCGGTAACTAGGCTCAGCTTCGGATGTCGTTTCTCCTGTCCTGTCCCCACTGCGGTCTACGCCCGGTCGACGAGTTCGGCTACCGGGGCGAAGTGCTGACCCGCCCCGGCGAGGAGGCCACGCTGCGCGAGCTCTACGAATACGTCTACTTTCGCGACAACGTGGCAGGCGTCCAGCGGGAGTGGTGGAGTCATCGGAGCGGCTGCGAGATCTGGTTCGTCGCGGAGCGCGATACCCGCACGAATGAGGTCCTGCGCACCGAGGTGCCGCCGACGCAGCGTGGGCGGGCGTCATGAGCAGGCTTTCGGTTCAGCCCGGCGAGCTGCTCGATCGGAACACGACCGTCAGGTTCACGTTCCAGGGCAAGCAGATCGAGGCGTTTGCCGGCGACACGTTCGGCTCCGCGCTCTACGCCTCCGGCCGGACGCTGCTCTCGCGCTCCTTCAAGTACCACCGTCCGCGCGGGATCCTCTGCTGCCGGGGTCACTGCGCCAACTGCATGATGACCGTCGACGGCGTCCCGAACGTCCGCGTCTGCGAGACGCCGGTGCGAGACGGAGCGAAGGTCGACGGCCAGAACGTGATCGGCTCGCTCGACCGCGACCTCTTCTCGGTCGTCGACAAGCTGGGCGGCCCGTTCACGCCGGTTGGCTTCTACTACCGGACGATGATCCGGCCGCGCCGTCTGTGGCCGCTGTACGAGAAGTTCCTGCGCAACGCCGCCGGCCTGGGCAAGGTGCCCGAGCACGATCCGCACCACCGCTACGACGTCGAGCACCGCGAGGCGCGTGTTCTCGTGGTGGGGGGAGGTCGCGCCGGGCGCGAAGCGGCCGCGGCGCATGCGGCGGCCGGCCCCGGCGTCGTGCTCGTCGACGAGCTGCCGGAGCTGACGCTCGAGCTCCCCGGCGTCGAGGTGCTTGCGCCCGCGCGGGCGATCGGGATTTGGGAGGGCGGCCTCGTGCCCGTCGAGCAGGGGAATCTGATGCTGCGCTTCCGGGCCGAGCAGATCGTGGTCGCGACCGGCACGATCGACCAACCTCTCGTCTTCCCGGGCAATGACCTCGTCGGCGTGATGCTGCCGGGCGCCGTCGAGCGCCTCGTCGAGCGCTACGCCGTCAAGCCCGGAGAGCGGGCGGTGGTGATCGCGGTCGACGGGGCGGCGGAGCGTGCGCGGGCCGCGCTCGACCAGGCGGGGATCGAGGTCGTCAGCACGGTGAGTCTGAGCAGCGGCCGCGCCCCGACGCTCGCTGCGGAAGGGCGCAAGGGCCGCGTCAGGAGCGTCACCGTCGACGGCCGAACGGTCGAATGCGACCTCGTCGTCATGTCCGGCGGCCGCCAGCCGGCCTACTCGCTGCTCGCGATGGCGGGCGCGAAGGTCGAGTACGACGCCGCGCGCGGCGTCCTCGTCCCGACGGCGATCCCGGACGGGATCACCGCAGCGGGGTCGGTCACCGGCGCCGTCGGCGAGCAGGCGGTTCCCGCGGCCGCGTACTCGGCGTACGAGGGCGGCGGCGACAAGTGCTTCGTCTGCGTCTGCGAGGACGTCTCGACCAAGGACGTCAAGCGCGCGGTCGCCGAGGGCTTCGACTCAATCGAGCTTGCGAAGCGGTACACGACCGTGACTATGGGCCCCTGCCAGGGGCGCTACTGCCACGTCCAGTCGATCCGCCTCTACGCGAAGGAGACCGGCTCGGACGAGGCCGCGGTCGGGGCGACGACCGCCCGGCCGCCCTGGACGCCGGTCTCGCTGGGCCTTCTCGCCGGACGGCACCTGGAGCCGATGAAGCGCTCGTCCCTCCACCACCGCCACGAGGAGTCCGGTGGGTCGCTGATCTGGGCCGGCGCGTGGAAGCGGCCGTACGCCTACGGCGACGTCGAGCGCGAGGTGCGCGCGGTTCACGAAGACCTCGGCGTGATCGACGTTTCCACGCTCGGCAAGCTGCTCGTCCAGGGCCCGGACGCGGCCGAGTTCCTCGAGCGCCTCTATCCAAATCGCTTCGGCGACATGCAGCCGGGCCGCATCCGCTACGGGGTGCTCACGACGGACGGCGGCCGGATCATGGACGACGGCACCGTGGCCCGGCTCGCGGAGGACTCCTACTACGTGACCACGACCTCGACCGGAGCCGACGCCGTCAACGGCTGGTTCGAGTGGTGGAACGCGATCTGGGGCTACGACGTCGAGATCGCCAACGTCACCGGCGCCCTCGCGGCGGTCAACCTCGCCGGGCCCCGCGCCCGCGAGGCGCTCGGCGCGCTGACCAAGGCCTCCGTCTCGAACGACGACCTCTCCTACCTCGACGCGAAGGAGCTGACGGTCGCGGGCGTCCCCTGCCTCGCGCTGCGGATCGGCTTCGTCGGCGAGCTCGGCTACGAGCTGCACTGCCCGAGCCCCGCCGCCGAGCATCTCTGGGACTCGATCGTCGCCCAGGGGGCGATCCCCTTCGGGCTCGAGCCGCAGCGCGTGCTCCGGCTCGAGAAGGCGCACGTGATCGTCGGCCAGGACACCGACTCGGAGTCAAACCTGATCTCGGCCGGGATGCCGTGGATCGCGAAGCTCGACAAGGACGACTGGGTCGGGAAGCGCGCGACACAGCTGGTGACGGAAGGCGAGGTACGCGAGCGGCTCGTCGGCTTCGAGATGGAGAACGGAAAGCTCCCCGCGGAGGGCGGCCAGGTGGTCGAGAACGGCCGGCCGGTCGGCCGCGTCACGAGCGCACGCTGGAGCGCCGCACTCGGCAAGAACATCGGCCTCGCGTGGGTCCGGCCCGAAGCGGCCGAGGACGGCACGCGGATCCAGATTCGCGTCGACGGCCGGCCTGAGCCCGCCCGTGTGCGGCACGGCGCCTTCTACGACCCCGAGGGGACGAGGCTGCGGTCGTGATCTCGCCGGCATTCCTCTCCCCGGACCGGTGCGAGCCCGGCGTGCGGCTCGTCTCGCCGCTCCAGCGAGCCCTCGCAGGGATCGACGCCGGCCGCGTCCGCGATCTCTCACATCTCGGCAAGCTCGAGCTGCGCGGCGACCTCGACGGGATCGAGCCGGCGCAGGGCGACAGCTTTCATCCGATCGGGCCGCGCCAGGGCCTTTACGTCCACGACGGATCGACGGCCGCGCTGCGCGACTCGTTCGCCGCCCGCGGCCTCTCGGTGATCGACCAGAGCGCTGCCTACGCGGCTTTCGAGCTGCACGGCGAAGACGTGCTGCGGCGCCTGACCGAGCTCGACCTCGGCACGCTCCCGGCGTCCGGCCTCGTCGCCCGCGTGCGCGGGATCGTCACGCGCGGAGACGGCGACGCATTCGTCGTCTACGTCGCGCAGGAGCACGGCCACTACGTCTGCGAGTACGTCCTCGACGCGCTCGAAGGGCTGGGCCGGTGAAGGACGTCTTCCGCGTGCGCCGCATGTGGCGCCCCCGCAGCGAGCTGAAGAAGCGCTACGAGGTCGTGATCGTCGGCGGCGGCTCGCATGGGCTCGCGACCGCTCACTATCTGATCAAAAACCACGGCGTGCGCGACATCGCGATCCTCGAGCGCAGCTACATCGGCGCCGGCGCCTCGGGCCGCAACACCACGATCATCCGCTCGAATTACCGCACGCCCGAGGGCGCGGCGTTCTACGGGGCGAGCGTCAAGCTCTACGAGAAGCTCTCGGCCGAGCTCGACTTCAACCTGATGTTCTCCCAGCACGGACACCTGACGCTCGCGCACTCGGACCGCGCGATGAACGTGATGCAGGAGCGCGCCGAGGTGAACCAGCTGCTCGGGATCGACTCGCGCGTGGTGAACACCTCAGAGGTCGCGGCGATCTGCCCCGAGCTCGACGTCTCGGAGCGTCCGACGTGGCCGATCCTGGGCGCGCTCTACCACCCGCCCGGCGGAATCATTCGCCACGATGCCGTCGTCTGGGGCTTCGCGCGCTCAGCCGACCGCGGCGGCGCCGAGATCCACCCCGGCACCGACGTGACGGAGATCCTGCACGAGGGCGGGCGCGCCACCGGCGTGCGCACGAACCGCGGCGACATCGAAGCGGGGACGGTCGTCAGCGCCGTAGCCGGCTGGTCGTCGCTCGTCGCAGGTATGGCCGGCCTCCGGCTGCCGATCACGACGCACATCCTGCAGGCGTTCGTGACCCAGCCAGTGAAGCCGTTCCTCGACACGATCATCGTCTCCTCGCAGCTGCACGTGTACGTCTCGCAAACCGATCGCGGCGAGTTCCTGATCGGCGCCGAGATCGAGCCGTACACGACCTACAAGTCGATCGGCACCTTCTCGTTCCTCGAGACCGCCTCGCGACACACGCTCGAGCTCTTCCCGCAGCTCGCGGAGATGCGCATCCTCCGCACCTGGACCGGGCTCTGCGACCTCTCGCCGGACTACAGCCCGATCCTCGGCAAGACCGAGCTCGAGAACTTCCACGTCTCGGCGGGGTGGGGGACGTACGGCTTCAAGGCCGCCCCGATCGTCGGCGTCACGCTGGCCGAGCTGATCGCGACCGGCAAGACGCCGGCCCTGATCGCGCCGTTCTCGCTCGAGCGCTTTCACACCGACACGATGGTGTCGGAGCTCGCGGCCGCCGCGGTCTCGCACTGACTCGGAGGTAGGATCGCGCGATGCGAAACGTCTTGATCGTCAGCACGGTCGAGCACGCGGAGGCGGCTCTCCGTGCTCACGTCGGCGAAGCCGACACGATCAAAGTCGTCGTGCCCGTCGTCCGCCAGGGCGTTCTCGACTGGCTCGCGAACGACGAGCGCGCGTTCGCCCACGCCGAGCGGGTAGCCGAGCGGACGGCCGAGCAGCTACCCGGCGCGACGGTGGAGGCTGTCGCCGGCGAAGCGGATGTCGAGCTCGCGATCCGTGACGCGCTCGCAACCTTCGCAGCGGATGAGATCGTCGTGGCGGTGCGGCCGGAAGACGAGGAGGGGCTCGTCGAGTCGCGGGCGACCGCGGGCACACCGCGCAGCGTGGACGGCGTCCCGGTTCGACTTGTCGTAATCTCCGGCGCATGACTACGAATCCGAACAAGGCACTCTGGGAGAAGGGCGACTTCACTCGCGTTGCGGAGAGCCTGCGGGAGAGCGGCGAGGCGCTCGTCCAGACGCTGGGAGTCACGGACGGGCTCGATGTCCTGGATCTTGGCTGCGGCGATGGGACTACGGCGCTGCCGGCGGCGAAACTTGGGGCGAAGGTCCTGGGTGTCGACATCGCAAGCAACCTCGTCGCGGCTGGCAACGCGCGAGCACAGAGCCTCGGGCTTGACAACTGCAGGTTCCAGGAAGGCGATGCCTCAGACCTGAGCGAGCTCGAGGACGACAGCTTCGACCTCGTCGTCAGCATCTTCGGCGCGATGTTCGCTCCGCGGCCGTTCGACGTGGCCAAGGAGATGGTGCGTGTGACCCGGCCCGGCGGCCGGATCGTCATGGGCAACTGGATCCCCGGCGACCCGACGCTCGTCGCCCAGATCTTGAAGATCAGCTCCTCCTACTCGCCGCCACCGCCGGAGGGGTTCGTCAGTCCGATGACGTGGGGCGTTGAGGAGAACGTGATCGAGCGATTCTCGGCCGCGGGAGTGCCGGAGGACAACATCTCGTTCGAGAGGGGTACGTACACGTTGAACTCTCCGGGCCCGCCATCGGAGCTTCTCGCCGCGTTCCGGACGTATTACGGGCCGACCATGAATGCGTTCGAAGCTGCAGCAGCCGACGGCCGCGAGGCCGATCTGCAGGCCGAGCTCGACGCCCTCTTCAACGCCCAGAACGCGAGCTCGAGTGAGAATGCGACCTCCATTCCTGCCACCTTCCTGCGCGTGACGGTCGCGGTGTGAGGGAACGGCGTCCGAATCAGGTCGCGGCGGCCAGCTGCCCGCAGGCGGCGGCGATGTCGCGCCCGCGGGTGAGACGCACCGTTGACGGAATCCGGGCGCGGTCGAGCACACCCTTGAACGCGGCGATCGCGGCGCGGGACGATCCGTCGTAGAAGCCGGTCGGGTTGTACGGGATCAGGTTCACCTTGAAGACCTTCGGGTCGAGAAGCGCGGCGAGCTCCTTGGCGTGCTCGAGCGAGTCGTTGACGCCGCCGAGCATGACGTACTCGACGAACACCTTTCGCCGACGTAGCGCGAAGTAGCGGTAGCACTCCGCGAGGACGCTCGGCAGGGGATAGCGGTCGTTGACCGGCATGAGCTCCGAGCGCAGGCGGGGATCGGCCGCGTGCAGGGAGAGCGCGAGCCGGATCGGCTCCTCGACTTCGTCGACGAACCGGGTCAGGCCGGGCATCCAGCCGACGGTCGAAATCGTCGTTCGCCTGTGCGTGATCCCGACATCCGGCAGGCGCCGCGCTGCGCCCAGCACCTCGTCAAAGTTGAGCATCGGCTCGCCCATACCCATGAAGACGAGATGCGTCAGGCCCCTGGCCGGCGCGGCTCCCGCCGGGCGGAGCCCGGCTCCGCCGCCCCTGACGCCGCTCGCGGCACGCGGCTCTCCGGGTCTGTGCTCACGCACTATCCCCTCCGGCCGCGCACCGCGACCGGCACCCCAGGAACCTGACGCAAGGTTGACCGCCTCGGTGCGGCGGAAATGGAGAACCTGGTCGAGGATCTCGGATGCCTTCAGATTGCGGCCGAAGCGCATCGCGCCGGTGGCGCAGAAACTGCACGTGAGCGGGCAGCCAGATTGGGAGGAGACGCAGATCGAGCGGCGGCCGTCGCGATAGCGCATCAGCACCGCCTCGACCGGGTGGCCGTCTGTCGTCCGGAAGAGCGCCTTGACCGTGCCGTCCGCCGACTGCGCCTCGTCCTCGAGTGACAGCGTCGAGAACGGGACCTGCGCCGCCAGCTCCTCCCGCAGAGGGCGGGGGAGGTTGGTCATCTCGTCGTAGCCGGCGACGCCGCGCGCCGCCCACTCCCACACCTGGCCGGCGCGAAAGGCGGGCTCGCCGCGGTCCGCGAGCGTCTGTTCGAGGAGCATCAGATCCACGGCTTCAAGGTAGCTTGTCGCCTGTGATCGACCTCCGCTCGGACACCGCCACGCGCCCGACCGCGGGCATGCGCGCCGCAATCGCCGCGGCAGTCGTGGGCGACGAGCAGAAGCGCGAGGACCCGACGGTCAACGCCCTCGAGGAGCGCGCCGCGCGACTGCTCGGGCAGGAAGAGGCGGTCTACCTTCCAACCGCGACGATGGCGAACCAGATCGCGCTCCGCCTCCACACCGAGCTCGGCGACGAGCTGATCGGGGAGGAGAACTGCCACGTCTTCATCTCCGAGCTCGGAGGTCCGGCCGTCCACTCGGGCGTCGTCACACGCGGGCTCCCGGGGATGGCCGGTCGTTACAGCGTCGAGCAGGCTCGCGCCGCCTACCGCGTCCCGGCGGTCCACTCGCCGCGGACGCGCGTGCTCTGGGTCGAGAACACCCACAACGCGAGCGGGGGACGGGTATGGCCGCTCGAGGAGATCGACGAGCTGCAGGCGCTCGCGGCCGAGCTCGACCTGCGCTTCCACCTCGACGGAGCTCGCCTGCTGAACGCCGCCGTCGCCTCCGGCGTGGACGCCGCCGAGATCGGCCGCCGCTTCGACACGGTCACGCTCTGCCTCTCGAAGGGTCTCGGCTGTCCCCTCGGCGCGATCCTGGCCGGCCGCACCGAGGTGATGGGGAACGCGCGCCGCCTGAAGCACCTCTTCGGCGGCGCGATGCGCCAGGCGGGGATCGTCGCCGCCGCCGGGGTCTACGCGCTCGACCACCACGTCGATCGCCTCGCAGACGATCACGCCCGCGCAAAGCGCCTTGGGCGCGGTCTCGCAGAGGCAGGCCTCGCCGTCGACCCCGACAAGGTGGAGACCAACTTCGTGCAGATCGACGTCGCGCCGCTCACCCCGGCCGAGGCCACGGCCCGGCTGGCCGAGCACGGCGTGGGCCTCTCGGCGACGATTCACCCGACGGTGCTCCGCGCCGTCACCCATCTCGACATCACCGACGAGGACATCGACGGCGCGCTTGAGGCGATTCCCAGAGCTCTCGGAGCCCGTGTCAGCGCCTGACTCGCTGCACGAGGATCTGAGTCGGAAGCTCGCGACCGCCCAGGCCGAGGAGCGGATGCCGTCCGTCAGCGCCGCCGTCTTCCGGGGCGGGGAAATCGTCTGGCAGAAGGCGCTCGGGCTAGCCGACGTGGAGGCCGGGAGCCTCGCAACGGCAGATACGCAGTACCGGATCGGCTCGATCACGAAGACCTTCACGGCCGTCGGGATCCTGCAACTGCGCGACGCGGGCGAGCTTGCTCTCGACGACCCCGTCACCGACCACCTTCCCGACAGCGCGCACGGGCCCTCGATCGGCCGCATGCTCGCGCACTCCTCCGGCCTGCAGCGCGAGCCTCCCGGCGAGATCTGGGAGACGCTGAAGGCGCCGACGCGCGAGGGCCTCCTCGCCGGGACGGCGGACGCTGAGCAGGTGCTCCCGCCGGGATCGTGGTGGCACTACTCGAACCTCGCCTTCGCGCTCCTCGGCGAGGTCGTCGCGCGTCACGCCGGCGTCGCCTGGGAGGAGGCGCTGCAGACGCGGATTCTCGATCCGCTCGGCCTCGGCCGCACGACGCCCGATGCGACTGACCCCGCGGCGCGCGGCTACTTCGTCGAGCCCTACAGCGACGCCGTCCGGCTCGAGCCGGAGCTCGACCTCGGCGGCGCGGGTGCACTCGGCAAGCTCTGGTCGACGACCGGCGACCTCGCGCGCTGGGGCGCCTTCCTCGTCACCGGCAGCAACGACGTGCTGCAGGCCTCGACCCTCGAGGAGATGTCGCACGTGCGGGCAGTGGTCGACCACGAGAGCTGGAAGCTCGCGTGGGGGACGGGACTCGAGCTCTATCGCCGCGGCGACCACGTCTTCGTCGGCCACGGCGGCGCCATGCCCGGGCACCTGGCGGGGCTCGTCGTCAACCGCAAGACGAAGATCGGGGCCGCCGTGCTGACGAACACCGGCTCGGGGGCGTCGCCGGAGAAGCTCGCGCTCGACCTGGCCGCCGCCGCGATCGACGCGCTGCCCGCCGCCGCAGACGCGTGGGAGCCCGGCCAGGCGCCCCCGCCCGAGATCGAGCCCCTGCTCGGCCGCTGGTGGGTCGAGGGCTCGGAGATGGTCTTCGCCTGGCGGCAGGGACGGCTGGAGGCGAAGCTCGTGGACGGCCCGCCCGGCCGTGACACCTCCTGGTTCGCGCCCGAGGGCGAAGACCGTTTCCGCAGCGTCGAGGGGCGCGAGCGGGGCGAACTGCTGCGCGTCGTGCGCGACGCCGAGGGGGAGATCGAGAAGCTCTACTTTGCGACGTACCCGCTCAAGCGCGAGCCGTCGACCTTCTAATCCCTAGCGCTCGCCGGCGTTGAAGAAGACGACCGCGACTCCGACGTAGAGCAGAATCAGGATGATGCCCTTGAGCCGGCTGGAGCGGCCGTCTGCGAGCAGAGCGGCGGTTACGGCGAGGGCGACAGCGACCGTGATGATCTCGATCTCGCGGAAGGCGAGCGATAGCGGGTCGATCAGCCAGGCGAGGAGCGCGACCACGGGGATCAGGAAAACCGCCACCTGTGCGCTCGAGGCGAGCGCGATCTCGGCTGCGAGCTTGATCTTGCCGCGTGCGGCGACGACGACGGCGCCGCCGTGCTCGGCCGCATTGCCGACGATCGCGACGATCACGGCGGCCACGAAGAACTCGGAGAGCCCCGCCTCGTGGGCGAACACCTCCAGCGTGCCAACGAGGATCTCGGCGACGAGAGCGGTGACGACGGTCGCTCCTGCCAGAACGAGCAGCGCGAAGCGGAACGACCAGCCCTTGATCTCCTCGTCGCTCGCGATGTGGAGCGCGCTGTGGCGGCGCAACGAGTACCAGGTCAGGCCGAGGTAGGCGATCAGGAGAACGATCGAGACGGGAATCGAGAGCTGCGCCAGGCTGTGCCGCTCGGGGTCGCCGTCCCACCCCGGGATCGAGGGGATCAGGAAGAGAAGGACGGAGAAGGCAACGAGGCCGAGGGCGAGGAAGCTCGACTGCCGGTCGATCTCGCCGCGACCGCCGAAGAGGAGTGAGAAGCCGAGCACGAGCAGCAGGTTCCCGATCACCGAGCCGGTCAGCGAGCCGCGCACGACCTCGGTCAGTCCCTGATTGACGGCGAGGAGGGCGATGATCAGCTCCGGGGCGTTCCCGAACGTCGCGTTGAGGAAGCCGCCGATTCCGGGGCCGGTGTGCTCGGCCGCGTGCTCGGTCGCCTCGCCGATCAACCATGCCAGCGGGACGAGCGCAGCCGCCGCCAGCGCGAACTCGACCGTCTCCGTCGGGTGGAAGACGTAGTGGATCAGGACGACAATAGGGGCAAGGGCCACCGAGGTGAAGAGGATGCGGCGTACCACGGCCGCGTACCCTACCGCCCGCGCACTGCCTGAAGATCACCTGAATGTCAAGTCTTGCGGGCCGCAGCGCGAGTGCCCACAATTCAGGCGTGGAACAGCCTCTCCAGGCGCTGACCGAGCTTCCGCTTCACCCGCAGGACGAGGTGGAGTGCCGTCGCTGCGAGGTGCACTGCGAGAAGATCGTCTACCCCGGTGCGTGCATCGAGCGCTCCTGCCCGTTCGTCTACGCGTACGAAGCCTGGGGCCACAGCTACGTCGGCTGCATGCAAAAGGTCTACACGGCCGAGATCGACCTCGACCTCCTGCGCGCCGCCGAGGCGCGGCAGGACGGGTTCGGCGGCATCCGGACGACTCGGGCGCCGCTGCCGATGTGCAAAGTGGAGGTGGCGGAGTGCTACGAGAGCCGGGCCGAGGCCCTGGGTTGCCGCAACCCCGAGTTCCACGAGATCCCGCTCGAGCGCCCGAGCTTCCGCGTCTTTGCGCGCCTCTCCTAGGCTTGGAGTTGCCGCGCGCCGTGAGCGTCGACCGCGGCAGAGAGCGTCAGGCCACTTGCGAGCGCCTGCTTGATCAGCAGGATCGTCCGTAGCGCGGGTAGGTCGTACAGCCGCTGCTTGTTCCCTCGCGTCGGGATTCGCGCCTTGATCGTCCAGTAGTCGAGCTGCATCTTTGAGATCTCCGCCACTTTGCAGACCTGGCCGACGGTGAGCTCCAGCGACTCGAGCTGCGCGCCCAGGTCTACGACCTCGTGAAGCACGCCGACGGGCGGCCGCGACGTGTCCGGCTCGTCGGCGAGGTGCATGTGGGCAGGCTGTCCATGCATCGCTACACCCAGGACGGCGGGGCGCGAGGAAATCTTCCCGCGGCGCTACGTCCAGCGTGCGTGCAGGTCGCGCAGCTTCTGCAGCTCGGGCGCGTCGGGGCCGTGACCGTCGGGGCCTGGCGTCTCCATCAGGGCGGGCATACCCTGCACCGCCGGGTGCGCGAGGAAGGCCCCGAGCCGCTCGCCGAGCTCCCCCTCGAGCACGTTCGCGTGCCGGTCGCGGTTCGAGCCCAGCGGGGCCGCAGCGTCGTTGACGTGCAGCGCGCGCAGCCGGTCGATCCCGATCCGCTCGTCCACCTCCGCCAGCACGGCCGCCACGGCGTCCGGCTCGCCGACGTCGATCCCGGAGACGTAGAGGTGGCAGGAGTCGAGACAGATCCCGAGCCGCGGATGGCGGTCGAGCGCGTCGACGAGGATCGCGAGCTCGTCGATCGAGCGTCCGATCGTGCCGCCGGCGCCCGCCGAGTTCTCGAGCAGGAGCCACGTCGTCTCCGAGCAACGGTCGAGCACCTCGCGAAGCGCCGGCACGCAGCGCTTGACGCCTGCCTTCAGCCCTGCGCCGAGATGCGAGCCGACGTGGAAGACGACGCCGTCCGCTCCGATCGCGCAGGCGGCGTCGACGGTCGAGCGCATCGTGTCGCGACTCTTGCCGTAGATCGTCTTGTCCTTCGTCGCGAGGTTGCACAGGTAAAGCGCGTGCACGAGTACGGCGCCGATGCCGGCTTCGCTGCGGCGCTCGCGAAAGCGCGCCAGGTCCTCCTCGGCGTGCTCTGGGAACCGCCACATCCGCGGGCTCTGCGCGAACAGCTGTACCGAGTCGGCGCCGATGTCGATCGCATGGTCGAGAGAGCCCTTGATCCCGCCTGAGCAGTGGGCGCCGAACAGCACGTCGATAACCTAGCCAGCCCATGTCAGTCAAAGTCCGCATCGCCCCTAGCCCGACGGGCCTCCTCCACATCGGCAACGTGCGCACAGCGCTCTTCAACTGGCTGTTTGCACGCCACGAGGGCGGCGAGTTCCGCCTGCGGATCGAGAACACCGATACGGGCCGTGAGGTCGAGGAGGCGACGGAGCAGATTCAGGAGTCGCTGCGTTGGCTCGGCCTCGACTGGGACGGTGAGGTCACGTTCCAGCTCGACCGGATCGATGATTGCCGCGCAGCTGCCGAGACGTTGCTGGGGTCGGGCCACGCGTACGAGGACGAGGGGGCGATCCGATTCCGCATGCCCGACGAAGGGATCACCGCGTTCGACGACGTCGTGCTGGGGCGGATCGAGGTCCCGAACGTGGAGATCGATGACCTGGTGCTCGTTCGCTCGGACGGTCGGCCTACGTACAACTTCGCCTCGCCGCTCGAGGACATGTGGGACGGGATCACACACGTGATCCGTGGGCCCGACCACATCTCGAACACACCGAAGCAGATCCGGATCGTCCAGGCGCTCGGGGGAGACATCCCCGTGTACGCGCATGTGCCGAACGTGAACGGCGCGGACGGGAAGAAGCTGTCCAAGCGGCACGGTGCGGTGACCGTCGACGAGTTCCGTCAAGCCGGCTATTTCGCGGAGGCGCTCGTCAACTTCCTGGCTCTCCTCGGTTGGGCGCCCGACGGCGAGACCACGCTCATGTCACGCGACGAGCTCGTGGAGCGGTTCACGCTCGAGCGGGTGGGGGCGAGCCCGGCGACGTTCGATTACGACAAGCTCGACTGGATGAACGGCGTCTACCTGCGCGAGCTGGCGCCCGAGAACTACGCGGCGACCCTGATCGCCCACCTCCGCGAACAGGGGATCGACTGGGACGAGGAGCGCGTACGCGCCGCGGTGCCGCTCGTGCAGGAGAAGATCGGCCGGCTGGGCGAGTTCCCGGAGTTCGCCGGGTTCCTCTTTCACCAGGTCGAGCCCGATCCCGCGCTGCTCGATCGGGGGATCCTCACGGCAGCGGCGGAGACGCTCGCCGAGGTGGAGCCGTTCACCGCAGCGGCGATCGAGGTGGCCCTGAAGGAGCTCGGCGAGCGCCTCGGGCTAAAGCCGCGGCAGGCATTCGCGCCGATCCGCGTCGCCGTCACCGGCTCGAAGGTCTCACCCGGGCTCTACGAGAGCCTGGAGCTACTCGGTCGCGACGAGTCGCTGGCGCGGATCAGTGCTGCTGCCGCCAGGGCGGCGGCTTGACCTGCGCGAGCGGATCGATCGCCCGCTGGAACTCGAGCCACGCCCGCCTGCGATAGCTGGCGCTCGGCGTGGGGAGGCGAGGCTCCTGCTCCCTGCGTGAGATGCGTCGCGTCTGCATGTCCCCCCCGTTTCGTATTTGTAAAAGATAAACGATCTCACACTCAGCAGAGTTACGGGTACCCCTCGTAACAGCTAAAGTCGGCACTCATGGACGGTGCCGCGACCCCTCGGTCAAGGAACGTCCTCCTCGTCGACGACGAGCCTGCGCTCCGCTTGCTCTGCAGGGTCAACCTCGAGATCGACGGGCACACCGTGCACGAGGCGGCGACGGTGGCGGAGGGCCGCGAGCTCCTCGAGCGGCTGTCGCCCGACGTGCTGCTGCTCGACCTCCACGTCGGTAGGGAGGACGGGCTCGAGTTGCTGGACGAGATCAAGGCGCTCGACCTGCCGACGCGCGTCGTGCTCCTCTCCGGCTCGGCCGAGGTGGGAGCGGAGCTGCGTGCCCGCGTCGACGCGGTGCTCGGGAAGCCGTTCGAGCTCACCCGGCTCGCGGCGGCGATCGCTGACTGTCCCGTTCGCTAGCCTGATCAAGTGAGCGTCACCGCCGTTCGTTCTCCCGCCGCCTTCGAGGAGCGCCTGGCGCGCTACCTGTACGAGCGCTCCGAGGAGGGACGCGCCGTCCGGGTCGGAGAGAAGGAGATCTCCGAGCAGGCGGCGATCGTCGAGCGCTATCGAGATCTGTTCACCCATGAGCAGCGCGACGGGCTGCGCGAGGCCGAGGAGGCCTCGTCGGGAGACGACCGCGAGCTGCTCTACCGGCTGCGCAAGACCTGCGAGGCGGGGATCCTGGCGGCCGAGTTGGCGAGCGCCGAGGACGAGCTCGAAAACGACCTCCTGGCAGCCCGGGTCGAGTGGCAGGGCGAGGAGCTGCCACTGCGAACGGCGCAGGCGAAGCTCGCTGTCCTGCCCGAGTACCGCGACCGCGACGAACTCGGCTCGCTCGCCAACGCCGTCAGCGCGACCTTCAATCCCGGCCGGCTCGAGCTTCTGGCCGCGGGCGAGTCGCTCGAGGCCGAGCTGTCCGGCGAGCCGGACCCGATCGCCCGGAACGCCGAGGAAAAGGGCATCTCGCTGCACGAGCTCGAGCGGGCGCTCGACGCCGTCAGCCGCGCCTCCGAGGCTGCGTACGCGAGCATGCGCGAGCGCTGGTTCGAGCGGCTGCTCGGACCCGAGCGGGAGGCCGTGCCAACCTCGAACCACACGAGCTACCTGCGCCGGCTTTCCCCGCTCGAGCGCACGTACACGAAGGACCGCGCCGTCGAGGTGTGCGTCGCCACGCTCGGCGCACTCGGGCTCGACCTCGCGACGATGCCCGGCATCCGGCTCGACCTCGACGACCGGCCGCAGAAGTCGCCTCGCGCCTGCGTGATCGCCTCCGACCCGCCGCGCGTCGTCCACCTGATCACGCGCGCCCAGGGCGGCCTGCACGACTACCAGGCGTTCCTGCACGAGGCCGGGCACGCGCTCCACTACGCCGGCTGCGACCCGAGCCTGCCGTACACCTTTCGCAAGCTCTCGCGCGACCACGCGCTGACCGAGATCTACTCCTACATCGTCGAGGCGATCTCGCGCGAGCCCGGTTGGCATGCGGAGCACTTCGGGCTCTCGGACGAGCAGGCGGTCGAGAACGCCGAGGCGACGGTCTTCCTCGAGGCGCTGCTCTTCCGCCGCTACGCGGCAAAGCTCCAGTACGAGCTCGAGTTCTGGGGCCGGTTCAACGCCGAGGGCGGCACGCCAGAGGGTTACGCGGAGCGCCTGACCGCGGCAACGGGGATCCGCTATCTCCGCGAGAACTTCGTCTCCGACATGGATTCCGGTTTCTACTCCGCCGACTACCTGCGCGCTTGGATCCGCGCCGCGCAGTTGCGCCGCCACCTCTCGACCGAAGTGGGGGAGGACTGGTGGCGGAGCCCCGAGACCGGCAAGCGGCTGCTCGAGCTCTTCCGTGAGGGCACCCGCCCGACGAGCGAGGAGATCGCTGCCAGGATCGGCTACGAGCCGCTCGACACCGCGCCGTTGCTGCACGAGCTGGGCGCGTAGGCGGCCGTCGCCGCCGCTTGACTTTCCCGCCTTGCAAGGAGTTACCTCCGATCTGAATCGGGTCTCAGGTTTAGGGTCGTTAACGCCTGGAGCTTGATGGGGATCGGCGAGCTCGACGGCATGCGCTGGATCCTCTGGAACGGTGAGCGCGAGATGCCGGAGGCGGTCTTCGACGAGCTCGCCCGGATCATCGTCCGTGCGCGCGGCCGAGCGGCTGCTCGAGGAGCGTGAGCTCGATCCGGCCGAGATCGACGTCGTCCTCTACTACGGCTCGCTCTGGAAGGACTACCCCGTCTGGCAGGCGGCGCCGTGGATCGCGCACCGGCTGGGCTGCGTCAACGCCTACGCGCTCGAGTACGCAAATGTTTCGTGCGGCACGCCCGTTGCGCTGCGGCTCGCGCGGAACTTCCTCCTCGCCGAGCCGGAGCTCCGCAACGTCCTTGTCGTCGCGGCCTGCCGCGAGTCGTACCTGCTCGACTACGGGAACGAACGCTCGCGCTTCATGTTCAACTTCGGCGACGGCGTAGTCGCCGGCCTGCTCACGCGCGAAGCGCCGCACGAGCTGCTCGGCTGCCACGCGATCACGGACGGCTCTTTCTCGCTCCAGGTGAAGGTGCCCGCGGGCGGGTCGGTCGAGCCCCCGTCGGCCGATAGCGTCGCGGAACGGCGGCACTTCCTCGACGTCGCCGACCCCGAGCAGATGAAGGGCGGCCTCGACGAGGTCAGCCTGCCCAACTTCGTCGCCGTCGCCCGAGGCGCGGTTGAGCGGTCGCGCGCGGCTCGAGGACGTGACGTACCTTTGCGGGATCCACATGAAGCGCTCCATGCACGAGGCAATCGTGGGCGAGCTCGGCAGCCCACGTGCCGCCTATCTCGATGACACCGGTCACATGAGCGGCGTCGACTCGCTGCTCGCGCTCGACCGCGCGTCGCGCGCCGGTGAGCTGTCCGAGGGCGACCGCGTCCTGCTGCTGGCGGCCGGAACCGGCTACACCTGGGCCGCATCGGTGGTCAGATGGTGATCGAGGAGCTCGTCGGGCAGGAGCTCGAGTCACCCTGGCTCCAGATCTCGCAGGAGCGAATCGACGAGTTCGCGCGCGCGACCGACGACCCCCAGTGGATCCACACCGACCCCGAGCGCGCCGCTGCCGGCCCGTTCGGAACGACGATCGCGCACGGCTTCCTCACCCTCTCGCTCGTCGTGCCGCTCTTCGAGCGAGCGCTCCCGGAGCTCGAGGGCTACGGGATGACGCTCAACTACGGGCTCAACCGCGTCCGCTTCACCTCCCCGGTGCCGTCCGGCGCGCGCATCCGGGGCCGCTTCCGAATCGAAGACCTCGAGGACGTCGCGCTCGGCAAGCAGGCGCGCGTGGCGGTCACGATCGAGCTCGAGGGCCAGGAGAAACCAGCCTGCGTCGCGGAGGCGCTCTTCCGCTTTCTGGCGCCGTGATCGGCTTCGACACGCTCGAGTACAGCGACGTCGCGAAGACGATTGACCACTCGCTGCTGCGGCCGGAGCTCGATCTTGCGACCGTCCGCGCCGGCGTCGAGCTGGCGCTTCGCTATGACGTGGCGTCCGCGACCGTTCGCCCCTCGGATGTGGCGGTGGCCGCGGAGCTCGTGGCGGGATCGGACGTGCTCGTCTCGACCGTCGTCGGCTTCCCGCACGGGAGCCAGACGACGGCGACGAAGGCATCCGAGACGGCGGAGCTGGTCGCAACCGGCGCCGACGAGATCGACATGGTGCTGAACATCGGCCGCCTGCTCTCCGGCGACGACGCGTACGTCGAGGGCGAGATCCGCGCAGTGGTCGAAGCCGCTCAGGGCCGGCTCGTGAAAGTGATCTTCGAGAACGCCTATCTGGACGACGCGCAGAAGATCCGCGCCTGCGAGTTGACCGCCGCAGCCGGCGCTGGCTTCGTCAAGACCTCCACCGGCTTCGCCCCGTCGGGCGCGACGATCGACGACTTGAAGCTGATGCGCGAGCACAGTCCCCCGCACGTCCAGGTGAAGGCTGCAGGGGGTGTCCGGACGCTCGATGCGCTGCTCGAGGTAATGAGCGTCGGCGTCACTCGAGTCGGCGCGACGGCGACCGAGACGATCCTCGAGGACTTCAGGGCGCGGAAGACCGGCAGCTAGAGGAGGCAAGGACTCAGGTTCTTGCCGTCGCATCCCGATAGGCGGCGGTAGGATCTGCCCGCCTCGGGAGGTAGCTTGAAGCAAGGGTTCGAGCTCGTTGGGATCGTCAACATCGTCCTGTTCGCGGCGGCCGCGATCGTCTGCGTGCGCCAGTGGCGGCGGCGGCGCGCGACGACGGCAATCTGGGCCGCGCTCGCGTTCGTGGCCCTGTCCTGGGTGATCGCGGTGGGCAGGCTCCTGCCCGAGGCGCCGGAGAACTTCGCCGCGCAGGCGCTCGAGCGCATCGACATCGCGCTTCTGGTCCTCTTCCCGTACTTCCTCTACCGCTTCGCCGCCGCATTCGAGGCCCGAGCCCGTCCGTTGGCGCGTTTCGTCGACTCGCTCAGCAGCGCGCTCGTTGCGTCGACGTTCGCGCTCCCGCACGTTCCTCAGGAGGGCGATCCCCAGCCTTGGTGGTTCACCGTCTACCTGGTCGCGTTCGTCGTCCACTGGTCGGTGCTCCTGATCATCGTCGCGGTCCGCCTCTGGCGGGCGAGCAGAACGGAGGCGACCGTGGCACGACGGCGGATGCAGATGCTCGCGTTCGCGTCCACGACGCTCACGGTCGCGCTCGTGCTCTCGGTCGTAGCCTCGAACGACGACTCGCCGGCCGCGCTCGTCGTGGCGCTGCTCGCAACACTCAGCGCCGTCGCGTTTCTGTTTGGCTTCTCCCCGCCGGCGGCGCTCCGCGTTCTCTGGCGGCGGCCCGAGCAGACCCGGATGCAGGAGGCGACCGGCGAGTTGATGACAGCGGGCAGCGAAGCGGAGGTGGCTGCTCGCGTTCTTCCGCCGATGGCCAGCATGGTCGGCGCGCGCGGCGTCGCGATCGAGGCGAAGGACGGGACCCGGCTCGGCGCCTACGGCGAGGTCGACGATCTCGGCAACGGTGACGTTGCACGGTGGGAGTTCCCGTTCGGGACGCTGGTCGTGCGCACGAGCTCGTTCGCGCCGTTCTTCGGCGACGAGGAGCGCAAGCTGCTGCAGTCGCTCGGCTCGTTCACCGGCCTCGCGCTCGACCGCGCGCGCCTGTTCGCGCAGGAGCGGGAGGCTCGCGAGACGCTCGAGCACGCAGACGAGCTGAAGAGCCAGTTCGTCGCGCTGGCGGCGCACGAGCTTCGCTCTCCGGTCGGCGCCATCTACGGCCTGTCCGAGACGATCGCCCTCCGCGGGCTTCAGCTGGCGCCGGAACAGGTCGAGGAGCTCCAGAAGTCGCTTACCGAACAGATCTGCCGGCTGCGGGAGCTCGTGGAGCAGCTGCTCGACCTTTCCCGGCTGGACGCGGCGGCCGTGGCGATCAACCCGCAGCGCACGCGGGTGCGCGAGCGGCTCGAGGAGATCGTCAAGTCGGTCTCACCGGTCTTTTCGGGCCAGATCGCGATCGAGGCGGCGCCCGACCTCGAAGCCGACGTCGATGCGGAGGCGCTCGAGCGAATCGTTACCAACCTGATCGTGAACGCGTGCCACTACGGCGAGCCGCCGATAACGGTCAGGGCGACCCAGGAGCACGGTGTTCTGCACGTGACCGTAGAGGACAGCGGCCCCGGCGTGCCCGAAGAGTTCGTGCCGCAGCTCTTCGACCGGTTTGCGCGGGGCGCCGCGAGCGCCGCCGGCGTCACCGGTACGGGGCTCGGTCTCGCAATCGCCCAGTCGTACGCGCGCGCGCATAGCGGCGAGGTCAGCTACCGCCCGGCCGCCCCGTGTGGCGCCGCGTTCGAGCTGACGCTGCCGGCCCTGAGTGCCGCGTAGGCATTCGCCCCAACGGGTACCTTGTGCTCATGGGAGAAGGGAAGTCAGACGACGTTTCCGTCGACCGGACTCTGATGGAGCGGCTCGAACAGATCGCTGCGCTGACGGAGTCCACTGCGGGCGACGTGGCCGCGCTCGCGATCGCGGCGCAGCTCGAGCGTGTCGGTGCCGATGCGGCGTTCGTCGCGACTCTGGCGGCGAACGGTCGGACCGTGGAGGTCTCGCGGGTGACGCCGTTCTCGGAGCACCCGGCCCGGCTGGCCTTCTCGATCGACGCGCCCTACCCGCTGGCCGAGGTGATCCGGCGCGGCGACCCTCTCTTCGTCGCGAGCAACGAGCAGCTGAGCTGCGACCACCCGGGGTTGATCCGGATCGAGGAGGTCGACCACGCCTGCGCGACGCTGCCGCTGCGCGACGCTCGAGGGAACCTGCTCGGCGCGCTCAATCTCGGCTTCGAGGATCCACACGAGTTCTCTGACGCCGAGCGGGCGCAGATCCAGCTGGTCGCCGAGCTCTGCGCCCGCGCGCTTGAAGCTGCCAACGCCGGCTAGGGGCGTCGGAGCACGGAACCCGCCCCGACCGCTCTACTCAGAGGCCGGCTCGGAAGCGTTTCCCGAGCGCTTCTCCTGTGACCGTCGGAGATCCTCCGCGATCGCGATTCGCTCCAACTCGAGCCGCTTCAGTTGCAGCCGGATCCCGCTGATCTCTCGCCGGATCGATTCGGACTGCGCCGCCTCGAGCTCATCCGGCCGCATCCAGATCAGGCTCAGCTTGAGCTCTTCGAGGTCGTGGGTGATGTCGCTCCGCAGCACGAGATGCCCTTAGCTCCTTCTTGCCCCGTGGAAGTGGCGAGAAACCTCGGTTCTCACGCGTTGCCGCTGGTCGAGCCCGAGAGGAACGTCCTCCGGGAAGGCCTGGGTCGGTCACTCGCGAGTACGCGCGGGACGCTCAATTGGATTGAGCGGTCGCGTACCGTCGAACCCCATGCGCGTCACCCCAACGGGTGACGCATCTCGAGCCGAGGAAGGCGACAGTAGAGCGTGTGCATGCGGCGCATACCCCGCGAATCCTCGTGGCCGGCGCGGCGGCGACCTACGTAGCGGTCTTCGCGGCGTTCGTCTTTCTGGAGCAGCCCGGGCTCGGGATCGGGCACTTCTACTATCCCGCGATCGCGCTCGTCGCGCTCGGTTTGGGCCCTGCTTGGGGAGCAGCGGGCGGGGCGTTCGCCGCGCTTCTCTACGTGATCGGCGTCTCCGTGAACCAGGCGTTGCCTTTCAACGAGATCCTCACGGTGTCGACCCCAATTCGCTTTCTGAACTACGTCGCGATCGGGACATTGCTCGGCTGGTTTGCGACGCGCTACCGTTCCGCAAACGCCGAACTACAGATTCTCGCCCAGCGCGACCTCATCACGGGACTACCGAACACGCGGGCGTTCGAGCTTGCGATCAACCGGCGGCTGGGCGCGGGGCACCCGTTCGCGCTGCTGGTGGGCGATCTCGACTCGCTGCGTGTCGAAGGCGACCGGGATCAGGCATTGCGGCGAGCCGCCGAGGTGCTCACGCATGCGCTCGGCGCCGAAGCCGACGTCGCGCGCGTCGGCTCTGAGGAGTTCGCAGTGCTGAGCTCGTGCCCGTCCGTGGAACAGGCGGCACAGCTGGCTACGCAGCTCGAGCGAAACCTCTGCGAGAGTGGCTCGCTCGTCACGTTCGGCTGGTCGGCGTTCCCGCGCGAGGGAGAGAACGCGCTGACGCTCTATCGAGCAGCCGGCGAGCGCCTCTATGCGCGCCGCGTGCTCCGCGACCCGCGGGTCAGCGCCGGCGTCCCCGCCGAGGTCTAGCTCAGAGCCAGCGCCCGCTTTGGCCTTGGTTTGTCGCGCAGCAGCAGCGCTGTCGCTCGCGCTTGCCATGCAGGAGTGCCGCGGGTAAGGGCACTCCCTGCGGCTGGTTGAGTGGTCCCGATGTGGACTCTCGAGTTGCGGGTGTTGCGCCGGAACGTGCACCGCATGCTCTAGCCACGTCTGACCCGCTTGTCTAAGCCGTTCTCCCCTAGCCAAGCGGGCCAGGAAGGCCCATACGGGATTCGAACACCCCTGCAAATCGAGGGTTTATGTCGACCGCGGTATCACCGGGGTATGCACGCCGCGAGCTCAGATGACCCGAAAAGACCCCGAAACGGCTCGGAACGCCCCGCGCGTCACGTCCGCATCGCCTTTGGTGGTGCGGGTGGTTCGGTGACAACGCTAGGAGGCGAAACCGGCTCCGCCGGCGTCACAAGCGGGTCGTCGACGAAGAGACAGAGGACGCGGCCGGCGGGTCGGGCTGCACTTGGGGCCACCAGTCCCGCCCAGCCTTCCTTTGCGAGGGTCTCGCCAACGCGCTGGTAGGGCGACCAAGATTTGCGGCCGGGTACCGGGGGTGGAAGGCCAAGGCGCGCGAGGCGGTCCCCTTGACTGAGGTCTGCGACCTCGAGCGTGGGAACGCGGAAGCGCCAGACGTCGCGGGGGAGAGACCGCATCGGTGGTAGGCCGCGCTCGGCGAGGTGGCGGTACCACTCCGCCCACAACGTGGCCTCGTCGTCGGCCAGATAGAGCGCGTCGACGACCGCGCCGCGCTGCCAGCGGTTGTCACCAGGCGGGTGTGGACGGGCAAGAGGATCAGCGGAGTGGGGGAGGTGGCGTAACCATTCGCCGGCGGCGTCGACCGCGTCGACGTCGAGCGCCACGGTGGGGTCAGACTGCGCCGGGGGACTCGAGCTCGGAGACGACCCGGGCGACGCGTCGCGCCTGGCCGCGGCCGATCAGATCGAGCGGCTTGCTGTTGCCGAGCGCCTCGATCGGACGGGAGAGCCACACGGGAATGAAGTCCGCCTCCATGACGCGGGCGAGCCGGTCGACGACCTCACCCAATTCGGCCACCCGTTCGGCTCGGAGGCCGCTGGGAGAGCTACGCCTCGAGAGCCAGTCGCGCACCGTGCTAGGTGCAGCCCCGACGGCGGCTCCTATTTGTCTGTCGCTGAGATTGGCGACTCGATGAATCCGGGCCGCTTCCTCTGCGAATGCTGTAGCCATGCGTGAAGTCTACTCCTGCGACGTAAAACCGTCGAATTTCCGCACACAAGATACCGGATCCTGCCGCTCCGCTACGGAACGTTCCAGCCCTCGATCAGCGACCAAGCAGGTCTTCGGCGCCGAGGTCGCGCGCGACCTCGGCGAGATCGTGGCGATCGCCGCTTTCGGTCGTAGCGCGTTCGCGCATGAGCAGGAGCGCGTCGAGCGCTTCGAACTCCTCTTCGAGCTCGCCGATGCGCTCGAGTGCTTCTTGGTAGGAGCTCACGACACCAGGAGCGTCGCATAGTCGATCTCGCTCTCGTGGCCTCGTTTCCACCACCTTCCGATGGAATGGTGCTTGCGGTATAATCTTTTCCTCACTCTCGGAGGATGAGATCAGCATGCTCCAGTTCACGACGCTTGCTGAGCATGTCGAGGCAGTGCGGTGGACAATCCGTTGTAACGCAGCCGTGTGGTCGGGCGTCTTCGACCTGCGCGGCCCGCATCACGTTCCGCTTGTTGGCTGGCCGAAGACCGCATGGCGGTCCGGGAGCGGCGCTCGACGGACAGAGCCTGCTGGCTCGGCCGAGACCGCATGAGAGCACGAACTCTAACTGCCCTTCTCATGAGCGGAATCGCTTGTACGGCTCTTGGCGATACTGCTTTTGGCAATGACGAGCCGGTGATACCACGTGACCCAGCTGGGCCGCCGTCGTGCAACGTAACGGTTGCAAACGGGCGTTATCCCGTGATCTATGGGCTCCCCGCGCCGGATGCTGGTGTCAACCACGGCAACGGGCGGCTGTTCGTCTCCTTGTGGCAGAACGGCCGCGTCGTCGCAAAAGCATCAGAGGTTGCGCCGAATGGCGAGATTGGCGCAAAGTTCGGCTGGTGGCGTGCGGTCCGCGGGACACTTCGCATCGCCGCAACCCGCCTCGACGCAGAGGCGCCGCCGGCCCGCGCCCACATACCTTCCGGGTATGGCAAGAGAGGGTTCCAGTCAACAATGATTACGTTCCCGACTACCGGTTGCTGGCGCGTCGTAGGCAGGGTCGGACTCACTGCTCGCCTTTCATTCGTGACGCTTGTGGTCGTACGCGCCGACTGAGGAAGGTTTTGCAAGCTGGGAGCCGCGGGAACTTTAACATTCTTGGAGACGTAGAGCCGGTAGGCGGATCGCGCTCCCAACCGTCGCTCGTCGCCTGTCTGCCCAGCGGCTCCCTCAACGGTTCGGCTCGATGGCGACCCATTGCCTCCCCGTGGAACTCCGCTTCGCGGGGAGGCGGCAGCGGCCAGCGACTTGTTTAGCGGTCTCGGATCGCGATCATCCGTCGCCCTGAGAACGAAGTTCGGCGATCAGCTCCCGCAGCGCGCCGCCCGATGACCCATCCTGTTCCTACCGTCTTGGGGGTTCGACTCCGCCCAGATCCGCTGGGACCCGGCGAAGGCGAAGAAATCCCTACGGTCAGCTTCCGTCGCTTGAGCTGACAACATGCCGTGGTATCACCGGGGTATGCACCATATGCGCTTCCGCGGCATCCCTGGCACCCATGACCCACGGTTTCAAGCCAAATCCGCGTAGCCGAGAAGGTCAGAAAGGCCCATACGGGATTCGAACCCGTGTCCGGAGAGACCGAGGTGCCGGAGCCGCTTCGCCGGAAACTTGATGAGCTAAGGGCGCAGAGCAAGAAGAAGGCCGATGAACGCCGCTGATCGGCTGATCGGCAAGGCGCGGGACTACGAGGTGCTCGCCGCGTCCCACTCCGAGCGCGAAGCGCTGGTGGGGGGCGGGGAGCACCTTGCTGCTGCGACTGCTTTCACCGTCGCCGCGATCGTCATGCGCGAGGTGGCTGCTGCGCTCGAGGACGAGTTGGAGGCGGCGTGATAGGTCACATCTGGATCAATCG
>JBKJSM010000029.1:0-10294 GCA_046594445.1 Gaiellaceae bacterium | reverse complement strand
CGGGCGACGAGCGC
The DNA here is from genome assembly GCA_046594445.1 of Gaiellaceae bacterium. GTDB lineage: Bacteria > Actinomycetota > Thermoleophilia > Gaiellales > Gaiellaceae > Gaiellasilicea. Next base: position 10,280 of record JBKJSM010000029.1, on the reverse strand, counting down.
GAGGAAGCCGTGCCAGAGCGGGAATGCGTACCCAGGGTGGAGCCCGCCGTCGGCGAACTCGTTCACGGAGTCGAGCGAGAGCGAGCCGAACGCCTCCAGCTTGCGCACGCGGGCGAGGTGGAAGAGCCCGTCGCCGCCGATCTCGCCGGCGACGTGCCAGAGCAGCACGCCGAGGAGCGCCCCCGCGCCGAGCACCCACCAGCGACCGGGGATCCGCTCGGGCCGAGGCGCCCGCCGTGCGAACGGGAGAGCCGCGACGGCTGCGACGAGTAGCAGGACGAGCGCGACCGTGAGAGAAGCGCCCGCGGCGAACGTCACGGCCAGTGCGCCGAAGAGAAGCGCCAGCGACCAGGCGAGGGTCGCGGAGGCGCCGCGGAGCCCGAGCGCGCGCGCAACGACCGCTCCGGGGAGAAACAGGACGCCCGTCGCGAGCGCAAGGCGCAACAGCGTCATCGATCGAGCAGCTCCGGCACGTGCCCCGAGCGCAGCCAGTCCGCTGCGTCGCGGTACATGCGCCCGCGCTCGTCGCGGAAGAGGACGGCGCGGAGCCTGAGAGCCCCCGCGAGCAGCCGCCGGGCGTGCTCGGCGTAGCGGACGCCGCGGTGCTTGGTCAGGAAGCGCAGGTGCCCGCGCACGTTCTCTCGGAAGAGGCGCCCGCCGTGCGAGGCCGCGCCGACGTGCACGCACTCTGCGCCCGGATAGAAGAGCACCTTCCAGCCGGCGTCGCGAAAGCGCCGGCACCAATCGGTCTCCTCGCTGAAGAGGAAGAACGCCTCGTCGAGCGGCCCCACTTGCTCCACCGCGTCGCGCCGGACGAGCATGCACGCGCCCATCACCCACTCGACCTCGCGCACCTCGTCGTGCGCGAAGCTGCCGCCGTAGAACGCGTTCAGCACCCGCGAGCGCGGGGCCAGCTTGCGCAGGAAGAAGTACTCGGTCGCGAGCCGCCAGAGCGTCGGGAAGCCGCGCACCGACCGCTGTAACGTCCCGTCGGTGTTCGAGAGCCGCGGGCCAATAACCGCAGCTTCGGGGTGGGTTTCGGCGAACGCCACGAGGCGCGCGAGCGAACCGTCGGTCATCCAGGCGTCGGCGTTCAGGATCAGGAAGTAGCGGCCCGACGCGGCGGCCATGCCCGCGTTCCAGCCCGCCCCGAGTCCGACGTTGGCCTGCTCGATCAGCTGCACGTCTGGAAAGAGCTCGCGAACCACCTCCACGGTCCCGTCGCTCGAGCCGTTGTCGACGACGACCGTCTCCTCGCCGCGGACGCTCTCGAGGCTCTGCTCGATCCACGGGAGCGCGTTGTAGGTGACGACGACTGCGCTGCACGTAGACAGCACAGGCTCATGCATGGGAGAGGTCGGGCTTGCTCCGCAGCCCCTCCCAGAGCAGGATCGCCACCCCCGGCAGCGCCATCGCGACGGTGACGAGGAAGAACAGGAACCCCGCCGCGAACGCCTCGTCGGCGCCGACCCCGAGCTGGCCGAGGAAGCTGACGAAGAATGCCTCCCGGACCGCGAAGCCGTTGAGCGTGAAAGGCACGAGCAGGACGAGGAAGAAGAGCGGGCCCATCACGTAGTAGACGAGCGGGGACAGGTCGACCCCGACCGCCTTCGCGACCGCCCAGATCGAGAGCACGCGGATCGCCTGGAGCGTGAACGTGAGCGAGAACACGGCTCCCAGCAGCCGGTGATGGGAGCGGAAGGCGTGCACGCCCTCGTAGAAGGCCCGCAGCGGCCGCTCGAGCCGCAACCGGCCGAGCAGCGGCCCTGCGCGCACGAGCAGGGGTCGCACCCACCGTGAGAAGAAGAGCACGCCGAGCACGATCGTTCCGAGCACGAACAGGAGCTCCAGCCACAGGTAGGCGCCGACGTCGTAGCGCCCGATCGCGAGCACGAACCCGATCGCACCGAGCAGCACCGTCGCGGCACCACCGAGGCCACGTTCCAGCAGGACGATCGCCGTCAGGTCGCCGACCCGGCCGGGATGGCGGCGTGCCGTCTCGACCACGCGAACGGCGTCACCTCCGATCGAGGTCGGCAGCACCTGGCTCGCCGCATACGAGACGAAGTACGAGCGGGTCAGCCACCAGAACCTGTCCTGCATCCCACGAGCGGCGAGCAGCCACTTCCAGCGCAGCGCCATCGGCATCGCCGTCAGCGTCATGATCGCGACCGAGAGCCCGAACCAGGCTGGATCCGCGTCCTGGAGGATCTCCGCCGTCCTACCGACGTCGATCTTCCAGGCGAGGTAGCCAACGGCGAGGCCCGTCAGCACGAGCGTCCCCAAGACCCGAACGGAGCGCTTCATGACGTCCGTTCGCGGATCCGTCCGAGCGCCTCGAGCACGTCCGCGATGTCCTCGTCGGAGTGCGCGGGCGAGAGCGGCAGCGAGAGGATCTCGTCCCCCGCGCGCTCGGCGACCGGTAGCGAGGGCTGATCGGGGAAGCGCTCGCGGTACCAGGTGAGGCGGTGCACGGGGAGGAAGTGGATCGACGTCGAGATCCGCTCGGCGGCGAGCGCCCGCTGCAGCTCGTCGCGCGTGATCCCGAAGCGCTCGGCGTCGACGCGAACGACGTAGAGGTGAAGCGCGTGCGTGTCGCGCGGATCGCGCGCGAGCGGCTCGAGCCCGTCCAGCGCCGCGATCCCCTCGTCGTAGAGCGCGAACTGACGCTGCCGCGCGGCCGTGTGCGCGGGCAGCTTGTCGACCTGGACGAGCGCAATCGCCGCCAGCACGTCGGACAGGTTCGCCTTGTAGCCGGGGACGGTGATGTCGTAGAGCGAGCCGTCGCCACGCCGCATCAGGCGGAGATTCCGGATCGCGTCGGCGACCTCGGCGCTGTTCGTCGCGACGAGCCCGCCCTCGCCCGCGGCGATGTTCTTCGTCGCATAGAGCGAGAAGCACGTCGCCTCGGAGAGCCCGCCGAGCTTGCGGCCGCGGTACGCGCCCTCGGCCGCGTGCGCGGCGTCCTCGATCACCGGGATGCCAAGCGCCCAAATGGGGTCCATGTCGCAAGGCTGGCCCGCGAGGTGGACGGGCATGATCGCCTTCGTCCGCTCCGTCACCGCCGCCTCGATCAGCGACGGGTCGATGTTCAGGTCGCCCTCGCGGACGTCCACGAAGACCGGCGTCGCGCCGCAGTGGACGATCACGTTGGCGGTCGCCGGCCAGGTGATCGGCGTCGTGATCACCTCGTCGCCCGGCCCAATCCCGAGCGCGACGAGGGCGAGGTGCAGCGCCGCGGTGCCGGAGGCCACCGCGAGCACGTGCTCCGCCTCGAGGTACTCGGCCATCCGCTCCTCGAGGAGCGCCGCACGCGGCCCGGTGGTCAGCCAGCCGGAGCGGAGCGTCTCCGTGACCGCCTCGATCTCCTCCTCGCCGATCGAGGGTGGCTGGAATCCGAGCTGTGTCTCGCGGGTCATTCGACCACGAAGCGTATTTCGTTCGCCGCTGTGCGAGCGCGGACGAGGGCGTCGTCGCGGCTGTCGCCGACCGCGATCACCGCCCCGGCGCGGTCGGCGCCGCGCCGCAGCGGCCCGAAGACGGAGCCCGGCTCTCGGTAGAGACGCACGTCGAGCACACCCTCCACGGCGTGGGCTTGCTCGCGCCCCTGGATCTCGACGAGCTTCCCCTCCGGCGCGACGAGGAAGAGGACGCACGCGCCGCCGTGAAGACTTTGTGTTCCTGGAACACAAGGCTCGTTTCCCAGTGCGAAGTCGAGCGCGACATCGTTCAGCCGGACGCCGGTCGCGGCCTCCACGAGCTCCGCGTCGTGACCGCCACCGAGGCGCGCAGCCAGCTCTACGACACGCGATCCCTCCGCTCCGATCCTGATCTGGGTATAGGTCGGCCCGTTCCGAATCCCCAGGGCCTCGGCCGCAGCGCCCGCGGCCTCGATCGGCCCTTGTGTTCCAGGAACACAAGGCCACGCGTGCGCCAGCGCCACGCCGAACGCGGGCGGATCGGCGGTGAGGCGGTCGGTGACCGCGAGCGGGTGAAAGACCCCGTCGACCGAGACCGCGTTGACGGTGACCTCTGGGCCTTCGATCAGCTCCTCGACGATGTAGCTGCCGTTCCGCGAGGCCTCGAGCGCCGCCTCGATCGCGGCCGGCAGCTCGTCGTCGGTGCGGACGAGCGTCAGCCCGCGCTGGCCCTGGCGGTCGGGGGCCTTGACGACGCAGGGGGCGGTGGGGTCGTCCAGGAGGCGGGGCTGCGGCACGCCCGCGGCGGCGAATCGCTCCCGTTGCCGAGACTTCGTCGTGGCGAGCGCTGCGGTCGCTGCGTCGATCGGGTGCGGGAGCCCGAGCCGCTCCGCCACGCGTGCGGCGACACCGACGGGCCAGTCCGCGCCCGGCGAGATGATGCCGTGGACGTTCTCGGCCGTGGCGAGCCGATCGACATCGGACTCGTCCTCGGTCGAGACGAGCGCGCGCTTGTCCGCATACGCGAAGCCGGGCGCGGCAGGATCCCGGTCTACCGCGATCACGAAGAGGTCGCGTGCGCGGGCCGCGCGAAGGAGCCCGATCTGCGCAGGCCCCGCGCCTAGAACGAGGAGACGCTGTCGCGCGCCGTCAGGGCCTGCCACCACACCTCGTTCTCGCGATACCAGGCGACGGTCCGCTCGAGTCCGCCCTCGAAGCTCGTGCGCGCCCGCCAGCCGGTCAGCCGCTGGAGCTTGTCCGTCGAGCCTATGTGCCGGTCGACTTGGCCGAGCCGCTCGTTGAGGAAGATCTTCTCCACCTCGACACCGACCGCAGCGAGCACCAAGTCGGCGACATCGCGGACGGAGATGTCGATTCCCGTCGCCACATTCACGACCTCGCCGGCCAGGTCGCCGATGTCCGCCGAGATGATCGCTTCGATCGCCTCGGCGTCGTCGTCGACGTACAGCCAGTCACGCGATGCGTGGCCGTCGCCGTGGATCGTCAGAGGCTCACCGGAGAGCGCCTGCGTGATGAAGCGCGGGATCACCTTCTCCGGGTGCTGGCGCGGGCCGTAGTTGTTGAAGGGCCGCACGATCACGATCGGCAGCCCGTACGTGACGTAGTACGAGTACGCGAGCCGGTCGCCGCCGGCCTTCGTCGCGGCATAGGGCGAACGGGGATTCAAGGGGTGCTCCTCGTCCATCGGCGCGTACTCGGCCGTCCCGTACACCTCGCTCGAGGAGATGAGGATGAAGCGCTCCACCGGGGTGCGACGGATCGCGTCGAGCAGGATCTGCGTCCCCTCGACGTTGGTCGTCACGAACTCGGACGCGCCCTCCTCGATCGACTTCTCGACGTGCGACTCGGCAGCGGCGTTCACGATCACGTCCACCTCGGCGACGAGCTTCGCGACGAGCTCCGGGTCGCGGATGTCACCGTGCACGAATGAGAGCCGCTCGTGGCTCATCACATCGGCAAGGTTCTCCAGGTTCCCGGCGTACGTGAGCGCGTCGAGCGACACGACCTCGTGACTCGTGTTGGCCAGCAGGTGGCGGATGAAGTTCGACGAGATGAACCCAGCCCCGCCGGTGACCAGAACACGCTTGCTCACAGCTCTCCAAGCTCCTTCGCGATCGAGTAGAGCGGCCGTCCTTCGACCTCCCGCTGGATTCTGCCTAGGTACTCCCCGACGAGGGCGAGGATGAAGCCCTGGATCCCGAGCACGAACAGGACAGCCACGCCGCCGAGGAGAGGCCCGGGGAAGTCGGAGCGGTCGATCCAGTACCAGACGCCGTAGACCGCAAACGCGGTCGCGAGCATGGTGCAGACGACGCCGAGCGCGATCCCGATCCACTGGATCGGCTGCGGCCAGAAACCCGCGAGCACGTGCAGCGCGAGGCGGGTCAGGCGGAGTGGCGAGTAGCGCGAGCTGCCCGAGCGCGCGGCGTGGCCGACGTCCACCTCGACCACGGAGGCGCCGCCGGAGAGGATCAGCGCCTTCGTGAACTTTTGCTTGCCGATCGCGGGCAGCATCGGCTCGACTGCGCTGCGGCGGTAGGCGTTGAAGGCACAGCCGAAGTCGGAGATCGAAACGCGCGTGAAGCGCCGCAGCATTCCGTTGATCAGGCGCGACGGGAGCGTCCGGCCCCACGAGTCTTCTCGCGCGGCGCGCCGCCCGCTCGCCACGTCGGCGCCTGCCTCGACCGCCGCCACGAGCCGCGGAATGTCCTCCGGCTGATTCTGGAGATCGCCGTCCATCGTCACGACGATTGGTGCACGGGCGCGCGAGAGGCCGGCGTGCATGGCCGGGTGCTGCCCGAAGTTGCGCTTGAACCGGACGGCGCGGACGCGCTCGTCGGCGTCGTGGAGGCGCTCGAGCACCGCCCACGTGCCGTCCGAGGAGCCGTCGTCGACAAAGATCACCTCGAACGGCCTTCCGTTGAGCGCCGTTACGGTGCGCCGGTAGAGCTCCTCGACCGAGCCTTCCTCGTTCAGGAGCGTCACGACGACGGAGAGCGCAGGATCCGACATGAGCAGAGACGGAGCGTACCGCCGCCGGCAGGGCGAACCGATCGTGCGGCGCGACGTCTGGCATGGGCGGCCCGTCGTCGGCTGGGGCGGAATCGTCGTCTCAGACGCCGCCGACCTGCTCGTTCTGTACATGCCCGAGGACGGGCCGCTCGGATTCCCGCCCGAGGACTTCTTCGGCGGGCCGCATCCCTGGAGCGGCAAGGACCGATGGACAGGACACGGTGTTCTCCAGCTCCAGCGGCCGGGCGAGATGCACGCGGTCTGGGTGTTCTGGGAAGGCCCGGAGCGCAAGCACGCCGGGTGGTACCTGAACCTCCAGGAACCTTTCCGCCGCAGCTCGGTCGGCTTCGACACTCAGGACCTCGAGCTCGACATCGTGATCGAGCTGGACGGCTCCTGGAGCTGGAAGGACGACGAGCAGATGGATGGCTGGATCGAGCGAGGCCGCTGGACTCGCGATGAGGTAGACGCCATTCGCGCCGAGGGCCACCGCATCAGCGCCGAGCTCGACGCGGGACGGCGATGGTGGAGCGAGAGCTGGGCGAGCTGGGAGCCCGATCCCTCCTGGCCTGCGCCGACGCTTCCGCAAGGCTGGGGGCGCGCCGCATGACCGACGCAGTCTGGCGCGACGTGCATCGCGGCCGGGTCTGGCGCGCGCAGGCCTGCCGGATCGTCGAGGAGTCCGAGGAGTCGATCGTGTTCTGGATCCCCGCGGGCGCGCCGGCGAAGGTGCCGGCCGGCGGCTTGCGCATCCCCGGTGACGACTGGGAGCTGGAGGAAACCGCGCCGAGCGCCGGCCAGGTCTGCGTCGCGCGGCGCGGCCGATCGCACTCGATCTACGTCTTCTGGGACGAGACCGGCGCGGTCGACCACTGGTACGTCAACTTCGAACAGCCGCTGCGCCGGACGCCGCTCGGGCTCGACACCTTCGACGAGAAGCTCGACCTGATCGTCCGCCCGGACGGGAGCTACGTCTGGAAGGACGAGGACGAGCTCGAGCAGGCTGCCGCCGCCGGCCTGCTCGACCCTGCGGCCGTTCGCGCCGAGGCGCAGCGGGTGCTCGAAGAGTGGCCGTTCCCGACCGGCTGGGAGGAGTGGCGGCCCGACCCGTCATGGCCGATCCCGCAGCTCCCGGACGGCTGGGACCGCGTGTGAGACGTCGAGGTCCGCTCGCGGCCTTCTTCGTCTTCGGACTCTTCTGGGGCGCCTGGGCGGCGCTCGTGCCGGCGGTGCAGGACGCCGTCGGCGCGTCGAACGGCGAGCTCGGGCTGGCGCTCTTCTTTCTCGCGATGGGATCGCTGCCCGCAATGCTCGTCACGGGTCGCGCGCTCGATCGGAGCGGGGTGCGGATCCTGCCGATCGCGCTCGTGGCATTCGCCGTCGCCGCGGTTCTCCCGGCCCTCGCGGGGACGACGCTCATGCTCGCCGCGGCACTCCTCGCACTCGGCGCCTCGACCGGAGCGCTCGACGTCGCGGTCAACGCCGCCGTCTCCGAGCTCGAGGCGCAGCGGGACACGCGGCTGATGCAGCTCGCGCACGCGTTCTTCTCCGGGGGCGTGCTCGTGGGAGCACTTGGGTCGGGCATCGCACGCCAGGCTGGAGCCGGGCGCCTGGCGATCCTCGGGGCGACCTCGCTGATCGTCATTGCCGCCGCTCTGCTCAACCTCGGGCCCCGCGCCTTCGCGCCGAGCACGAGCCGCGCGAGGCGAGGACCGCGGCTGCACAGAGGAGCGATCGTGTTCGGCGTCGCGTGCGGCGCCGCGTTCGTGATCGAAGGCGCGATCGAGAACTGGAGCGCGGTCTTCCTCGAACGTGACCTCGGCGCCGCGCCGGTCGTCGCCGCGCTCGCGCCGGCCGCCTATGGGGCGGCGATGCTGGCGGGACGACTCTCCGGTCAGTGGCTCGAGCGGCGGCTGGGCGACACGCTGCTCCTCGGCGGAGCCGCCGTGGTCGCGCTCGTCGGCCTCGTCGGGGTCGCTCTGGCGCCAAATGCGCCCCTCGCCGTGGCTGCGTTCTTCGTCGGCGGCGCCGGGATCTCGATCGCGGCCCCCGCACTCTTCGGCGCGGGTGGCCGCCAGGCGTCGCCGGAGGAGCGCGGGAGCGCCGTCGCGACCGTGACGACGCTCGGCTACCTCGGCTTCCTCGTCGGCCCGCCCCTAGTGGGCGCGTTGGCCGAAGCGGTCGGGCTGAGGGCGGCGTTCGCCGCCCTCGCCCTGGTCGCCGCCGCGCTCGCGGTGGCGACCCCTCACCTCGGCCTGGGCGGGCGGCGCGCCTAGCGGGCCTCGAGCAGCGGTGCCTTTCCGACCGCCTCGGTCTGACGCGGCCGGCCGGGGATCGCGAAAGCGGCCAGCGCGCCCAGGCCGACGACGATCCCGCCGATGATCAAGGCCGGGTTCATCCCGTCGCTGAACGCCTGGCCGCTCTCGTAGCCGCCGTACGTCGCGAACACCGAGGCCAGCACGGCGACGCCGAACACGCCGCCCAGCTCGCGGACGGCGTTGTTGGCGCCGGACGCCTGACCCTCCTCCTCCGGCCGCACGGCCGAGAGGACGATGTTCGCCATCGGTGCAAAGAAGAGCGACATCCCGATTCCCGCGATGATGAACGGCGGGACGAGCACGGAGTAGGCCACGGTCGGATCGGAGACGAGCCCCATCCAGGCGAGCGACACCGCCTGGAGCGAGAGCCCGATCCCGACGAGCGTCTTCCCCGGAATCCGGTCGGACATCGCTCCCGCGAGCGGGGAGATGAACATCGGTGCGAGCGTCCACGGCAGGATCCGCAACCCGGCTCCGAGCGGCGAGTAGCCCTGGACGGTCTGGAAGAACTGAGAGAGCAGGAAGATCGAGCCGAACATGCCAAAGAACATGAACAGCGACGCGACGTTCGCGAGCGCGAACGCGGGCTTGCGGAAGAAGCGCATCGGCAGCATGGGCGACGCCGTCCGCAGCTCCCAGGCGACGAAGGCCGCCACGAGGGCGACGCCGACCGCGAGCGAGCCGACGATCTCGGGGCTCCCCCAGCCCTGGCCGTTGCCACGGATCAGGCCCCAGACGATCCCGAAGAGGCCGGCGCTGGCGAGCGCGAGGCCCGGTAGGTCGAGCTTGCCGCCCGGCCCGTGGGTCTCCCGCAGGCGCGAGAGCGCGAGCGGGATCAGGACGATGCCGATCGGCACGTTCAGCCAGAAGATCCACTGCCACGAGAGGCCCTGCACGACGGCGCCGCCCACCACCGGACCGAACGCGACCGCGAGGCCGCTGATCCCGCCCCAGGCGCCGAGCGCGAGCCCGCGCTTCTCCTTTGGCACGGCGGCGCTGAGGATCGTCAGCGTCAGCGGCATCACGATCGCCCCGCCGAGGCCCTGCAGCGCCCGGGCGAGGTTCAGCGACTCGACGTTCGGCGCGAGCGCCGCGGCGATCGAGCCGAGCGTGAAGACGCCGAGGCCGATCGCGAAGATGCGGCGGCGCCCGAACCGGTCGCCGAGCGCCGCGCCCGTCAGGAGCAGCACCGCGAACGTGAGCGTGTAGGCGTTCACCGTCCACTCGAGATCCTCGAGCGAGGCATTCAGATCCTGGCGGAGGACCGGAATCGCGGTCGTGACGACGAGGTTGTCGAGCGTGACCATGAAGAGCGCGATCGACGTGATCACGAACGCCCACACGGTCGTCGTCCTGGCTGGCATCAATGCTCCGTTCGTGAGTAACTGGTTACTTTCTTGTGAACGCAAAAAACACTCTAATCCGTGCAACCTGCGATCAGGCGGTCGCCCCACGGCGTGGGGTCGTCGAAGAGCTGCATCGCGTTCATCACGTTCAGCAGCATCCCCTT
>JBKJSM010000150.1:0-23131 GCA_046594445.1 Gaiellaceae bacterium | reverse complement strand
GGTCGCCTGTGTGATCGGTGAAGGCGGCTCCGGCGGCGCGGTCGCGATCGCGCTCGCCGACCGGGTGCTGATGCAGGAGAACGCGATCTACTCGGTGATCTCGCCTGAAGGCTGCGCGGCGATCCTCTGGCGCGACGCGGGCGAGGCGCGCAAGGCCGCGGCGGCATTCAAGCCCGATGCGGCGCACTGCCTCGAGCTCGGCGTGATCGACGGGATCGTCCCTGAGCCGGAGGGCGGCGCCCAGAACAGCCCGGACGAGGCGGCCCGCCTGCTCGGTGCCGCGCTCGCGGATGCGCTCGAAGAGCTGGAGGACGTTCCCGAGGACGAGCTGCGGTCCCGGCGACGGGCCAAGTTTCGTTCGATGGGCGTGCTCGCCTGATCGATCGGACTCTTCTTTCCACATCTTCCACAGGCTTTTCCCCTGCCCTGAATACCGGCGGCAACAGGTTTGCACCTGAGTTAAAACTTGGAAAGCACTTTCGATGGCGTCGCTGAAGGACTACGAGCGCAAGCGCAGCAAGGGCAGGACACCTGAGCCGTTCTCGAAGGGGCGGCGCGGCAAGGCGCCGATCTTCGTCGTGCAGCGCCACGACGCACGCCGCCTCCACTACGACTTCCGGCTCGAGCGCGACGGCGTTCTCCTCTCCTGGGCCGTTCCCAAGGGCGTGCCGCTCGAGGCCGGCACGCAGCATCTCGCCGTTCACGTCGAGGACCATCCGCTCTCCTACGCGACGTTCGCAGGCGAGATCCCGGCCGGCAACTACGGCGCCGGCACGGTCGAGATCTGGGACGACGGCACCTACGAGCTCGTCGAGGAGAAGCCGAACGGCGGCTTGACCGTGCTCCTGCACGGAAAGAAGCTCGAGGGGCTCTGGACGCTTGTGCCGGCCAAGCTCTCAGGCGATCCGAAGAACTGGCTGCTGGTCAAGAAGAAGGCGGATACCCCGTCCCCGAAGCGCAGGACGTACGCGCCCATGCTCGCGACGCTCGCCGAGAGCGTCCCCTCGGGCGGGGAGTGGCTGCATGAAGTCAAGTGGGACGGCTACCGCGCGATCGTGACCGTCGCGGGTGGTGAGGCCGAGCTGACGAGCCGGAACGGCAACTCCCTCACCGAGCGCTTCCAGTCGGTCGCGAGAGCGGTCGAGCAGGCCGTGAAGACGCCGGACTGCGTGCTCGACGGGGAGGTGTGTGCGCTCGACGACCAGGGCCGGGCGAGCTTCTCGGCGATGCAACAGGGCTCGGGCCGGCTCGTCCTCTACCTCTTCGACGTGCTCGAGGTCGAGGGCGAGCCGACGATCGACCTCCCGCTCACCGAACGGCGCGGCCGGCTCGGCGCCCTGCTCGACAAGCGCAACAGGACGGTGCGGCTCTCCGACGCCTTCGATGACGGCGAAGCGCTCTTCAAGGCCGCCGCCAACCAGGGCCTGGAGGGGGTCGTCAGCAAGAAGGCCGGCTCCCGCTATGCGCCCGCTAAGCGCAGCCGGGACTGGCTGAAGGTGAAGACGCAGGGACGCCAGGAGCTCGTGATCGCCGGCTGGACGAAGGGCCAGGGGCGCCGCTCGAACCGGTTCGGCGCGCTCGTGCTTGGTGTCAACGAGGGTGGGGCGCTGCGCTGGGCCGGCAACGTCGGCACCGGTTTCGACGACAAGGAGATCGAGCGCCTGCTGAAGAAGCTGCGCCCCCTTCGTTCGGAGGCCCCTCCCTTCGAAGTAGTGCCGAAGATGCCCAAGGTGCGGAAGGGCGACGTCGTCTGGGTGGAGCCGGCGCTCGTCGCCGAGGTGCGCTTCGCCGAGTGGACGCACGACGGCCGGCTGCGGGCACCCGTGTATTTGGGACTGCGCGAGGACAAGGAGGCGGAAGCGGTGCACCGTGAGCGCGAGGCGATCGGGACGGAGCTCAAGCGCGGTCGGCGCGTGCTGAAGCTGACCAACCTCGACAAGCCGTTCTGGCCGGACGAGGGGATCACGAAGGGCGATCTGCTCGCGTACTACCGGGACGTCGCGCCGGTGCTCGTGCCCCACTTGAAGAACCGTCCTTTCACGATGAAGCGCTACCCCGACGGGTGGGAGGGGAAGTTCTTCTTCCAGAAAGACGCGCCCAAGCACATGCCCGACTGGATCCCGACGCGGCAGTTCCAGGCGTCGACCCGCGACCGGCCGCCTAAGAAGCGGCTGATTGACTTTTCCCTCGTCAACGACGACCTTGCGCTGCTCTGGATGGTGAACATGGGCTGCATCGACATGAACACCTGGTACTCGCGGGTGGACAAGCCCTCGCGGCCGGACTGGGTGCTCTTCGACCTGGACCCCTCGCCCGATGTGGGCTTCCCGGAGACGATCCGGGTCGCGCTGCTGATCAAGGAGACGCTCGACCTGCTGAAGCTCGAGTCCTTCCCGAAGACGAGCGGCTCGGAGGGGATCCACATCCTCGTCCCGATCGCGCGCCGCCACACCTTCACCGAGGCGCGCGAGTTCTCGGAGATCGTCGCCGGCGCGATCGCGCGCGCCCACCCGGGCCTCGCGACGACGGAGTGGACGAAGGCGAAGCGGCGCGGCGTCCTGATCGACACGAACCAGAACGGCGAGGGGAAGACGATCGCGTCCGTCTACTCGGTGCGGCCGAAGGCGGGCGCCCCGGTGTCGACACCGCTTCGCTGGGAGGAGGTGAACGAGTCGCTCGATCCGTTCGCGTTCACGATGGAGACGGTGCTCGACCGCGTCGCGCGCGAGGGCGATCTCTTCGAGGGCGTGCTGACGACGAAACAGTCGCTCGGGGCTGCGCTGCGCTCGCTCCGTTAGCGGTCCTCACGCGGGTGGTAGGCCGGACAGCCACCGGGACACGTGGTTGAAACTTATGTCTATTATTAGCGGATGATATTTCCGCGATTTGCGGCGCTCGGTGCGATGCTGGCGCTCGCCGGCTGCGCAGGAGCCGACAACAGCTCGTCAGGGGACGGCACGACCTTGACTCTCGCCGCGTACTCGACCCCGCGCGAGGTGTACGAGCAGCTGACGAGGGACTTCGCTGCCACGCCCGAGGGCAGCGGCGTCTCCTTCGACAGATCCTTCGCCGCCTCGGGCGAGCAGAGCCGCTCCGTCGCGGCGGGGTTGCCGGCAGACGTCGTCGCTTTCTCGCTCGAGCCGGACGTCACCCGTCTCGTCGACGAGGGGCTCGTCGACCCGTCCTGGAACTCGGACGGATACGGCGGGATGGTCTCCGACTCGGTCGTCGTCTTCGCCGTCCGCAAGGGAAATCCGTTGGGCATTCGGACGTGGGAGGACCTGGCGCGCGGGGGCGTCGAGGTGATCACGCCGAATCCGTTCACCTCCGGCGGCGCGCAATGGAACGTGATGGCGGCCTACGGCGCGCAGCGTGAGCTCGGGCACTCGGAGGCGGAGAGCGTCGACTTTCTCCGCCGTCTCTTTCGCAACGTCAGCGTCCAGGACAAGAGCGCGCGCGAGGCGCTCCAGACCTTCGTGGGCGGCAAAGGCGACGTGCTGCTCGCCTACGAGAACGAGTCGATCCTGGCGCGGTCGAAAGGCGAGGAGCTCGACTACGTCGTCCCGGAGCAGACGATTCTGATCGAGAACCCGATCGCGGTTGTGAACGAGGGCGCGACCGAGGCGGCGCAGGCCTTCGTCGACTTCGCCCGGACGCCCGCCGCCCAGCGCGTCTTCGGCAAAGCGGGTTACCGGCCGGTTCTGAAGGACGTGCTCGCCGAGTTCGATTATCCGACGCCGCCGGCGCTCTTTACGATTGCGGAGCTGGGCGGCTGGGCGAGCGTCCGCAAGTCCTTCTTCGACGTCGAGGACGGCGTCATGGCCGACATCCAGCGCGAGCTCGGGCAGTCGCTCGGTGAGTAGCGTCGCAGTCAGCGCGCCGCGCCGACGGAGTGGCGGCGGGCTCGGCTTGGGCGTCGCGAGCGGGTACCTGAGCGTGATCGTCCTGCTCCCCCTCGCCGCCGTCCTCGTCCGCTCGACCGAGGGCGGCGTCGCCGGCTTCTGGCGGGCGATCTCGAACCCGCAGGCTGTTGCCGCCCTCCGGCTGACGCTGCTCGTCTCGCTCGCCGTCGTGGCCGTGAACGCCGTCACCGGCACCGCGATCGCCTGGGTGCTCGTGCGCGACCGCTTCCGCGGGAAGGCGATCGTGAACTCGCTGATCGACCTCCCCTTTGCGCTGCCGACGATCGTCGCCGGCCTGACGCTGCTGGCGCTCTACGGCCCGAAAGGCCCGCTCGGAATCAACGCCGCCTACACGCAGGCGGGTCTCGTGCTCGCCCTGCTCTTCGTCACGCTCCCGTTCGTCGTCCGGACCGTGCAGCCCGTGCTCCTCGAGCTCGACGCCGAGATGGAGGAGGCCGCGCGCTCGCTCGGGGCGGGCGGGGTCGCCGTCTTCCGGCGGATCGTCTTCCCGAACCTCCTGCCCGCGATCCTCTCCGGCGCCGCCCTCGCATTCGCCCGGGCGATCGGCGAGTTCGGGGCCGTCGTGCTGATCTCCGGCAACCAGCCGTTCAAGACGGAGGTCGCCTCGGTCTACATCTTCGGCCAGATCGAGAGCGACAACGTCACCGGCGCCGCCGCCGTCTCGGTCGTGCTGCTCTCGATCTCGCTCGTCGTCCTCTTCCTGATCGGCGGCGTCCGGCGCTGGGCGACGAGGCACGATGGGTAGGTACGCGCTCCGCTTCGCAGCGCTCGGCTATCTCGCGGCGCTCGTCGCCGTGCCGGTGACGCTCGTCTTCTGGCGCGCGTTCGAGGAAGGCCCCGCACGCGCCTGGCAGGCCGTGACGACGCCCGACGCGCTGCACGCGCTCTGGCTGACGCTCGTGATCGCCGCGATCGCGGTGCCCTTGAACACCGTCTTCGGCGTCCTCTGCGCGCTCGCGATCGTGCGGCGCCGCTTCCGCGGCCATGGGCTCCTGAACACGGTCGTCGACCTGCCGCTCGCGCTCTCCCCCGTGGTGGTCGGGCTCGCACTCGTTCTCGTCTACGGCCGCAACGGCTGGTTGGGGCCGGAGCTCGCCGACTGGGGCGTTCGGATCATCTTCGCCCTGCCGGGGATGGTGCTCGCGACCGTCTTCATCTCGCTGCCGTTCGTCGTGCGCGAGGTCGTCCCCGTCTTGCGGGAGATCGGCGACGAGCAGGAGCAGGCGGCTTCGACGCTCGGCGCCTCGGGCTGGCAGACCTTCTGGCGCGTGACGCTCCCGGCGATTCGCTGGGGGATCGCGTACGGCGTCGTCCTGACCACGGCGCGGACGCTCGGCGAGTTCGGCGCCGTCAGCGTCGTCTCCGGCCACATCGCTGGCAGGACGAACACGCTGACGCTGCACGTGCAGGAGCGGTTCGACGCGTTCAAGCCCGTGGAGACGTACTCCGCCTCCGTCCTCCTGGCGCTGCTCGCAGTCGCCACGTTGCTGGCGATGAACCTGTTCAGATCCCGAGAGGAAGAGGAGTAGCCGATGGCGATCGAGGCCCGTAACGTGAGCAAGCGCTTCGGCGACTTCCAGGCGCTCGACAACGTGTCCCTCACGGTCGAGTCGGGCTCGCTCACGGCCCTGCTCGGCCCGAGCGGCAGCGGCAAGTCGACGCTGCTTCGCGTGATCGCCGGGCTGGAGCACCCCGACGCCGGTGAGATAGTCATCTCCGGCGAGGACGCGACCGGCGTCGCTCCCCAGAAACGTGGCGTCGGCTTCGTCTTCCAGCACTACGCGGCCTTCAAGCACATGACCGTCCGGGCCAACATCGCCTTCGGGCTGACGATCCGCAAGCGGCCCAGGGATGAGATCCGCGCGCGCGTGGACGAGCTGCTCGACCTCGTTCAGCTCTCCCCGTTCGGCGACCGGTATCCGGCTCAGCTGTCCGGCGGCCAGCGCCAGCGGATGGCGCTCGCGCGGGCGCTCGCGGTCGAGCCGAAAGTGCTCCTGCTCGACGAGCCGTTCGGAGCCCTCGACGCGCGCGTCCGGGCGGAGTTGCGCGAATGGTTGCGCCGGCTCCACGACGAGGTGCACGTCACCACCGTGTTCGTCACGCACGACCAGGAGGAGGCAATGGAGGTCGCCGATCAGATCGCGTTGATGAACAAGGGCGTGATCGAGCAGGTGGGGGGGCCGCGCGAGCTCTACGAGGAGCCCGCGTCGGAGTTCGTCATGAGCTTCATCGGCGCGGTCAACCGGCTCGGGGACAGCTGGGTTCGCCCGCACGACCTGCAGCTCGGCCTCGTGCCGGGTGAGGGGTGCGACGAGGCGATGATCGAGCGGATCGTCCACCTCGGCTTCGAGGTGAGAGTCGAGCTCGTTCGCGCCGACGGCGAGAAGCTGCGCGCCCAGGTCACCCGTGACCAGTGCGAGGAGCTGGAGCTCGAGCGGGGCCAGATCGTGTACGTGCACGCGGGGGTCGAGCGGGTCTTCGCCTAGCGGCCTCGCTCGAGCAGGTCGACCAGCGAGGTCTCCTCGAGCACGCCGCGCATGCTGCTGCGTAGGTCGATCCAGACGTCGCGGAGACCGCTCGCCGCACCGGTATACGCCGTGTCCTCGGGACGCGCCCCGCGCACGGTCGCGATCGGTCCCTCGACGGCGCGGATGGCGTCCGCGAGGCTGATCTCCTGCGCCGGCCTGGCAAGCTGGTAGCCGCCCTCGGCGCCGTGCTGGCTGGTGACGATCTCGGCACGGCGCAGCTCGAGCAGGATGTTCTCGAGGAACTTGAGCGGAATCCCCTGCGCCGTCGCGAGGTGCTCGGCCTTCACCGGTCCGGGCGGCGACGCAGCGAGCTCCGCGAGCGCGCGGAGCGCGTAGTCCACTCTCGCCGAGACCCGCATCGGGCCATTCTCCAGGTTCTGAGAGGCGCTACGTGAGCTGCGGGGCGAGCCAGGCCGTGCAGATCGCTTCGACGTGGCGGTGGTCGGTACCGCAGCAGCCACCGAGGACGTTCAGTCGCGGCAGCCGCTCGCGTAGGGCAACGTGGCGTGCGGCCAGATCTGCGGGATCGCCCTCGTCGAGCTCGGTCGCCTCGTCCAGCTCGGCGTGGCTCTTGGTCGACGCGTTCGTGCGTAGGCCGCGGATCCGGGCTGCCCACGGCGCGGAGGGGTCGAGGACGCCCTCGAAGTGCGTCGGATGCGCGCAATTGATCATGTAGTACGCGGGCCCCCCGCTCGTGGCGTCGTCCACCTCCGCGATTGCGCCGGCGAGGCTTTGCCCGTTCGGCAACCTCCCGTCCGTCTCGAGGGTGAACGAGATCGCCACCGGCAGGCCCGCCTCCTGCGCGGCGCGGGTGACGCCGGTTGCCTCCTCCGCGTAGGTCATCGTGATCGCAGTGACCATGTCCGCGCTCGTGTCGGCGAACGTTCGGATCTGAACTGAGTGGTACTCCTTCGCCTCCTCCGGCGAGAGCATCGTGTCTGGCGCATAGCCGTCGCCGTGCGGGCCGACGCAGCCACTGATCACGATCGGAGTCGTCGAGGCGTACTCGGCGCGAAGCTCGTCCATCAAGGCGATCGCCTTGCGATTGAAGGCGTCCAGCTCGTCGAGCGAGTAGCCAATCTCCTCCGCCCAGCCCGGGTTCGCACGCCAGGTGGGGCTCTCGAGCACGAGTCCCAGACCGTGCTCGCGCGCGAGGATCGCGTAGGGGGCGTAGTAGAGGCGGAGCTGTTCCGTGCCCTCGTCGTCCTTGAGGAGGTCAAACGCGGCAAACGCGGGCAGATCGAGACCGTGATGGAAGATCAGGGTCGTCTCGATGCCGCCGTCCGTGACGAAGAGGCCGCCGTCGAGTTGGGGCAGGCGCTCGCGAAACACGGCACGAACCTACCAGCTCGGTACGCCGTAGAGGTGTGGGGAAATTGACAGCGGGAACAGAACGCGTCCATGTTCTCGCCGAAGGAGTTCAAGGGCGGCCGGGTCAAGGTCTACGGCTGCTCGCCGGGCTGCTTGCTCGTCTCCATCGCCGTCTCGCTCTTCCTCACGCTCGCACTGAACGGCTGCCTGCACGTGCTCAGCTAGCGAGCATTCTGCGCAGCAAGGTCAGCGCGCCCACCTTGTCGAGATAGTCGTTCAGGTTGCCGCACTTCGGGCTCTGCACGCACGACGGGCAGCCTTCTGCGCAAGGGCAGCCGGCGAGCATC
The DNA here is from genome assembly GCA_046594445.1 of Gaiellaceae bacterium. Lineage (GTDB taxonomy): Bacteria > Actinomycetota > Thermoleophilia > Gaiellales > Gaiellaceae > Gaiellasilicea. The sequence goes on along the minus strand of JBKJSM010000150.1, from coordinate 15,022 downwards.
TTCGCCGTGTCCTCGACCCACCCCTCGAAGCGGTCGAAGCCGCGCTCGGTGATGCCGACGCCGCCCGCGTGGCCGTCGTAGACGAAGATCGTCGGCAGGCCGGTCTGCGGGTGGACGTTCGTCGAGAGGCCGCCGATGTCCCAGCGGTCGCACATCGCCCAGAGCGGCAGCAGCGCGATCAGCGAATGCTCCGTGGCGTGCAGCGACGAGAGCAGCTTCGGCATCTCCTCGAGGCCTACGAGCTGGCGCGGCGTTGGCGAGAACCAGACAGCTTCGGTGTCGAAGCTCGTCTCGGGCAGGTCGAGCGGAACCGTCTCGAGCGTGTCGCCGCCGCTGATCGACTTGCGCTGATAGGCGACGACGCGCTCCGTCACGGAGACGTCGCCAAAGGCGAGGTGAAGCCCGAGCCGAGGCTCGACGCGCGTCGGCTCGACGATCTCGGTCGCAGTCTCCTTCTTCGCCTGCGTGTACCAGTCGACGTTGGCCCGCCTGACGAGCGCCATCCGCGCGTCGACGTCGAGCCGCGTGACGAGGTACTGATCGCCGAGGTGGAGGTAGACGGCGCCGTCGTGGACGGTCGAGTAGGCGCGTGAGCGCTCGACCGTTCCGAGCACCGTGCCCGACTCTTCCTCGACGACCGTGAACGAGTCCATCTCTCCGGAGCGCAGGAGCACGCGCGCGGCTGGATAGTCCTTGCCCGCCCAGACGAAGCCCGCCTCGGTCCGCTTCAGTTCGGGGAGGACGGCCGCGCGCTCGAGCGCCTCGGGGCCGAGCGTGTCCACGTCGCGCTCGTCGATCGGTCCCTCGAACGCGGCGGAGAGGACGTGGCCGTCCAGCACGCGCGGGTTCGCGTGGTCGAGGATCGCGGCTTCGACGGTGCGCGCGAGCAGCGTCTCCGGCTCGCGCATGAAGTACTGGTCGAGGGCGTCTTCGCTCGCGACGAGGACGGCGAGCCCCGGGCTGCGCCGCCCCGCTCGGCCCCACTGCTGCCGCAGCGACGAGACGGTTCCGGGGAAGCCGACCGAGATCGCGCAGTCGAGCGACCCGATGTCGATCCCGAGCTCGAGTGCGTCCGTCGCGGTGACGCCGAGCAGCTCGCCCGCCATCAGCCGACCCTCGATCTCGCGCCGCTGGCTCGGCGTGTAGCCCGCGCGGTAGGGGGCCAGGCGCGCCGCGGTCGCCGGCGTGACGCGCTCCGAGGCGAAGCGGTGGATCAGCTCGACCGCTTTGCGGCTCTTGGCGAAGCAGATCGTCCGCAGGCCCTGCTCCACGAGCGCCGCGAGCAGGCGTGACGCGTCTCCGAGCGAGCTTGCACGCACGCCGAGCTCGGCGTCGAGCAGCTCCGGGTTCCAGAGCGCGATCGTCCGCTCCGTCGAGGGCGCCGTATCGCTGTCGATCACGGTCGCAGGCTCTCCGAGCAGCGCCTCCGCCAACTCTGCCGGGTTGGCGATCGTCGCGGACGCGAGCACGAACTGGGGCTCCGAGCCGTAGACGCGGGCGAGCCGCCGGAGCCGCCGGAGCACGTTCCCAACGTGCGAGCCGAAGACGCCACGGTAGACGTGCGCCTCGTCGACGACGACGAAGCGCAGGTTCGCCAGCACGTCGCCCCACCGATCGTGGTGCGGCAGCACCCCGACGTGGAGCATGTCCGGGTTGCTCAGGATCACGTTCGCCCACTTGCGGATCTGCCAGCGCCGCTCCGCCTCCGTATCGCCGTCGTAGATCGCGGGCTTGACGCCCTTGAGGCCGAACCTCTGCAGCGCGCGTGCCTGGTCTTGGGCGAGCGCCTTTGTCGGGTAGAGGTAGAGCGCACGGCTCTTCGGCTCGCGTGCGAGCAGGTCGAGGACGGACAGGTTGAAGGCGAGGCTCTTCCCGCTCGCCGTGCTCGTCGTCACGATCGCGTTGCCCCCGGCGTGGAGGGCTTCCCAGGCCTCCGCCTGGTGGGCGTAGAGCGCTGTGATCCCCTGCGCCACGAGCGCGGAGGCGACGCGCGGATCGAGGTCGTTCGGAAACGGCTCGGTGCGCCCGGCTCGAGGCGGCTCGACGGCGAGATGCGCGATCTCTTGCCCCTCCAGGAGCTCGTTCCAGGCAGGGACGGCGACGCTCACCATCCCTACGCTAGCCTTCGGCTCGACACCGGGGTGCCCCGTCCGGGGCTGAGATCACACCCGTCGAACCTGATCCGGATCATGCCGGCGAAGGGAGCCGAGATCGTCCCACGTGCACTCACGATCGCGACCTCCGACTCGGGCGGCGGTGCCGGCATCCAGGCCGACCTGAAGGCGTTCGCGGCCGCCGGCGCGTACGGGATGAGCGCGCTCGTCGCGCTGACCGCGCAGAACACCGCCGCCGTCACGGCGGTGCACGAGCTGCCGCCGGACTTCATCCGCGCCCAGCTGGACGCGGTCTTCGACGACATCGGCGTCGACGCGGCGAAGACGGGGATGCTCTTCTCCCGCACGATCATCGAGACGGTGGCGGAGTTCCTCGAGCGGCACCCGGTACCGCTCGTCGTCGACCCGGTGCTGATCGCCAGCTCGGGTGCGCAACTGCTGCAGGACGATGCGATCGAGACCCTGGTCTGGCGGCTGTTCCCGCTCGCGACGGTCGTGACGCCGAACGTGCCGGAGGCCGAGGCGCTGACGGGGATGCACGCGGCACCCCGCCGCGACCTCGCAGAACGGCTCGTCGAGCTGGGCGCAGCGGCGGCTCTCGTGACCGGTGGGCACGGCGAGACGGCGATCGACCACCTTTTCGACGGCGAGCAGCACCACGAGCTGCCGGTCGCGCGGCACTCGGTCGAGGCAACGCACGGCGCCGGGTGCACCCACTCGGCCACGCTCGCGGCGCTGCTCGCACGGGGCTTGCCGCTGCTCGACGCCGCGCGCGGTGCGGCCGCGGCTGCATCGGACGCGGTCCTGAACGGGCTCGCAGAGCTGGGCGCGGGTGAAGGTCCGGTCGACGTCCTCAACGCGAAGGGAAGAACATGATCGATCCAGGGGCCACGCTCGTCGCCGTCCGCGCGCGCAGGCCGCTCGTCCACAACATCACCAACTACGTGGTGATGAACGAGACGGCGAATGCGATTCTCGCGCTCGGCGCGCTGCCGGTAATGGCGCATGCGAAGGAGGAGGTGCGCGAGATGGTCGGCCTGGCCGGCGCGCTCGTGCTCAACATCGGCACCCTCTCGGAGGACTGGATCGAGGCGATGCTGCTCGCGGGCGCGGAGGCGAACGCGCGGGGCGTCCCGGTCGTGCTCGACCCGGTCGGGGTGGGTGCGACGCCGTACCGAACGGAGACGGCGAAGCGCATTCTGGACACGGTCGACGTCGCAGTGCTGCGCGGCAACGCGGGCGAGGTGGCGACGCTCGTCGGCGTCGAGGCGGAGGTGCGGGGGGTGGAGTCGGTCGGAGGCGTTGGCGACCCGGCCGAGCTCGCACACGAGGCCGCGCGGACGCTCGGGGTCGTCGCGTCGGTCACGGGTGCGGTCGACCACGTCTCCGACGGCGAGCGGTCGGTTGCGGTGGCGAACGGTCACTAGCTGCTGGCGTCGATCACCGGGACCGGCTGCATGTCGACGGCGATGACCGGCTGCTTCCTCGCCGGCAAGGTCGATCCGTTCGAGGCGGCCGCCGAAGCGCTCGTTGCCTTCGGCGTCGCGGGCGAGGACGCGGCCGTTGGAGCGAAGGGCCCGGGCAGCTTCCACGTCGCGCTCTACGACGCGCTGGCGGCTCTCGACCCGTCCTCGTTGACTGGTCGCGCGAAGGTCTCGTGAGGCTGCACGCGCTCGTCTCCGACTTCGAGACCGCCCAGGCGGCGGCCGGAGGTGGGGCGACCGTAATCCAGATCCGGCTCAAGGGCGCCCCGACCGCTCAGGTGGTCGAGCTCGGCCGGGCCGTCCAGGGTCTCGGCCCCGACCTGATCGTCAACGACGATCTGGACGCCGCGCTCGAGCTCGGCTGTGGCGTGCATCTCGGACAGGGCGACCCGGGCCTCGACCGTGCGATCGCGGCCGGAGTTCCGCTCGGGGTGTCGGTCCGGAAGCGCCGCGAGGCGGCCGTCGCCGAGTTCTCAGGCGCGACCTACGTTGGCGCCGGCCCGATCTGGGCGACCCCGTCGAAGACCGACGCCGGCGAGCCGATCGGGCCGGACGGCCTCCGCGACGTCTGCGTTTCGGTCTCGATCCCGGTCGTTGCGATCGGCGGCATCGACGCGTCGAACGTCGCCTACTGCATTCGGGCGGGTGCGGCGGGCGTCGCGGTGATCAGGGCGATCGCGGAGATCGAGTCGCTCCGGGCGGCGATCGATGCTGCTCTCTGAGGCCGGCGAGCTCGGGCTGCTGCGCGAGCTCGAGACGCGTCGGCTGATCGTCGGCACCCAGCACGATGCGGCCGAGCTTCCCGGCGGGCTCGTCGTCACCCAGGACGCGCTGGTCGAGGGCGTGCACTTCCGGCTCGACTGGATCTCCTGGCGCGACCTCGGCTTCCGCGCCGCTGCGGTCAACATCAGCGACCTCTCCGCCTCGGCCGCGGCGCCGGAGGCGCTTCTCGTCACCCTGGCGGCGCCGGGGGACGTGCGCGTCGAGGACGTGCTCGAGCTTTACGAGGGGATCGCGGAGGCGGGCGTGCCCATCGTCGGCGGCGACACGACCCGCGCGGAGCGGGTCTTCCTGAGCGTGACCGCGCTCGGGCGCTCCGAGCGCGTTCCCGGCCGGGCGGGTGCGCGCCCCGGCGACGCGGTCGTCGTGACCGGCCCGCTCGGGGCCGCGGGCGCGGCGTTCCGCGAGCAGCGCTACGTCCGGCCGCCGCTCCGTACGCGGGAGGGCCTGCTGCTCGGACGCGAGGCGACCGCGATGCTCGACGTCTCGGACGGCCTCGGTGTGGACGCCGCGCATCTCGCCGAGCGCTCCGGCTGCAGGATCGCGATCGACCTCGAGGCGGTCCCGCTCGCCGGAACGCTGGAGGACCTCTCCTTCGGCGAGGACTTCGAGCTGCTCGCGACCCTGCCCAGCGACAGTCTGTTACTTGGCGAGCTGACGGTGATCGGACGCTGCGAAGAGGGTGAGGGCGTCTCGCCGCCGGAGCTCCGCGGCTACGAGCACTTCAGCGGCTGAGCCACTCTGCGAACGCCTGCTCGAAGTGCTTTCGCGGTCGTGCGCCGACCACCGTGGAGCGAGGCTCCCCGTTCTCGAACAGGATCACCGTCGGCAGGGAGAGGACGCCGTAACGGGCCGGGACGCCGATGTGCTCGTCGATGTTCAGGCGGACGAGCCCGATGCCGTGCTCGGCGGCGAGCCTCTCGAGGATCGGCTCGATCGCCTGGCACGGCTTGCACCACGGCGCCCAAAAGTCGACGATCGTCCGGCCCGGCGCCTCCAGCACCTCGGCAGCGAAGGTCGCGTCCGTCACGGCCTTCACAGACGGGCTCGCAGCAGCGGCACCTTCCAGATCGCCTCGAGCACGATCGAGCGCGACATCTTCGAGCCGCCGGCCTCGCGGTCGGCGAAGCGGATCGGGATTTCGCGCACCTTGAAGCCCTTGCGAAGCGCGCGGTAAGTCAGCTCGATCTGGAACGCGTATCCCTTCGAGTGCACCGCGTCGAGCGGGATCGCCTCCAGCACAGCGCGCCGGAAGCATTTGAAGCCCCCGGTCAGGTCGCGCACCGGAACGCCGAGGACGATCCGGGCATAGAGCGAGCCGCCGGAGGAGATCGCGCGCCGGATCGGCCCCCAGTTGGCGACGCTACCCCCCGGCACGTATCGGGATCCGAGCACGAGATCGGCGTCCGCCGTCGCCTCGACCAGGCGTGGTACGTCCTTCGGGTCGTGCGAGAAGTCGCAGTCGATCTCGACGACGAGCTCCGCGCCCGCCTCGAGCGCGCGACGGAACCCCGCCAGGTACGCCGGACCGAGCCCTTCCTTGCGCGGCCGGTGCAGCACATCGACGAACCCGAGCTCGCGGGCGAGGCGGTCGGCCAGCTCACCCGTTCCGTCGGGAGAGTTGTCGTCGATTACGAGCACGCGATCGTCCGGGCCGAGCACGTCGCCGAGCGCGCGCAGCATCGGCTCGAGGTTCTCGCGCTCGTTGTAGGTGGGCAGGCAGATGTAGGCACGCACGCGCCTATCATCGCTGTCAGTGACCACGCCCTTGCCGAGGAACGACGAGCTGGCCGACCAGCTGGAGCTGCTCGCCGACCTGAGCGAGCTCGAGGGCGAGGACTCCTTTCGCGTGCTCGCCTACCGTCGTGCGGCGACGCGCATCCGCGAGACCGGCGGTCCCGTCGCGCAGCTCGCGCTCGAGGGGAAGGCCAAGAGCCTGGCCGGGATCGGCAAGACGATCGAGGAGAAGATCATCCAGGTCGTCGAGACCGGCGAGATGGCGGCGCTGACCAAGCGCAAAGCGCTCGTTCCCGAGGAGGTCGTCAAGTTCATGCGCCTGCCCGGGCTCGGCCCGAAGACCGCGCGCCGGATCTGGAAGGAGCTGAACGTGACGACGCTCGCCGAGCTGAAGGCGGCCGCGGAGCAGGAGCGGTTGCGTGCGCTGACCGGCCTGGGCGCCAAGTCCGAGGAGAAGATCCTGAGAGCGCTCGCGGAGGAGCCGAAGGACGCGCGCGAGTCGCGGCGCCTCCTCGGGGACGGCCTGCCGGTCCTGCTCGAGCTCGTCGAGGAGCTGCGCGCGCACCCCGCGGCCGAGAAAGTCTCCGAGGCGGGCTCGGCGCGCCGCCGGCGCGAGACCTTCCGTGACCTCGATGTGATCGCGACCTCGACCGACCCGCCGGCGCTGATCGAGCACTTCACGGGCCGGGCGAACGTCGCCAGCGTGGTGGCGAAGGGCCCGACCAAGGCGACGGTGATCTTGAACGACGGCCTGCGACTCGACCTTCGCGTCGTGCCGCCCGAGAGCTACGGCAACCTGCTCCAGCACTTCACCGGTTCGAAGGAACACAACGTTGCGCTGCGTGAGGACGCCGTGCGCCGCGGCTACTCGGTGTCGGAGTACTCGGTCACGAACACCGAGACGGGCGAGGAGCTCAAAGCCGCGGACGAGGAGGAGCTCTACGCCCACCTCGGCTACGCATACATTCCGCCGGAGCTGCGCGAGAACGGCGGCGAGCTCGAGGCGGCGCGGAAGGGGAAGCTCCCGCGGCTCGTCGAGCGCAGCGACCTGAAGGGCGACCTTCACTCCCATTCCACCTGGTCGGACGGGAAGGCCTCGATCGAGGAGATGGCGCTCGCCGCCCAGGCGATCGGGCACGAGTACCTCGCCATGTGCGACCACGCCCAGCGCTTGCGCGACGGGAGGCTGCGACAGCAGTGGGAGGAGATCGACGCGCTGAACGAGCGGCTGGCGCCGTTTCGGATCCTGAAGGGGATCGAGGTCAACATCCGCGCGAGCGGCGAGCTCGACGTCACGGATGATCTGCTGGCGCCGCTCGACTGGGTGATGGCCTCGGTGCACACGAGCTTCGACAAGGACCCGACCGAGCGCGTCCTGCAGGCGATGGAGAGCCCGCACGTCGACTGCATCGGCCACCTGACGAGTCGCCGGATCGGCGTCCGCAATCCGTCCACGATCGCTGTCGAGAAGGTCGTCGAGGCGGCGATCGCCACGGGCACCTTCCTCGAGATCAACTCGCAGCCCGACCGGCTCGACCTGCGTGACGCCAACGCGCGGCTCGCCGGCGAGGCCGGAGTGACGCTCGTGATCTCGAGCGACGGGCACTCGCCGAAGGCGCTTCGCTATGTCGAGCTGGGCGTCGCTCAGGCACGGCGCGCCTGGCTGACAAAGGAGCAGATCCTGAACACGCTGCCGTGGGCCAAAGTCGAGAAGCTGAAGAAGTGAGCTTTCGCGAGGACGGCGCCGCGGCGGTCGACTGGGTCGCCTCCTACCTCGAGCGCGTGCGCGAGCTGCCGGTGCTCGCGCAGGTCGAGCCGGGCGAGCTGCGCGCGCGCCTGCCCGCCTCGCCGCCGGAGCGGCCGGAACCGTTCGCGAACGTGCTGCGCGACCTCGACGAGGTGCTGCTGCCGGGGATCACGCACTGGCAGAGTCCGCGCTTTTTCGCGTACTTCGCGAACACCGGCTCCGAGCCGGGGATCCTCGCCGAGCTCCTGAGCGCCGGCCTGAACCAGGTCGGGATCCTGTGGCGCACCTCACCGGCGCTGCAGGAGCTGGAGGAGCTGACGCTGGACTGGCTCGCGCAGCTGCTCGGCCTGCCGGACGGGTTGCACGGTCACATCGAGGACACCGCCTCGACGGCGACGATGGTCGCGCTCACGGCCGCCCGGCAGGCGAAGCCCGGCGCGCGCGTCGTCCTCTGCTCCGAGCACGCGCACTCCTCGGTCGAGAAGGCCTGCCGCCTGCTCGAGCTGGAGCCACGGCTCGTCCCCGTCGACGACGCGTTCCGCATGCGCGCGGACGCGCTCGACCTCGACGGTGCCTGCGCGATTGTCGCCACCATCGGCACGACGTCGACCAGCTCGATCGATCCCGTCGGCGCCGTCGCGGATGCTGCGACGGCCGCCGGCGTCTGGCTGCACGTCGACGCGGCCTACGCGGGCTCCGCGGCGGTCTGCCCCGAGCTGCGCCATCACTTCGCGGGCTGGGAGCGGGCCGACTCGATCGTCGTCAACCCGCACAAGTGGCTGCTGACCCCGATGGACTGCTCGACGCTTTGGACGCGCCGGCCCGAAGACCTCCGCGCTGCGTTCAGCCTCGTCCCCGAGTACCTGCGCGTCAGCGAGGAGGTGGCGAGCCTGTCGGAGTACAGCCCGGTGCTCGGCCGCCGCTTCCGCGCGCTGAAGCTCTGGGCCGTCCTCCGTTGCTACGGGCGGGAGGGGCTGCAAGAGCGGATCCGGGAGGCGATCCGGCTCGCGGAGCTCTTCGAGGGCTGGGTGCGCGACGAGCCGGGCTGGGAGGTGGTCGCGCCGCGCCCGTTCTCGCTCGTCTGCTTTCGGCGCGACGCGTCAGACGATGACAATGCGGCCCTGCTCGAGCGCGTCAACGCGACGGGCGAGGTCTTTCTCTCGCACACGAGGCTGAACGGCCGCCACGTGCTGCGGCTCGCGGTCGGCAACGCGCGTACGACCGAAGAGGACGTACTGCTCGCCTGGGACGTGCTCAGGCGGGAGGCGGTCTAGAGCCGGCGCAGAAGCTCGCGCAGCTCTTCGGGGTTGCCGACCACGATGTCTGCCGCCTGCCGCAGAGCCTCCGGCCCCTCGGGCGAGGCGACCGCGACGCGGACCCCGAGCTCGAGTCCTTGGAGCGCGTTGAAGGCGTCCAGGTCGGTCGTGTCGTCGCCGGCGTACAGTGCACGCTCGAGGCCGCGCTCGCCGAGCAGGTGTGCAACCGCCGTGCCCTTGTGCGCGCCCACCGGAGGCCGCAACTCGAGCACCTTCCGTCCGAAGCGGGGCACGAAGCCCTCGTGGTGCGCGCGCGCCGCCACCGCCTCCAACATCTTCAGCGCCTCTCCCTCGTCCTCGGCGCGGCGGTAGTGGAAGGTGATCGTGAGCGGCTTGCGCTCGATGTCCTCCCAGTCGACGGTGGCGGCGAAGCCGTGCAGCCGCTCGCTCCACGCGGCCGCTTCCGGCTCGAGCTCGAGCCCGTGCTCACCCACGTAGACGAGCTCGTCGATGCCGACGATCCGGCGCGCGTCCGCTCCCGACCGGCCGCTGATGCAAGCGACGAGCGCGTAGCGGGCGTGCAGCCGCCGGAGCTCGGCGCGAGTCTGCTCCGGCACGACGGCCTCGTGGGGGACGTCGACGATCGGTGCGAGCACGCCGTCGACGTCGAGGAGCAGCGCCGTGAGCTCCGGGGCCTCGGCGAGACGCGCGAGCAGGGAGTCGCTGCCGTCCACGGCCATAGGATACGAGCGTGAGGCTTGTCGCCATCGGCTTGGTCGCAGGCCTCTTCAGCGCCCTTTTCGGCGTCGGCGGCGGAATCGTGATCGTGCCGCTGCTGATCGTGCTCGTCGGCTTCGACGGCAAGGTGGCGACGGGGACGTCGCTCGCGGCGATCGGGATCACTGCGCTCGCCGGCACGATCTTCTATGCCATCGAAGGCCACGTCGACGTCGCGCATGCGGCGCTCGTCGGGCTGCCCGCGGCTGCGGGCGCGGTCGGCGGCACCTTTGTGCAGCAGCGAGTCTCGGGTCGGGCGCTCTCGCTCGCCTTTGCTGCGCTGCTGGCCGGCATCGCTGTCTGGATGCTCGTCTCATGAGCGCGACGACAGTCGCGCTCGCGGTCCTGCTCGGCGTCACGGCCGGGCTGCTGGCCGGCTTCTTCGGCGTCGGCGGCGGCATCCTCTTCGTGCCCACGCTCCTCTGGCTCGGGCTCTCGCAGCTCGACGCGGAGGCTACGTCGCTGCTCGCGATCCTGCCGACCGTCGCCGCCGGCACCTGGCGCCAGAGGCACTACGGCAACGTCCGCTGGCGGACGGCGCTCGTTCTCGGAGTCACGTCGATACTCGGTGTCGCTGCGGGCGTGCAGATCGCCACCGAGCTCCCGGAGGTGACCCTGCGACGGTTGTTTGCGGTCCTGCTGCTCGGGGTCGCCGCGCAACTTGCATGGCGGTCGCGTCGTCCCGCCCCGTATCCTTCTAAACCATGACGGAGCACGAGGAGATCTGGCTCCCGCTCGTCGACGAGCCGATCGGCAGCATCGTCGCGCAGATCCAGGCCGACGATCCCGAGATCGAGCGCCTCATCGGCTCGCCTCGACGCATTCTCGCGTTTCGTACGTTCGCGTACATCCGTGTCGGCGTGAAGCTCGGGGAGCTCCTCGTCGACAACGACGTGCCGCCCTACGACGGCTCCGAATCGTGGATCGAGCTGCTCCTGCGGGAGCCTGCGCACCGCGCCGCAGTCGCCGCCGAGGTCCGTGCGGTCGCGGAGGAGATCGCGGCCGACCCGCGGTACGGGGACGACGAGCCGCTCGGGCCCGACGAGGATGCGCGCACCCGCTTCCGCGAGTTCGCGCGCAAGCAACTCGACGAGCCCGAGGGCTAGCTGACGGCGAGCCGGGCCGTGGCGGCGAGCCACAGCCCGCCGAACGGCTCCGTGACGACGCGCGCGACGAGCGTCGAGCCCGTGTCCGAGGCGCGGACGCGGTAGGCGGCTCCCTCCGAGACCGGCACGCACGCGTGCGCCGACGCGTCTGCGGCGCACCGGAACCACCGCATCCGCTCGCCGAGGTTGCGGGCGCCGGCGATGCCGACTGCGCTCGCCCTGAGTGTGACGCCGGGGTGTGCCTCTCCGGCAACTCGGATCCGCGCGGTCGCGGCCGGCGACGAGGGCAGGAGCGAGGGAAGGCGGCCGGCGATCGTGACGGCCGACGCCGCCGGATCCGCGCCGCGCGCGAGAGCCGCCACTCCGGCGGCCAGCGGCGCGGCGAACGAGGTGCCGCACGCCCAGGCGTAGGTGCCGAAGATCATCGGCAGCGGCGAGCAGCCCGGCACGGCCAGGTCGACCCACCCTCCGCGCGACGACCAGTCGTAGAGCTTCCCGGCTGCATCGGCGGCGGCGACGCCGACGACTCCGTCGAGGGCTGCGGGGAACTGCGGCCGCTCGTCGCCGTTGTTGCCGGCGGACGCGACCACGAGCACGTCGCGGGCGGCGGCGTACGCGACCGCTGCGCGCAGCTCCGCCGACTCGCCGGTGCCCGCGATCGAGATGTTGACCACGCGGGCGCCGTGGTCGACCGCCCAGACGAGGCCGGCCGCAACGCGCGCCCACGGAGCCGCGCCGCCACTCGAGAGCACGCGGACCGGAAGGATCAGGCAGTTCCAGCACGCGCCGGCGATGCCGACGCCGTTCGCGCCGTCGGCGGCGATCATCGAGGCGACGGCAGTTCCGTGGCCGTTCTCGTCGTCGGCGTCGGCGTCGCCGTCCACGAGATCGATCCCGGGCAGGACGCGCCCTGCGAGCTCGGGGTGGGCCGGAGAGACACCGGTGTCCAGCACTGCGACGACCGTCCCGGGCCCCGCCGCCGACGAGGTGTCCGGCAGGCCGACGGCGCGTAGCGCCCACTGGCTGGAGAAGAGCGGCTCCGTCTGCCCGAACGTCGCACGCTCGCCGCTCGACGCGGCTTCCGCGACGGCGAAGACGCCGAGGTTCGCGAGCGCGAGCACGACAACGAGCAGAAGGCGGAGAGGCATGGCACGGTAAAAACGGCCTCGCTGCGGTGGCGGGTACGCAGGTTCGGCTAGCGGCCGGCGGCGAGGCTGATCGCGAGGATCGCCAGGAAGCCCGCGAGCGTCAGGAGAACGCGGCGCCCGGAGGGATGCTGGTGTGCGTGCGGGAGCAGGTCGGTGGCGCCCATGAAGAGGAAGAAGCCGACGTAGACCGCGAGCAGCGCGCCGAGGTTTTGCTCGGAGATCGAGAGCACCGAGCCGACGATCGCGCCCGCGAGCGGGGCGGCCGCGTCGATCGCCAGCCAGCGAATCGCGCGCGCCCGGTCACCGGTCTGGCGGAGGATGAAGCCGACCGTGTTCAGCCCGTCGGCGAAGTCGTGGGCGACGACGGCGAAGAAGACGAGCAGGCCCGTCTCGGTCGAGAGGCCGAAGGCGAGCCCGATCCCGAGCCCGTCGATGAAGCTGTGCAGCGAGAGGCCGGCCGCGCCGAGCGCTCCCACCTGGCCGTGCGCGTGAATCTGGTCGGCGTCGTCCCGGTGGTGAAGGACGAGCGCGCGCTCGGCCAGGAAGAAGAAGACGAAGCCGCCGCCGACGAGGAGGCCGACGCGTTGCGGGTCGTCGACCGCCTCGATCGCCTCCGGCAGGACGTGGAAGAGCGCCACCGCGACGACCACGCCGCCCGTCAGCGCGATCGCAGTCGTCAGGTCGCGCGCCATCCGCAGCGCGGCCAGCCCTCCCCCCAGGGTCGAGAGGACGGTCACGCCCGCCAGGGGGATCGCGAGCCAGCTCACGCGCAGCGCCTGCAGGTGCCGTAGATGTCCAGTTCGTGCGCAGCGGGGCTGAAGCCGTGCCGGCGGCGTAGCTCCCTTTCCGAGGGTGCGGCGCAGAGCTCGGTCTCCTCGACGCCGCCGCAACTCGTGCAGACGAGGTGATGGTGGTGCTCCGGCCGGCAGCGGACGTACGCCGGCCGTCCTTCGCCGAGGAGCGGGTGCACCGTTCCGTTGGCCCTGAGCAACTCGACCGTCCGGTAGGTGGTGGCGAGCCCCAGCCGCGGCTCGAGCCGGCGGGCGCGCTCGTGCAGATCGGCGACCGTGAAGCTCCCGGCTGACTCGGCGACGGCCTGCGCCACCGCGCGTCGCTGAGCGGTCGCTCGGACGCCGGACGGAAGAGTCGGAACGGAGTCCACCACCCGAATCTACATGAAAGTGATTCTCATTCTCAAGTAGAGCGTATCCCCGTACCGTCCCGTGATATTCGGATAATGGCGGCCATGGCTTTCAGGCTGATCTCACTCCTCTTTCTGGCGGGCGTTCTCGCAGCCGCCGGCTCGAGCGCCAGCACCCCGCAGGCCGCCGTCGTCTCGGCGCGCGCCTACGGGATCACTGTCGTCGTGCCGGGGCAGCCCGGCGGCGTCGCGGCGGAGGCCGTTGTGCCCGGCTCGGCCCTGACCGGCGCCGCGGACGGATTCGCCTATCCGGCGGACGGGGCGTCTGCGCAGACCGGGGCTCTTTCCTCGAGCGTCTCTGCCCGGGAGGCCGGGGCGGTGTCGGCGCACGCCGTCACAGACGTGCTCGCCGTCTCGCTCCTGAACGGCGAGATCACCGCCGAGAGCGTCGCGGGACGCGCCAAGGTCTCCGCGAATGGCTCCGACGCGGCCGGCTCGCGGGTCACCAAGCTCGTTCTGCTCGGCGCCGCCGTCGAGGCCGTCCCGAACCGGCGCTTCCCGCTCGCCGACTGGGGGTACGCGGTCACGCTCGAGCAGGTCGTCGAGTCGCCGGTGGCGGCGGGCATCCGTAACGCGCGGGCCTCCGTGACCGCTCTGCGGGTCGTGCTCACGACCGACCACGCCGGTCTACCGGCCGGAACGGAGATCCTTGTCGGGCACGCGGAGGCGGCGGCTTCGACCGCAGTGGTCGTGTCGCCGGCCGCTCCTGCCGAAAGAACCCCGCCAAAGCGCAAGCCCGCGCCGGACTCCGGCCCGCTCAAGCAGCCGCCGCCCGCTCCGGCCGAGCCACGCGTCGTCCCAGGACTGGGAGGTCCGCTCTTCACGACTCCCCCCGAGAACATCTCGGCACCGCTATCGCCGAACGGGTACGTGTTTCCCATCTACGGCAACTCGTCCTACTCGGACACCTGGGGCGCCCCTCGTGCGACGACCGGTCGCCATCAGGGAACGGATATCTTCGCGGCGCTCGGAGCGCCCGTCCTTGCCGTCGCGGACGGCACCCTGTTCTCCGTCGGTTGGAACAAGATCGGCGGCTGGCGGCTTTGGCTGCGCGATCGGCAGGGCAATCAGTTCTATTACGCGCACCTCGCCGCCTACACGCTGGCGGCCCGCGAGGGCGCCGAGGTGAAGGCCGGACAGGTGATCGGGTTCAACGGAAACAGCGGCGACGCGCAGGGCACCCCGTTCCATGTCCACTTCGAGATCCACCCCGTCGGCCTGCTTCCGCTCGGCTACGTGGGGGGCGCCGTCAATCCGGTCGACTATCTGTCCGCCTGGCGCCGCGTCCAGGATGTGAGCTTCGCCGTCGGCCTGGGTTGGGCGCCTCCAGTCCCGTCGACTGCGACCGCTCCCAAGGCGGCGGCCTTCCTGCTGGCTTCGACCGACATCTCGAGCGCGAGCGGCCTCGATCCTGGCTCGCTCGAGCGGGCGCTCGTCGCTCCTATTTCCGCGCAGGGCTGAGGATCCGCCGGAGCGGATCCTCAGCCGCGCAAGATCCCTAAAGGGGCGCTGCGCGCCCGGCCGCTACGAGTCCGGGGTGTCCGAATTCCCCGACGGCGGTGTGTACGTGTAGTCGTCCGAGCTCTCGCCGGTGACCTTCTCCATCAACCACTGGCGGGTCTGGGCCCCGGTCATCGGGTTGAACAGGAGCCCGGCGGTGATCCCGGCGAGC
>JBKJSM010000148.1:0-25424 GCA_046594445.1 Gaiellaceae bacterium | reverse complement strand
TACCCGCCCCAGTTCCCGAAGATGCCGGGCGAGCCGAAGCGCGTGCAGCCGTCGCGGGCGAAGAAGCCCAAGTCCTCTTAGATCAGCCGGCGCTCCGCCGCCCAGCGCGTCAGCTCGTGGCGGTTCGAGAGCTGCAGCTTGCGCAGCACGGCCGAGACATGGGTTTCGACCGTCTTGACGGAGAGATGAAGCCGGGCGGCGATCTCCTTGTAGCGGTAGCCGCGCGCGATCAGCTGCAGCACCTCGCGCTCGCGGGCCGTGAGCGTGTCGAGCTCCGGATCGATCGCCGCCTCGCCGGACCTGAACGCGTCGAGGACGAAGCCCGCGAGGCGTGGCGAGAAGACGGCGTCACCGTCGGCCGTCCGTTGCACCGCGTCGATCAGGTCGGCGCCGGAGATCGACTTCGTCACGTATCCCCGGGCCCCGGCGCGGATCACGTCGATCACGTCCGCGGCCGCGTCCGAGACGGAGAGCGCCAGGAAGCGGACGCCCGGCCGCTCGGGAGCCACCTGCGCGATTACCGCGTGGCCGCCGCCGTCGGGCAGATGGACGTCGAGCAGGACCACGTCGGGGTCGAGCTCCCTGATCAGCGGCACCGCGTCGGCGACCGAGCAGGCCTCGCCGACGATGTCGACGACCTCGCCGAGCTCGCTGCGCACGCCCGCGCGGAACAGGTCATGGTCGTCGACGAGCACGACGCGGCGCTTCACGACTGCCTCGCGAGGCGGAGCTCGACTTCGGTGCCACCGTCGGGCGAGGAGACGAGCTGGGCTGTGCCGCCCGCGCGCTCCATGCGTCCGCGGATCGATTCCGCGATTCCGTGCGCGCCGGGAGGTATGGCGTCTGGGTCGAAGCCGGAGCCGCGGTCGCGCACGTAGACGGCGATCTCCTCGTCGCCGGCGTCGACGAACGTCGAGACCTCGTCAGCGCCCGAGTGTCGCGCAGCGTTCGCCATCGCCTCGCGCGCGGCGAGCACGAGCGCCTCGACGCGCTCGTCGAGCGGTGCATCTCCAGTGCGGACGAGCTCCACCGGCACACCGTGCAACTCCTCGACCTCCGCCGCCGCGTCCTCGATCGCCGAAGCCAACCCCGCGCCCGCGACGCGGGGGCTGGGGTAGAGCCAGGCGCGCAGCTCTCGCTCCTGACGCCGCGCGAGCGTCGCCACGCGGCGGGGGTCGCCCGCCTCCCGCTGCACGAGTGCAAGCGTCTGCAGCACCGAGTCGTGCACCCGTGCAGCCATCTCGGCGCGTTCCTGCTGGCGGATACGCCCCGTGCGCTCCGCGTCGCGCTCGGCTGCGAGGCGCCACGCCCACGGACCGAGCACGAGCAGGAGCGCAACCGCGACCGCACTCGACTCGAAGGCGGCATCGCGTCCAGACGCGGTGGCGTTCTGGTCGACGAAGACGAAGAGCCCGACCGCCACGAGCGAGAGGCCGGCGACGAACGGCGCGCCGCTCCGGCCGCGGGCGAGCAGGACGCCCGCCCCGCAAAGTGCCGCCGGCCAGATCAACGAGTCGGCGAAGCCGAATCCCCGTAGGGCGATCGCCCCGGCGAGGGCAAGCGCGATCAGACCGAGCAGCCGCCGTCGCGCCGACGGCGGCTGCCCCTGCTCCGAGGCGACCGCGAGCCAGGCGCCGCCGTAGGCGACGATGCCGGCGCCACCTGCGAACGCGAGCAGGGCGAACGTCAGGCGCGGCAGCGTCGGGTCGACGCCGAGGCTCTTGCCGATGCCTGCGCAGACCCCGGCGACGGCGCGCTCGTCGTCTGCGCGCCGAAGGCGCGGGAGCGCCGGAAGGCGATACGGGGCGGACGTCAACCCCGGCGCACCTGGATGCTGCCGAGCCCGACGTTGGCGTCGAGCTTCAACACGGGGGCGTTCGTCGCCGCGCCGGCAACGGTCAGCCGCTCGTCGGCGCCCGCACCCTCGTCGCGAGCGCCGAGGACGTCGACTTCGCCGATGCCGGCACGAGCGTCGATCTCGAGCGCGACACCCTCTGGCACCGTGAGGATGATCTCGCCGATCCCGAGCTTGATGTCGAGCTCCGTGATACCGCCCGCCAACTGGACCTCGGACAGGTCGACGGCGAGCTCGCCGAGGCCGAGCTCGTAGGTGTCCTCCAAGTCCGACACGACGAGCGGGCGCTCGAGCTTTTCCCCGACGCCAGACGAGAACGAGACCGGCGTGGCCGCGGCGACGCCGAACCCGGCGAGCAGTACGAGCCCGAGCACGACGAGGCCGCCGACCCGCTTGCCGGTCGTCGCGCCCACGGCCACGGCCGTACCGACGATCGCGACGCCCGCCGCGAGCGCGACGGCGACATCGGCCTCGTACACGTCGAGCACGGCGAGCAGGCCGAGCACGCCCGCGGCGGCCAGCAGAACGCCGAGAACGGGGGCAGAGAGCGAGGGCCGCTTCGGCTGCGTCGGTGCGGCAGGCGCAGCTGCGGTCGCGGCGGGGTCACTGCGAGGACGGTCGCGGCGGCCGACGTGCCACCAGATGATCGCCGCGCCGCCGAGGAATGCGGCGAGCCAGATGTTGCCGGTGCCGGGCCAGAAGTCCGCCTCGGAGAGCGCGAGGATCGCACCGAATGACAGCAGGCCGACGCCGAGCAGGAGCCAGGGGCGATCGCGGTGGTCGCGCAGCGCCTCGACCGCGATCGAGTCCTCGCTGCTCTCGCTCGGCATCACGAGCCATGCCGCCGCGTAGAGGAGCAAGCCCGTGCCGCCGGCGAGCGCGAGTGCTGCAAACGCGATCCGGTAGACGAGCGGGTTGACGTCGAAGTAGCGGCCGAGCCCGGCGCAGACCCCCGCGAGCCAGCGGCCGTCGTCGCTGCGGACGAGCCGCCGGGCAGGCGCCTCGTCGAGCGTTGTGGTGGTGTCGATCGTTTCGGACATGTGAGCCTCCATTTGATGATGCTCACACCGTGGACTCCACCGCGCCGCGGCGGTATCGGGCATCACCCTTGTCCGACCCTGATCTTCTCCCGGGTCGAGCGAGTTAGTCGGTCCACCAGCCGGGCGACATCTCGGCGTCCCGAGGGTCGTCCCCGGCGCCGAAGGCGAGGTACTCGGCGCCCTCGGGACCTGCCTCGACGTTGCGCATCGTCCCCTTGCCGATGCGAACGGCGTCCAGCGGCTTCAGCTCGACGATCTCGTCGTCGAGCTTGATCCGGGCACCGCCGGAGAGGAGAACGTAGATCTCCTCCTGCTGCGTATGCGTGTGTCCGAACGGAATGCGGAAGTTCGGAGCGAGCGTCATGTGGCTGAGGCCGAGGCTCTCACCTTCGAGCTCGCGGCGGGCGAACCGGGCCTCGAGCTCGTCGGGCATCCCGAACTTCGGCGCGGCGTTCTCGACGTCTTCCTTGAGGTTCTTCTTCGTATAACCGCTCATGTGCCCGATTCTAGAAGAGACTCGACGGTGGGGTCGTCGGCGAGCCGCGGTGGCCTCACCTCGCGCCACGTGCACTGCGCCGCGTCCTTGTCGGGGCGGAAGCGAATCAGCTTCGTGCCGTGGCGGAAGCGGTTGCCCTGCACCTTGTCGTAGCGCACCTCGGCCACGAGCTCCGGCCGCAATGGCGTCTCCTCCAGCTCGCCGGTGCCCCACCGATTCGGTTCCGAGAAGCGCCGCTCGTTCGTCTCGTCGAGGAGTGGCAGCACGAGCGCGGCGATCTCGTCGTGGTTGCGCGCGCCGATCGCGGCCGAGCCGACGTAGTCGATCTCGCCGTCCTCGCGGTGGAGGCCGAGCAGGAGCGTTGCGAGCTTCTCCGGTCGCTGCTTCCAGCGCACGCCGACCACGACGCAGTCGGCGGTCTTGTGCTCCTTCACCTTCACGACCGCCTCGCGCGAGCCGGGCATGTAGGGGAGGCCGAGGCGCTTCGCGATCACGCCGTCCAGCCCGGCCGCCTCGAAGCGGTCGAGCCAGGCGGTGGCCGCGTCGAGCTTCGTCGTCGCCGGGGAGATCCAGAAGCCCTTGCCCCGCTTCAGCAGCTCGGCGCGCCGCTGCTCCAGCGGCAGCTCGTGCACCGGCTTGCCGTCCCACAGCAGGAGGTCGAAGGCGATGAAGATCGCGGGAATCTCGGCCGAGAGCCTCTTGACGCGGCTCTCCGCAGGATGGAGTCGCATCTGCATCGCGTCGAAGTCGAGTACGCCGTCGCGCGCGATGACGATCTCGCCGTCGAGGGCGGAGTGGGGCGGGAGCAGCTCGCCGAGCGCGCGTAGCTCGGGGAAGTAGCGCAGCAGCGGCCGCTCGTTGCGCGACCACAGCGCGAGCTCGCCGCCGTCGTTCTCGACCACGCCGCGAAAGCCGTCCCACTTCGGCTCGTATTGCCAGCCCTCGCCTGCGGGCAGCTCGCGAACGAGCTCCGCCTCCATCGGCGGGAAGGGAACGTTTGCTCCGGGCACGTCGAGGAAGGCTAACCAGGAAGTGACGGAGCTGGACGGGGTCTGGAACGTGGAGCGAATGGGTGGCTTCCTGCCGCCCCTCCATGGCGTACGCAAGCGGATCTCCGGCGCGCGCGGCGAGACCGCACTCGGATCGCTGCCGGGGGTTTCCTTTGTCGTCGCCGGGCGCGAGCTGCGCTACCGGGGGCCCCTGAACGCTTTCGTCGACGTCCTCGAGCCTTCGCAGGACGGATGGAATGGACGCGCCCTCTTCCGGGGGCGCGAATACGGACAGTTCCGGCTCAGGCCGGCAAAGGGGGAAGCATGGACACGATCGACGGTCAGCTCGTAAAGCACATCGACGAGGCGATCTCGATGGAGGAGAACGTCAAGCGGATGCTCAACGGGATGATCGAGACGACGGACGATCCGGGCGTGCTCGACCTGCTCGAGCACCACCAGCTCGAGACCGAGCAGCACTCGCAGCGCCTGCGGCGGCGGCTGGACGCACACGGAGCCTCGCCGTCGATCGTGCGCGAGGCGACAGGGATCTTGGGCGCGCTCGCAAAGCTCCCGCTCGACATGGTTCGCAGCGAAAAGGCCGGCCGGAACGCCCGCGACGGCTATGCGACCGAGCACATGGAGATCGCCGCCTACCAGCTCCTGGAGCGGATCGCGACGCGGGCCGGCGACGAGGAGACCGCGGAGGTGGCCCGTCTGAACCGCGCGGAGGAGGAGGCGATGGCCCGCAAGCTGGACGAGCAGTGGGACCTCTTCGCCGAGCTGTCGCTCCGCGAGGAGGGCGTCACCGTCTAGTTACTTGAGCCAGGGGGCGAGCGCGCGCTCGATCTCGCGGCAGCCGCGAGGCCGCTCAAGCCGCGCTCGCTCGCTGCGGTCCTCGACGACGACGAGCGTGGGGAAGGTGTCGACGCGGAAGCGCTCCACGAGGTCGGGATGCTCGTGTCCGTCAACGATGTGCAGGCGGAAGGTGCCGTGGTTTCGGCGCCGCTGCAGCACCTGGGCGAGGAAACCCTCGACGCGGCGGCACTGGCCCGACTGCTGCAACGTGAAGAAGATCAACCTCGGCCGGGCGGTGCGTGTCGAGGCGCCGGGTTCCGCGACGGTCGTCATGGCTTCCTCTCCCCGGCGCTCGCAATTCGCTAACTAAGATCGGCGGATGAGACGTGTAGCCGTCACGGGGCTGGGGGCGATCACCCCGATCGGCCTCGACGCCCCCTCGACGTGGCGCGCGGCGGTCGCCGGCGAGAGCGGGATCGGCTTCATCGAAGCGTTCGACGCGAGCAAGTTTCCGGTGCGGATCGCGGGCGAAGTCAAGGGCTTCGACCCGGCGTCGGTCGCCCCACCCAAAGAGGCGCGCCGGATGGAGCGGAACGTGCTGCTCGCGCTCGGCGCCGCCCAGGAGGCCTGGCGGGACGCGGGCGTCGACGACTTCGACCCTGCGCGCGCCGGGATCGTCGTCGGCTCCGCGATCGGCGGCTTGCCGGGGATCGTCGAGCAGCAGGATGTCTTCCGCGAGCGAGGCGCGGACCGTGTCTCGCCCTTCTTCATCCCCAGCGTGCTCGTCGACACGGCCAGCGGCCAGATCGCGATCTCGCTTGGGCTTCGCGGCCCGAACTACGCGCCCGTATCGGCGTGCGCGACCGGCTCGCACGCGGTCGGCGAGGGGGCGGAGCTGATTCGCCGCGACGCTGCCGACATCGTGCTCGCCGGCGGCACGGAGTCGTGCATCCACCCGCTGATCCTGGCCGGGTTTTGCGCGATGCGGGGCTTGGTCGCCGAGGATGTGGATCCGACGAGGGCGTCGCGCCCCTTCGACGCGACCCGCGCCGGTTTCGTGATGGGCGAGGGCGCGTGCATCCTCGTGCTCGAGGAGCTCGAGGCGGCGAAGGCGCGCGGCGCGACGATCTACGCCGAGGTGCTCGGCTACGGCGCCTCCAACGACGCCCATCACCTGGCGCAGCCAGACCCGGAGTCGATTGGCGTTGCGGAGATGATGCGCGCCGCCCTGGAGCGCTCCGGGGTCGAGCCCGAGCGGGTCGGCTACGTCAACGCGCACGGGACCTCGACGCCGCTCGGCGACGCGGCCGAGACGCGCGCGATCAAGCAGGTCTTCGGCGACCACGCCTACGAGCTGGCCGTCTCGTCGACGAAGTCCGTCACGGGCCATTGCTTCGGCGCCGCCGGCGCGGTCGAGTCGATGATGTGCGCGCTCGCGCTCCACCATCAGCTGCTTCCGCCGACGATCAACTACGAGCATCCCGATCCGGAGTGCGACCTCGACTACGTTCCGAACGTGGCGCGGGAGGTGGAGCTCGACGTGGCGCTCTCGAACGCGATGGGCCTGGGCGGCCACAACGGCTGCGTGCTGCTAGGCCGCGTGCAGTAGCTCTACGGTCAGCTCGCGCGGGGAGGAGACGATCGCGTCCGCGAGCGCCAGCGCATCGGCCGAGGGCGGGTAGTGCGCGTTGGGTAGCGCGATCACGCGCATCTCGGCCGCGTGTGCTGCGCGAATTCCATTGGCGGAGTCCTCGATCGCGGCGCAGTGAGCCGACTCGACGCTCAGGCGGCGTGTCGCCTCCAGGTAGACGTCCGGCGCGGGCTTGCCGCGGGCGACCTCCTCCGAGGAGACGACGACCTCGAACAGGGACGCGATCCCGGCCGTCTCCAGCACCCGTTCGATCAGCGGCCGGTTCGAGGACGAAGCCACGGCCAGCCTGAAGTTCCGTGCGAGCCGCTGCACCGCCTCGACGGCCCCGTCGATCAGCGGCAACTCCTCGCTGTAGCGCTCGAGCATCCGCCGCACGACCTCGTCGTTGATCTCCTCCGGCGACTCGGCGAGCCCGATCTCCTCGTGCATGTACGCAGACCACTCGGGCGAGCTCATGCCCATCATCGTCGCCTGCGCGCCGGCGTGCCAGCGGCCGCCGCGCTCGCGGGCGAGCTGCTCGCGCACGTCGTCCCAGACCTGCTCGGAGTCGACGATGACGCCGTCCATGTCGAAGACGACGGCCTCGATCATGCGGGGTGGTACTCGCCGCCGAGGCGGAGGAGCGGCGGCCCGTCGGCGCCCGGCGAGGCGCGCTCCACCCGGCCGGTGAAGAGCGTGTGGTCGCCGGCGTCGTGCTCGTCCGCGAGCTCGCACTCGAGCCATCCGAGCGCCCCGTCGAGCAAGGGGCCGCGCGGGCTCTCGCGGATGTCAATTCCCTGCCACATGGCAATCGGCGGCACGCCGCGGGAGAAATGCTGCGCCAGCGAGTGCTGTTCGGCGCCGAGGATCGAGACGGCGAAGCCGCCGGCGGCGCGGAGGAGCTCGTGCAGCGCCGTCTGACGCGCGATCGACACGCCGACGAGCGGAGGCTCGAGCGCCAGTGAGACGAGCGAGGCCACGGTCAGTCCGAGTTGCTCACCGTCACGATCGACGGTGACGACGCAGACCCCGGCCGGGTGGCGCTGCATCACCGCGCGGAGATCGTTGCGGCTCGCCACGGCCCGATCTTACGGTCAGCCGGTCAGACGGCCTTGCAGAGCGGGTCGTCGGCGAGGAATTCCTTCTGCGCCGCGTGCTGCTCGAGGTCGAACGCCTTGTCGTATTCGGTAAGCGCGTCCGCTTCCCAGTAGATGTCGGGCGTCACGCCGGGGCCGATGATCGTCGCGCGATAGCGCGTCCCGTTGCCCTCGGGGCGGGTGCCGTGGGTGTAGAAGCCGTAGCAGAACTTCCCGCTGTTCTTGTGCATCAGGAAGCTGTTCTCGCGCTTCCAGCCCTTGCCGTATGCGGAGTCGAACGTATCGAGGTAGAGGTTGCGGCCGAAGGTGTCGAGCGGGACGCCGGCCGACGTCGACTTGAACCCGTGGACGGGCTTGCCGAGGTACGTGAAGGAGCCGAAGATGTGGTGGAACTTCTTGTAGGCCCAGTTCAGGTTCACGGTCAGCTCGGGAAGCGGGCCGCTCCAGTGCGAGAGCCGTAGCTCCCAGACGGAGGCCTCGGCGGACGCGGGGAGTCCGTAGTTCGGGAGCATCCGCTGCCATGACTGGAGCGCCCAGTAGGAGCCGTCCGATGCCTTGCAGCCCGCCACGAACCACTCCAACTCGGGCCCGTCGTAGGGGCGGCAGGCGCTCTTGAGCGTCGTCCAGACGTCGCGCTTGTAGGTGCCGTAGCCGCCCGAGTAGTCGAGCTTGAACTTGACCTGCGCCTTCGCGGTCGTCGGTTGGATCGCGTTGATCGCGCCCCAGACGAGCACGTTCCACTGCTTGCCTCGCGCCTTGTAGCTGACGAGCGCCTGCCCGTTGCTTGCGACCTTCAGCTCGACGTTGCTGGCGTTGCGATCGATGATCTCGGACGCGGACGCACTCGCAGGGACCGCGGCGGCGGCGAGGACGGTGAGGATGGCGGCAAGGCGAAATCGCATGAGCATAAGAACGTAGATCCCTTCCAGACGGGAAACCTGCGCTGCTTCTTCCTCGGCAGGTGCCGCGTAAAGTAGCACCACTCTGATGGGGGATTCGTAAAGTTTTAAACCTATAAAGCGGAACGGCGCGTCAGCGCAACACCAAGGCCGATCATCCCGAGCCCGAGGGCGAGGTGCAGCCAGATGTCTGCGCCCACCAGCGGCACCCAGTCCCCGGCGCCGACCGCCTGAACCGCGGCGAGAAGGAGGTAGACACCGCCCCCGCCGAGCAGGAATGTGCGCGCCCCGCTCGCCGTCGCGGCCAGCGCGAAGCCGGCGACCCCGAAGAGCCCGTGCACGATGTTGTGGAACAGGCGCTCGCTCCACGCCTCGAAGCCTAAGCGTCTCCTCCCGGCAGGGCCTGCGGCGGCAGGTCTGCGGTCGCGGGCCCCTGCACGACGGTGCCGTCGGCGGCGAAGCGCGATCCGTGGCAGGGGCACTCCCACGCCCGGTCGGCCGGGCTCCAGCCGACGATGCAGCCCAGGTGGGTGCAGCGCGCCGAGAGGGTGTGCAAGCGGCCGTCGTCGTCGCGGTAGACCGCGTACTGCTTCGCGCCGACCCGGGCGACCGTTCCCTCGCCCGGCCCGAGGCGCTCGATCTCCTCGCGTCCGTCCCGCCTCCGGACGCGGTCGCGGAAGAAGCGCAGGCCGACCTCTCCGTTCTCTGACGCGAGCTTGCGCACCGAGCGCCGAAGGTCGAGCCGCTTCGCGTCGTAGAGCCCGGCCCACTCGTTTGGCCGCCCGAGGATTGCGTCGGTCAGGATCTCGGCCGCCAGCACCCCCTTCGTCAGGCCCCACTTGGCGTAGCCGGTCGCCGTCAGGATCCGCTCGTCGCCGCGGCGCAGGCGGCCGATGTAGGGAAGCTTGTCGGCCGGCATGTAGTCGTGGGTCGACCAGTGATAGGCCGCCTCGGCGCCGTCGAAGCGGTCGTGCATGAACCGCTCGAGCTTGGCGTAGCGCGCGTGTGTGTCGGGGTCGGCACCGGGCTTGTGGCCCTCGCCGCCGACGATGAGGACGCGGCGCCCGTCGGGGCCTGGGGTCGACCGGACCGACCGCGTCGGCTGCTCGATGCTGATGTACATCCCGCGCGGCGCCTCCGCGACCTCGGCCGCGACGGCGTAGGACTTCATCGGATGCGCCTTCGCAAAGAAGAGGCCGCGGTCGAGGAAGGGCAGCTGCGTGGCGACGACCACGTGTTTCGCGCGGACGTTCCCTCTCGCCGTCTCGACCTCGCAGGGATCGCCGCTGCGGACGTTCGTCGCCCGGGTCAACTCAAAGACGTGACTGCCGTCGCCGTCGACCAGGCGTGCGAGCGCAGAGATGAACTTCCAGGGGTGGAACTGCGCCTGGTCGTCTACCCGGACGGCGGCGAGAACGGGGTACGGGAGGTCGGTCTCGGTCGTCAGCTCCGCTGCGATGCCCGCCGAGCGCGCGGCTTTCGCCTCACTCTCGATCTCCTCGACCTTCTCCGCGGCCTCGGTGTAGACGAAGTTGCTCGCGCGCTCGAAGTCACAGTCGATCCCGTGCTCCCGCACGAGCCCGTCGATCCGCTGGATCGCCTGCTGATTCGACCGCGCGTACAAGCGGGCGGTCTCGACGTCGAACGAGTCGATCAGGTCGGCGTAGATCAAGCTGTGCCCGACCGTCAGCTTCGCGGTCGTGTACCCGGTCGCGCCGTGGCCGATCGCGCTCTGCTCGAGGAGCGCAACGGTCTTCCCGGACTGCTTCAGGAGGAGCGCAGCTGTGACGCCGGTGATCCCCGCCCCGATCACGGCGACGTCCACATCGAGGTCCCCCGCGAGCGGCGGATAGGCAACGCCCGCGGACTCGAGCCAGTACGGCCGGTTGAGCGTGGACGCCGACACTGGACAACTCCTTGCCGGTCGCGGGCGAATCGAAACGGCGGGGCTGGGAGGGGGCAGCAGGCGGGCGCTCCTCACCGTCGACGAGTTGGTCGTGACCTACTGCCCGGAGTGCGCGCGAAAGGAGTTCGAAGCCGGTCGCGACTAGGGAGCTTCCCGGCCCGGTTCCTTCTCGGGTGGGAGTCCACGGTGGGACTCCCACCCGAGTTCTCCGCTGTTAGGCGGATCGAGTTCAGATCGTTCGGCTTATGCGTCGACGCAGATCGCGTACACGTCGATCGTGCTTCCGACGAGGTCGCCGTTGTAGATGACGCCGTACCAGCCCTCACCGTTCGGGTCGAGCCAGCCGGAATACTGGCCGCGGACTCCGGGCGCGCTGAGGCGCACGTCGTTGGCGTGGCCGTCCACACCGCCGCCAACGACAATCTTCCCCGGGCCGCAGTAGGCGGTCGCATCGCCGTAGCTCGCGCCGCCAACCGAGTTCGTCGCACGCGCGATTTCACGGCCGGACACGCCGGGGTCACCCTGATCGCCCTTGACGCCCGGGTCGCCCTTCTCGCCCTTCTCTCCCTGTGCCCCTGTGTCACCCTTGACGCCAGGGAGACCTTGGCCAGTCGCGCCGGTCGCTCCGGTCGCTCCGGTCGCGCCCGTTGCGCCGACATCGCCCTTTTCGCCCTTTGGGCCAACCTGGTTCCAGTCGATCGCGGTCTCGTTACTCCGGCACGTCTGGCCGGGCGCGAGGACGCGCAGGACACCGCTATTTGTACCGACGCAGCCGTGGTAGACCCCGTTCGCGTCTGTGAACGCGTTCGTCGTCACCGCGAAGGCGACGCCGGACACTACGAGGGCGGCACCGCCGACCATCAACCCTAGACGCTTCCGCGTCATGCGGAACCTCACCAGCATTGTGTTTCCCCTCCCCTTTGTTTTAGTACGGAACTGCTCCGATTCAACAACATCCTTCGTGCTGTTGTCTAGCCGAATTTCGGCGGGTCGGGTAGTCGCGCCTACCGTTCATTCACGCCCGAACGAGGGATGTCGAGCCACGAAGCCGCCACCGATCTGTGAAGAGAGGGAAAGAGCCTTCGTGGGGTGCCGCAGCCCCACGAGGGTTCCGAAGAGGCCGCTCACGTTCTGCGCCATCGGTGGAGGCGGGGCGGTCTCTTCGTTCCCTCACCCCACGAGCGAGCCTGAGCACTACCAGGCCCGCACCCATGAGGCCACGCATAGCGTTCTCATGGTCGTGCGGTATCTAGAGCCAGGACGAAAACGCAGGCGCCAGCGACGGACGCCCGCCCGGATGCTCTGGCTCATCGCAGTCGGCGTGACCGTGGCGCTCGCGCTGCTAGCGATCGTCCGGTAAGCCGGGGCTGGACCGATGGCGTTCCCGGTCCTACACTGACGGGTGACGTGAAACTCCGGCTTTCAGTCCTGCTCGCAGCTCTCGCCGTCGTTCCTGTGGGGATTGCGGCGAGCTCGGCTGCGCCTGAGGGGTTCCGTGAGTCGGCGCGGCTGACCCCTCGGATGCAGGCGATCAGCGGGAACTCGCAAGCGGTCGTCTACTGCGCAACGTCATGGCCTGCGTGGGAAGCCGCTGTCGAGGCTGCGTTCGGAGCGGACGTTAGACCGACGACCATCCGAGCGTTCACCACGCGCGGATCGAACGCCCCGAAGCTCCAGCAGTACGATTGCATCGCGCTGGAAAAGTGGCTGCGCGGTAAGACTGTCTCGCGCTATGACGTTGGCGTTGCCGCTCATACGCTCTCCCACGAAGCTGTGCATCTAGGCGGCGTGTTCGATGAACGACAGGCCGAATGCGGCTCTCTCGCTCGTCTCGCGACGACACTGCGCGCGCAATTCGGAGTGAAGAATCCTCGGGCGGTGCGCGAGATGGTTGCCGGGGCCAGGGAGAAGAACCGCCGAGCTGTGAACGTCTGCTAAACCGCCCGGTTCGCCTGGCCGGCCTTTAGGGCGCGGATCAAGATGTCCTGCCAGTCCACACCTGTGAAGGTCCAGGCGCTCTCCGCCCTCGTGAACGTTGAGCCGCTTGTCCAAACGATGCCCTCCGACTTAGATCCGGCGATTCGTCATGTATGGCTAGGCCACATAGATGGTGCTGAGCTTGTCGTACATCCAGGATGGATGCGGTACTGCATCGAGGTCGGCGGTGAAGCCGCCACGCTGGCGAGCGCCCTCAGCAGAACGATGGAGGAGGCAAACGCCGTCTAACCAATCCGGGGTACAGGACGGGTACGGGGCGGCCTACGGGCCGCCCCTTTCGTTTCCGGTACAGCCCACGTTTGGCTTAAACGAGCGGCGGGGCTGGGATTCGAACCCAGGAGACGCTTTCGCGCCCAACGGTTTTCAAGACCGCCCCGTTCGACCGCTCCGGCACCCCGCCGCGAGCGCAGGGTAACGCTTAGGGAGTGACGCGCTCGGGGGCGCCGTAGGGGAGCAGCGCGTCCGGCACCTCGCCTTGGAAGTTCTCCAGGATCGCGAGCGCCATCCGGTCGACGACCGCGGTCCCGTTCAGCGTGTGCACCGGCTCGAGGCCGCGCTCGCCGCGCTGGCGGATGCCGAGCCGCCGCGCCTGGAAGTCGGTCGTGTTCGAGATCGACGCGGTCTCGCGGTAGCGCTCCTGGCTCGGGAACCAGACCTCGACGTCGTAGGTCTTGGCCGCGGCGCTGGAGATGTCGCCGGCCGGGAGGACGACGACGCGGTACGGGAGGCCGAGCGCGCTGACGAGCTCCTCGGTGTTCGCGAGCAGGAACTCGTGCTCGTCCCACGAGTCCTCGGGCCGCGTGAACGAGAACTGCTCGACCTTGTTGAACTGGTGCACGCGGATCATCCCGCGGGTGTCGCGGCCCGCCGCGCCCGCCTCGCGCCGGAAGCAGGGGGAGAACGCGACGTAACGGAGTGGCAGCTCCCCGGCCGCGAGGATCTCGCCCGCGTGGAGGCTTGCGAGCGGGATCTCGGCCGTACCGGCCAGGTAGAGGCCGTCGGCGCCGAGCTCGTAGACGTTCGCCTCGTCCGAGGGGAACGCTCCCGTTCCGATCAGCGCCTCTTCGCGGACGAGCACGGGCGGAAGGACGGTGACGAAGCCCTTCTCGGCCAGGCGGTCGAGCGCGAAGCGGTAGAGCGCAAGCGCGAGTCGCGCTGTGTCTCCGACCCAGTAGCCGAAGCGGGCGCCCGACATCCTCGCGGCGCGCTCCATCTCGAAGCGGCCGATCTCGGTGTGCTCGCGCGCGTCGCCGTCGGCCCTGGGCTCACCGACGCGGCGCAGCTCCAGCACGTCGTCCTCGGTCGAGCCGTTCGGAATGTCCGGATGCGGCGGGTTCGGAATCCGAAGCGCCAGCTCGTCGCGCGCTCCCTCGGCGGCTGCGAGCTCTTCCTCCGCGGCCTTGAGCTCCTCCTTCACCTGCTGGAGCTCGGCGAGTTGCTCCTCCGAGGGCTTGCCCTTCACCTTCGTCCGCCCGCGCAGCTCGTCGATCCGCGGCACGAGCGCCCGCCAGCGCTCGTCCGCTTCGAGCACGGCGTCGAACGCCTCGCCGGCGCCCTTCCGCGCCAGCGCGGCCCGGTAGGTGTCCGGGTCGTTGCGGGCGGCTTTCAGGTCGATCATCGCTGGGAGTCTAAGTAGGCCTCGATCACGGCGGCAACGCCCTCCTCGGCCGGGCCGGGGCAGACCCAGTCGGCACGGGCCTTCAGCAGTTCGTCGCCGTTCTCGACGCTGACGCCGTACCCGGCCCACTCGATCAGCTCCAGGTCATTCTCGCCGTCGCCGAAGGCGATCGTCTCAGCCGCCGTGAAGCCGAGATGCTCGGCGACGAAAGCGAGTCCCGAGCCCTTCGAGACCCGAGGGCTCGCGAACTCGAGGAAGTGCGGCAGCGACTTGGCGATGAAGAGCCGGTCGCCAAAGCGGGCGGCCACGCGCGGCCGCAACTCGTCAAGCGCGAGCGGGTCGGCGACGACCACGAGCTTCGTCGGGGGCTCCTCCAGCCAGCCGAGCAGGTCGCCGACTTCCGTGATCGTCAGGCTCTGGAAGTCCGCGTACGAGCGGGCGTGGTCGGTCAGCTCGGAGACGTACAGCTGGTCGTCGACGTAGCAGTTGAGCCCGAACCCTTCCTCCTGCACCGCGGCGATCGCCTCTCTCGCGAGCTCCAGCGGGATCGGCTCGTGCAGCAGCCACTCGCCGCTCGCGGGATCGACCACCGCCGCCCCCTGGTAGCAGACGAGCGGATCGGCGATCCCGGCGGCCCGGGCGTACGGCAGCGCCGAGCGGAACATCCGGCCGGTCGCGATCAGAACGTGGATCCCCGCGGCCCGGGCGGCGCCGATCGCAGCGATCGTGCGCGGGCGGAGAACGCCGTCCTTGGCGATCAGCGTGCGGTCGAGGTCGCACGCGATCGCGGCAAGCTGGGACGGGAAGCCGGTTGGGAGGATCAGCCGGAGGTGTTGCTGACGACGTACTCGGAGACGTCGGCGATCTGCTGCTCGCTCAGCTGATCCTCGAACGCCGGCATCGCACCGCGACCGTTCTTGACGCGGTCGTACGCCAGCGCCAGGTCGGGCTTCGAGTCGTCGAGGTTGGGGCCGATGCTACCGGAGGAGCCGGCCGCCTCCATCGTGTGGCAGCCGCCGCAGCCGGCAGAGGAATAGATGCTCTCGCCCGCGGCGGCGTCGCCCTCGAGCGTCGACGCCGGCGCTTCGCTCGTCGTCGTGGCCTGCGGAACCGTGCCCTCGACCGTCTCGGGCAGCGGCGCAGCCTCCTCGCCGCCGCCGCAACCGGCGAGGCCGATTGCGAGGGCGAGGACGACGATGAACGGGGCTGCGCGGCGCATCCTGTGTGACTTTAGCGAGCCGCGCAGGACCGGGTCGCGGGTAAGCGCACATGCGATCGCCGCGCCCATTCCGAGCACGTCGGCCGGCGTGTCGTTCACGACGAGCGAAGCGCCCAGCGCGGCGAGGAACGCAACCAGCATGGGCTCCCGTCTTGCGTAGCGCGCGAGCGCGAGCAAGACCGCGAGCGACCCGAGCACGACGGCCGTCGCCCCGATGCTGCCGGCCGTCCGCTCGACCGACCGTTCGATCCGGTCGGCGACGTCGCCCAGAAGCGCGGCGGGACCGTCTCCGGCCGCCGCCGTGACGTGGCTCGAGCCGCCTGTGGCGGCGTCGATCGCGAGCACGAGGAGCGCCAGTGCGAGCGCTCCCGCGATCACGGCGGCCCCGAGCCGCAAGGTCGGCCGTCTGCGCTGCAGGCGCAGCACGAGCACGAGGTAGGCGACCGCGAGCACGACCAGCCCGCCGCCGTCGGCGCCGAAGCGGTTGCCGCCGATCGTGACGAAGGCGAGGGCTGCGACCGCGACGCCGGCGCGGCCGAGCAGAGCCGCGCCGACGAGCGACGGCACGAGCAGCATCGTCTCGAGCAGGTTGTTGACGCCGTAGAAGCGGCCGACCTGGGACGGGCCGAAGGGGGAGAGGCCCACGGCCTCGGCGTCGAGCCCCATGGAAACGAGATACGCCGTCAGGATCGCTGCGCACGCGAGGCCGAGCGGGAGCGCGACCGAGGCGACGCCGGCGGCGAGTGCGATCACGGGGTCGAGCCAGAGGTTGGCGGCGAGCGCGACGAGCAGCGCACGCAACGCGAGCGGCGGCCGGAGGAGCGCGAGGGCGATCAGGAGCGAGGCGAGAGCGATCGTCAGCGGCAGGCGCCAGCGGTCGTTCCACTCGATCCGGCGCTCGAGCGTGCGCAGCGCCTCCGCCGGATCGTCGTGCGTGACGACGCGTGTTCGCTCGGCTTCGACGTCCTCGGGCGTGACGAGCCCGGCGATCCGCGTCGAGTCCGAGGTGAGCAGCCCGGGCTCGCCAGGGAGCTCGATTGGCGTGCGAACGCCGTCCTCCGAGACGAGTCCGACCGCTGCCTGCGCGTGAGCGGGTGCGGCGGCGATCAGGACGAGGAGGGCAAGGGCGATGCGCATCCGCGAGATTCTCCCCTCTGCGACGATGCAGTGGATGAGCGTCGCCAACGTGCTGCCGGAGTTCCACCATCGCGAGCGCCACTCGGTTCATGTCGCGGCGACCCCGGAGCAGGCGCTGGAAGCTGCGCTGACGGTCACGCTCGCCGAGCTTCCGCTCGTCCACGTGCTCTTCAAACTGCGTGGGCTCGGGACGCCGGCGGGCGGACCTCTCTGGAACGCAATGCGGTCGAGCGGTTTCCAGCTGGCGGGCGAAAACACGATCGTGCTTGTCGGGCAGCCGTGGCGGATCACCGGCGGGCGGCGCGAGGTAGACGACTTCGCGGCGTTCGACGAGCCCCGTCACGCGAAGATGGCCTTCGACATGCAAGTCTCACCGGAACGCGGCGGGGCGCGCCTCGCGACCGAGACCCGCATCTACCTCACCGACGCTGCTGCGCGGCGGCGTTTCGCCGCTTACTGGCTCCTGGTGCGCCCGTTCAGCGGACTGACGCGCCGGAGCTGGTTGAAGGCGGCGAAGAAGCGCGCCGAGAAATAGGCTGTGGCCATGCTGATCGAGCGAAGCATGCATCCGCAGTGGCTCTCGAACACCTATCTCCTGGCCGACGAGCCGGGTGGGACTGCGGTGTTCGTCGATAGCGGCGGGCCGCTCGAGCCGTTGCACGACGTCGTCGAGCGAGAAGGGCTGACGGTCACGCACCTCCTGACGACACATTCGCATCACGATCACGTCGACGGCGACGCGGAGCTCGTCGAGCGCTACGGCGTCGAGATCGTCAAGGGCCCGCTCGAGGTGGCCGGGCTGCGCATCCAGGCGCTCGAGACTCCCGGCCACGCGGACGACCATCTGGCGTTCCTCGTCAACGACACGGTGTGCTTCACCGCCGACATCCTCTTCAAGGACGCGGTCGGTGGCGGCCCCGACGCGGCGCCGATCCGCCACTCGGTGATGGACGTCCTCATGGTCCTGCCGCCGGAGGTGCGCGTCCTTCCCGGCCACACCGAGGAGACGACGATCGGGCGCGAGTGGGAGGAGAATCCCTTCGTCACCTACTGGCGGGGCGAGGCGGAGTCGATCGACGAGGAGGTGCGTGTCGGCGGCGAAGACGCGACGCTCGTCGTCTGGTCGCCCGACTACGACGGCAAGGGAAAGGCGATGGTCAGGTTCGCGGACGGGCGCGAAGCGATCATTGGCGGCTCCCGGGTGGAGCGATGAGCTTCCTCGTCGACGAGAAGATCGAGGAGTACGCCGAGGCGCACACGACGCAGCCGCCCGAGCTGATGCAGCGGCTCGCTGAGGAGACGCGCGCGACGATGAGCGCGCCGGGAATGCTGACCGGGACGGTCGAGGGCCGCTTCCTCGAGTTGCTCGTCTTCGGTACTGGCGCGAAGCGCGTGCTCGAGATCGGCACGTTCACCGGGTACGCGACCCTTTCGATGGCCGCCGCGCTCCCGGAAGGCGGGCACATCCACACGTGCGACATCGAGCCGAGGCACGTCGAGGTCGCGCAGCGCTACGTCTCGGAGAGCCCGCACGCCGACAAGATCACGATTCATCTCGGCCCGGCGCTCCACTCGATCGAGCACATCGAGGGCACGTTCGACCTCGTCTTCATCGACGCGGACAAGGGGAACTACGCGAACTATTACGAGGCCGTTCTGCCGCGGATGTCCGAGCGCGGGCTGATCGCGATCGACAACACGCTCTGGAGCGGCAAGGTGCTCGACCCGCCGGACGACGACTCGCGAGCGATCGCCGCGCTCAACGACATGATCGCCGCCGACGACCGCGTCGTCGCGGCGCAGCTGACGATCCGCGACGGCGTCACCCTGATCCGCCGGGCCTGACGCGATCCGCGAAGACGTTCGTGTGCTGGCGCTAGATTCGTGAACATGACCGACGTTCCTTGGCCGGCATCAAGACGGCAGATCGACCTGGCCGGTGAACGGCTGCGGGATTGGTGGTTCGACTTTGGGCTCTCTCACGAACTCGTGGCCACCGATCCGGTGCTGACCGCGGCGACCGGCCTCTTTGTGTCTTTTCGTGAGGGCTTTCAGGTTCCTGTCAGCAAAACTGCGATGGGACTGAGATCGTTCCTTCGAAGCGAGGGTGCTCCCGTCATCGTGAAGCCAGAGGCTCAAGCGCTCTCCGACGATTCTCAACAAGCTAGGGCGCTACCCTGCGATGAAGTATTCGCGGATGGAGGACATTGGGGGCTGTCGCGCGATTCTGCCGGGGCGCTCGGAGGTAGAGGGGGTTGTTCGCCGTGTTCGTCGCAACTGGCAAGTCGCCCGGTTCAGAGATTATGTTCGGGAGCCAAAGACGACTGGCTATCGCGCCGTACACGTGGTCGTGCAGCGAGACGGGCGCCTCATCGAGATTCAGCTTCGGACTCCCGGCCAGCAGTCGTGGGCCGAGGAGGTCGATCGAATCGCCAGCCGGCTGGGGGCTCATGTGAAGGACGACGGTGGACCGCCTGTACTCGGGCGTTTCATGTGGCTGCTCGCAGAAAGGCGCGAACTAAGGGAAACCGTAGGAAGTGCCGAAACGTTTGAATACGAAGACGAATTCCGCGCACTATGGCCACAAGTACGCGAATATTTCTAGGAGCGATACTGTGTCACACGTGTCCCTGATTCACTTCCTCCTCGTCTTCGACGTCAAGAAGCAGGAGCTCGTCTCCCATGAGGCCTTTTCCGAGGGCGACGTTGTCGCGGCAACGACTCGCTATGCCGAACTCGAGAGAGAACACCGGGGTGACCTCGACGTTGAGATCGTGCTGGTCGGAGCCGATTCGCTAGAAACGATCAAACAGACCCACGGGAACTACTTCAGTCGCAGGTCGGGCGATCGCTTCGCAGACCTAGTTAGCGCCTAGTCTCGGCGGTCGGAGGCCAGATCCTGTCCGAAAGGGACAGTAGGTTGCGGCGATGCGCCTGCTCGTCGCCCGCTGCGAGGTCTCCTACACCGGCCGCCTGACCGCCTTCCTGCCGGAAGCTGTGCGCCTGCTGCTCTTGAAGTCGGACGGCTCCGTGCTCGTCCATGCAGACAGCGGTGGCTTCAAGCCGTTGAACTGGATGACGCCGCCGACCGTGATCGAGGAGTCCGACGGCCTGATCGTCGTGCGCAAGCGCGCCGGCAAGACGGAGGACAAGCTGGAGATCCGGATCGCCGAAGTGCTCTCAGACCTCGACGTGCCGATGGACGAAGTCGCCGGGCTCGAGAAGGACGGCGTCGAGAAGCACCTGCAAGAAGCGCTGGCGGAGCGTCCCGAGTGCCTGGAGGAAGAGCTGCGGCTCGATCGCCGCGAGTGGATGACGGAGATCGGCCCGGTCGACCTGATGTGCCGCGACTACGACGACGGCTGGGTCGCGGTCGAGATCAAGCGGGTGGGGACGATCGACGCCGTCGAGCAGCTGACCCGCTATCTCGGCTTCATCCGCGCCGACCCGGCGAAGCAGCGCTGTCGCGGCATCCTCGCCGCGCAGTCGTTCAAGCCACAGGCGGTAACGCTCGCGGAGTCCCGAGGGATCCGCTGCGTCGAGATCGACCTGGCGGTGCTGCGCGGCGAGCGCGAGCCCGAGCTCACCCTCTTCGCTTAGGCGATTCCGGGCGTGTTGGTTATCGGGGGCTTTCTGGCGGCAGCTGCTGCCTTGCTGGCCGGGACGTCCGGGTTCGGCTTCGGGCTCGTCGCGACACCGCTGCTTTTGCTCAGCGGCTTCTCGCTCCCGTTCGTTGTCACCGCGAACCTGCTCATCTCCCTGGCGACGCGCGTATCGGTCGCAGTGCGGCTGCGGAACGCGATTAACCGGCGTCGTGTCGCCCTTCTCGTCGGCGGAGCAGTGCCCGGGCTGTGGATCGGATCGCGCACGCTCGGGGCGGTCGACGAGAACACCGTCAAGCTCGCCGCCGGCGTGATCATCATGGTCGCGGCGGCCGCGCTTGCCTGGGCCGAACGGCATCCGCCGCGCCCGCCCATCCGAGGCCTGACTGCTCTCGCCGGCTTCACCGGCGGGCTGCTGGGGACGACGACGTCCCTGATCGGCGTGCCGCCGGGGCTGCTGCTCGCCCGGCGTCGCCTTGCGGCCGAGAGCGTCTTCGCCGACCTCTCGGTCTACTTCATCGTCACAGCCGCGATCGGGCTCGCAGTACTGGCCGCCGACGGGCTCGTCAGCGGCAGCGCCGTGCGCGCCTTCGTCTGGTGGCTGCCGGGCGTGCTCGTGGCGAACGCGATCGGCACGAGCGTCGGCCTCCGCGCCCCCGCCCGCGCCATCCGGTCGCTCGCGCTCGGGATCGCGTTCGTCGCGGGCCTCGTCACCGTGGTGACGGCTTAGGGAACGACGGCTGCCTTCAGGTAGTCGCGCGGGGGGTCGGCGAGGAGCGCGCCGACCCCCTCGAGCCCCACGCGGTGCGTGACGAGCCGCTGCCACGGATAGGCGCCGCTCGCGAGGAAGGCGAGCGCCGCGCGCACATGCCGCGGTGCGTGGTGGAAGGCGCCGCGCAGCGTCAACTCCTCGTAATGAAGGCGATAGGCGTCGACTTCGAGTCGAGCGCCGTGCTCGCGGCCGCCGAAGTAGAGGACCGTGCCACCGGGCCGGACGAGCTCGAGCGCGCTCTGCCAGGCCGACTCGGTGCCGGCCGCCTCGATCACGACGTCGGCGCCGTCCCTCTCCGCGAGCGAGCCGCCGAAGAGCGGCACGAGCTCGCGCCGCTCGGGGCGGCCTCCGACGACTTCCGCTCGCCCGCCCGCGTCGGCCACGCAGGCGCAGAGCATCAGGCCGATCGGCCCGGCGCCGACGATCGCAACCCGGTCGCCGGGCTCGACCTCGGCTCGCTCGACGCCGCGCAGGCAGCAGGCGAGCGGCTCCACCATCGCCGCGATTTCCGCGGCGAGCCCGGCCGGGACCGGAAGGAGGTTGACGCTCGCGATCCGCTCCGGCACGAGCACGTACTCGGCGTAGGCGCCGTTCAAGAGCTCGATCGGCTCGGCACGGTCGTCGTTCGCAGCCGAGTTGGCCGCGACGACGCGCCGGCCGGTGGCGACGTCGACGCCGCAAAACTCGTGCCCGAACGGGCTCGGCAGCTCGCCGAGCAGCAGCGGGTGGCCTCGGCGAAATGTCTTCAGGTCGGTCCCGTCGGTCAGCGCGACCTCGACCTGGACGAGCACGTCGCCCGGGCCGGGTTCCGGTCGCGGCACCTCCTCGAGGCGGACGTCGCCCGAACCGTGGAAGCGCAGCGCCCTCACGGCGTGAAGACGACCTTCAGCGCCCGGCCGGAGCGGTAGAGCTCGAGCCCTTCGGCGAAGCGCTCGAGCGGGAGGACGGTCGGCTCCGGCACGTCGAGCAGCGGCAGCAGCGCAGCGGCTTCGGCCATGTGCCGCAGCGTCGACGAGCGCGAGCCCGTCAGGGTCAGCTCGCGGCGGTAGACCTCGTTGAGGTCGATCGGGCCGGCGCCCGCGAAGACGAGCACGGTTCCTCCCGCTCGAACTGCGTCGAGAGGCGCGGCGGGCGCGCACAGCACGGCGGCGTCGACAGGCCCGCCGGGCGCGCGGCCGGTGCGGTCGGGATTCGCGTCGATCGCGAACACGTCGTCGCCGCGGCGGCGCAGCACCTCCGCGAACAACCGCCCGACAAAGCCCTGTCCGACGACGAGCACCCGCCCGCACGGGACCCGCTCGGCCCCGCGGAGCACGCAGGCGAGCGGCTCCACGTAGGTGCCGGTCGCGTCGTCGATCGCGTCGGGAAGCGCGACGCCCTCGGTTGTCGCGACCTCTGTGGCCAGTCCACCCGGCAGGATCGTCGGCGTCGCGAACTGCTCGCAGGTCGACTCGTGGCCCGCTAGGCAGAGGGCGCAGGCGCCGCACGGTCGGTGGTGGACGAGCGCGAGGCGCGTCCCGTCGGCCCCCCGTGCCACCACCTCGTGCCCGAGCACCGTGTCCGCCGGTGCGCGCCCGATCTTCTCGACGTCCGAGCCGCAGAGGCCGCACGCGAGGACGCGCATCGTCGCGCCGTTCGGGTCGGGCGCCTCGCCAAGCCTGGGTTGTCCATCAGCATCGAGCACGACTGCGCGCACCGGCGCATCGTAGGGATTACCCTCGGGCGTCCCATGAGGCGCCGGCTTCCACCCGTCCTGCGCGAACGCGACTACACGCGGCTCGTCGGCTCGTCGATCCTGTACGGGTTCGGACGAGAGATGACGTTTGTGGCGGTCGGCTGGCAGGTCTACGACATCTCCCGCAACCCTTTCCACCTGGGCCTCGTCGGCTTGGCCGAGTTCCTACCGCTGCTCTTGCTCGCGCTGCCCGCGGGCGCAATCGCCGACCGGCTCTCGCGGAAGCTCATCTACATCGGGTCGCTCCTCGTGGACGCCGCGATCACGGCGCTGCTGATCGTCGTCAGCATGTCCGGCGCCGACTCGCTCTGGCCGTTCCTCGCGCTCTCCTTCGCCAGCGGCTGCTCGGCTGCGCTCGGCAACCCGGCTATCCGCGCGATGGCGCCGAGCCTCGTCCCGCTCGAGCTGCTCACCAGCGCGCTCGCCTTGCGCTCGACCGTCTTCCAGGCTGTGGTCGTGATCGGGCCGGCGATCGGCGGCCTGCTCTTCGCGCTCGGGGCCGAGGTCGTCTACAGCACCGCCGCCGTCCTGATGCTTCTCTCGGCGGCGGTCGTCGTTCCGATCAAGCGGCGGACGGTCGAGCAGGCGCCGGCGGAGATCGTCGGCACGCGGCTCGGCTCGCTGCTTGCCGGGCTCCGCTTCGTCCGGCGGACGCCGGTGCTGCTCGGAGCGATCTCGCTCGACCTCGTGGCCGTGTTGTTCGGGGGCGCGGTTGCGCTGCTGCCGCTGTTCGCGCGCGACATCCTCGAGGTCGGTCCTGTCGGCCTCGGCATCCTGCGAAGCGCCCCGGCGGCCGGCGCACTGATCGCGGGCGTGATGCTGACCCGCCGGCCTTTGCGGGGGATGGTGGGGCGGAAGCTCCTGATCGTCGTCGGCGTGTTCGGCGGCAGTATGGTCGTGTTCGGGCTCTCGCATTCGTTCGCGCTCTCGTTCGCTGCGCTGGCCGTGGGCGGATTCGCGGACATGATCAGCATGAACATCCGCTCGATGATCACGGCGCTCGCGACGCCCGACGCGCTCCGCGGCCGCGTCAACGCCGTCGAGATGGTGTTCATCAGCGCGTCGAACGAGCTCGGCGCGTTCGAGTCGGGCGCGGCGGCCGCGCTCGTGGGCGCCGTCCCGGCCGTCGTCGTCGGAGGCACGCTGACGATCGTGGCGGCGCTCGTCTGGCCGCGACTCTTCCGCGACATGGCGCGGATCGATCGCCTGGAATCGCTTCACCCGACGGCCAGCGGCTCGCTACAATCCCCCGCTGAGGGGCTATAGCTCAGCTGGGAGAGCGCCTGGTTCGCAATCAGGAGGTCGGCGGTTCGAGCCCGCCTAGCTCCACTCCGAAGTTCCGCGAGGCGACTCGCGGACTAGAGCTGCGGGGATGAAGGCCAGCGCGACGACGACCGCGAGTGTCGCCCAGATCGCGCGGTAGCTGCCGGTCGCGTCGGCGACGAGCCCGTAGAGCGGCGGGCTGAGCGCCATCGAGATCGTGACGAAGGTGATCGCGAAGCCCATCGCCGCACCCACCTGGCGAGTACCTGCGGCTTCCGCGAGCATGGTCACCCAGAGCCCCTGATAGCCGATCAGGCTGACGCCCGCTATCGCCGCCATGAGGGCGAGAAGCGGCAGCGGCGCGTTCCGTGGGACGAGCAGCAGCAGCAACACCCCGGCGAGGCCGACCGCGGTCAGCACCAGCAGGAGCGGCTTGCGCCCGCGCGCCAGCGCTCGGTCGCTCGCCGCTCCCCAGGCGATGCGGCCGACGATCCCCGTCGCGTTCGCGAGCGCGACGAGGAGCGCGCCCGCCGCCAGGGAGAGGGAGGCGGTCTCATGAAGGTCGAGCGCGAGGAAGACCACCAGCGCGTACTGGCCGCTGACGATCAGGCAGGCCCACAGGGTGAGGAGGTAGACGTCCCGGTGCTGCCCGCGCGGCCGCTCCACGTTCTCGAGCAGCGGCTCGGCGACTCGCCCGATGCGCGTGAAGGCGAGAGGGAGCAGCCCGAGGATCGCGAGTGCAGCGGCGGCGACGAAGCTCCACCGCCACCCCACGGTCGCGGCGATCGAGGGCAGCACGGCGGCCGCGACGAGCCCGCCGAGGGGGACTCCCGTCTGCCGGATCCCCAACGCGAGCCCGCGCCGCTCGGCCGGAAACACGACCAGGACGAGGCGGCCGCCCGCGGGGGTGCCGGCTGCGCCGGCCACTCCCGCCAGCAGCAGGAAGGCGAAGAGAAGAGCAATCGGCCCTGCTGCGGCTGCGAGCGCGACGAACGCCGCGGCGGCGCAGCCGCCGAGCACCAGCACACGCCGTTCGCCGAGGCGGTCGGCGGCGATTCCGGCGGCGTACGACCCGGCGATCTTGCCGAAGAAGTAGGCCGAGACGAGGAAGCCCGCGCCCGCGGCGGAGAGCTCGAGGTCGCGCTTGAGGAAGCCCGCGAGCGTCGGAATGCCCTGGTCGATCACTGAAATCCCGACCTGCGCGCCCAGCGCGAGTGCGAGCACGCGCCAGGGGGAGATCACACTGCCCGCCGGGCTTTCTCGACTGCCGCCGTCGCGCGCTCCAGGTCTCGGTGCGCCGCCCGTGCCCGCACCTCGGCCTCCTCGAGTGCCGCTTCGGCCTCGCGAAGCCGCTGCTCCGCCGCGCGCCG
>JBKJSM010000032.1:0-25693 GCA_046594445.1 Gaiellaceae bacterium | reverse complement strand
AAGGCCGGGAAAGGGACCTCGAACCTCAATCGGCTCGCTGCGACGACTGACGCCGGGTCGCCGCATCAAGCCCTCATCGGCACCGGCGGGAGGGTTCGTTAGGCTCAGTCCGTGGCTCTCCTCACCACGCAGGTCGAGCGGGACGACGCGTTCGTGCGCCGCGCGGAGCGGATGGAGACGCTCGTGGCCGAGCTCCGGGAGCGAACGGCCCTCGTCTCGAGCGGAGGCGGCGAGCAATCGGTCGAGCGACACCGCTCACGGGGCAAGCTGACCGCGCGCGAGCGGATCGACCGGCTGGTCGACCCCGGAACCGCCTTTCTCGAGCTGAACGCGCTCGCCGCCTGGGAGCTGTACGACGGCGCAGCGCCATCGGCCGGGATCGTGACGGGGATCGGCGTCGTCGAGGGGCAGGAGTGCGTGATCGTGGCCAACGACGCGACCGTGAAGGGCGCCCCCTATTTCCCGCTCACGGTCAAGAAGCACCTGCGCGCGCAGGAGGTCGCCGAGCAGAACCACCTCCCGTGCATCTACCTGGTCGATTCCGGCGGCGCGTTCCTGCCGCTCCAGGC
This sequence comes from Gaiellaceae bacterium, assembly GCA_046594445.1. Taxonomy (GTDB): domain Bacteria; phylum Actinomycetota; class Thermoleophilia; order Gaiellales; family Gaiellaceae; genus Gaiellasilicea. Next base: position 25,124 of record JBKJSM010000032.1, on the reverse strand, counting down.
GGAGGTCTTCCCCGACCGCGAGCACTTCGGCCGGATCTTCTACAACCAGGCGCGCATGTCCGCAAAGGGGATCCCGCAGATCGCGGTCGTGATGGGCTCCTGCACGGCCGGCGGCGCCTACGTGCCCGCGATGAGCGACGAGACCGTGATCGTGCAGGGCACCGGGACGATCTTCATCGGCGGGCCGCCGCTCGTGAAGGCGGCCACCGGCCAGGACGTGACGGCCGAGGAGCTCGGCGGCGCGGACGTCCACACCCGCCGCTCCGGGGTCGCCGATCACTTCGCCACCTCGGACGAGCACGCGCTCGCGCTCGCTCGCCAGATCGTCCGCAACCTGCATCGGCGCAAAGAAGTCCCATGGGACATCGCGCCGCCGGAGCCGCCCGCACTCGACCCCGGCGACCTCTACGGGCTCGTCCCGGAGGACTTCAAGCACGAGATGGACGCCCACGAGCTGATCGCACGGATCGTGGACGGGAGCCGCTTCGCCGAGTTCAAGGCTCTCTACGGCGAGACGCTCGTCTGCGGCTTCGCGCGGATCGAGGGGTACCCGGTCGCGATCCTCGCGAACAAGGGCGTCCTTTTCGCCGAGTCGGCGCAGAAGGGCGCGCACTTCATCGAGCTCGCGTGCAAGCGGAGGATCCCGCTCGTCTTCCTCCAGAACATCACCGGCTTCATGGTCGGCAAGGAGTACGAGGAGGGCGGGATCGCGCGCGACGGCGCCAAGCTCGTGACCGCAGTCGCCTGCGCGGACGTGCCGAAGTTCACGGTCGTCACCGGCGGCTCGTTCGGCGCCGGGAACTACGCCATGTGCGGCCGCGCCTACGGCCCGCGGCAGCTCTGGATGTGGCCGAATGCGCGCATCTCCGTGATGGGCGGCGAGCAGGCCGCGACCGTCCTCTCGATCGTCGGCGACGCCGACCCGGAGGAGATCCGCGCGACCTACGAGGCCGAGGGCAATCCGTATTACTCGACGGCTCGGCTCTGGGACGACGGGATCATCGACCCCCGCGACACGCGGCGGGTGCTCGCGCTCGGGATCTCGGCGGCGCTGAACGCGCCGATTCCGGAAAGCACGTTCGGCATCTTCCGCATGTAGCCAGCACCCCTTCGAGTGTTGACAAACCGCGGCCTTGCACAAATCCTGTGTGCAGCGGCGACAAACTCTCGGAGAGGACCCATGAAACAGTTGCTCTTGCTCGGTGCGCTCGTGCTGGCGCTCGGTGCCAGCCCGGCGCAGGCGATCCTGAACGGCGTGCCCGACGGCAACGCCCACCCCTACGTCGGAATGGCCTCGCTGCCCGGCAGCCTTTGCTCCGGCACCAGGATCTCGCCCCACCGGTTCCTCACCGCCGGGCACTGCTTCCCGCAGGGATCGTCGGTCGAGATCGTCTTCGCGGAGAACGGGCGCGACCGGACCGTCGTCTACACCGGTGAGGTTGTCCGCTCGTCCGCCGGCGACCTTGCAATCGTCAAGGTGAACGAGGACATGCCTCCCCCGTACGCGACGTTGCCCGCGCTCGGCTCTGTTGCGGAGTTGCCGATGAGGCAGAGCGTCACCTCCGTCGGGTACGGACTTCGGGTGCCTCCCAAGGACTTCGCCGGCCAGGTCAGGCAGCGGTACCGGGCGACCTCGGAGCTGATCCAGGATTCGAGCTCGAAGTCGGACAGCTTCATCAAGCTTTCCGCGAACCCGGCGCAGGACAAGGGTGGCGTCTGCTTCGGCGACTCGGGCGGGCCGACGCTGCTCGGCGACACGATTATCGGGATCACCTCCGGTGGGACGAACTCGAACTGCGCGGGCGTGACGTACGCGCAGCGGGTCGACATCCCGTCGGTGCGCACCTTCATCGACAGCTTCGCCCCCTGAGAACGGCTACGGTCACCGGGTGGCTTCCCTGCTGCCCGGTGACCGTTGATCGTCCGCATCGTCCTCTGGAACCTCGCCGACTCGCTCACCACGATCGAGGAGCTCCGGCGCTACCTGCGCGACGAATCGGTGGACGAGTTCGCCGAGGTCGAGGGGCTGCGCTTCAGCGCGTGGATCTCGGATCCGCTCGGGGAGCGCTGGGGCGTCTTTTCACTCTTCGAGACGCGCGAAGCGGCCGACCAGCCGCTGCCGAGCGGAGTGCGGGAGCTGATCGGGAAGGATCCCGACTTGACCGAGGAGTTCGATCTCGAGGCCTCGGTGGAGGGGCGGTTCCTCGACGCCGAGCTCTCCCACCTCGGGCTCGCGTTCGAATAGGACCCTAGAGGACGAGCGTCTCGGGGAAGATTGCGCCGGCCTTGAAACGGTCGAGGCGGTACGGCGCCAGGTCGAACGGCGGCGTCTCGCCGAGCAGCTCCGCCGCAACCGCGTCCCCCACCGCGGGCGACTGCATGAAGCCGTGCCCCGAGAAGCCGCAGGCCGCGTAGACGCCATCGGCCACCGGGCCGATGATCGGGTGCGCGTCGGGAGTCATGTCGTAGAAGCCGGCCCAGGCCCGACGGACCGGCACCCCGGCCGCTCGCGGATAGCGAGCGGCGAGCCGGTCGCGCCACTCTTCGACGAGATCGTCGCGAACGGCGTCCGGTCCGTCCCACCGGAGCTCGAGCTCTCCCATCGCGATCCGCACTCCGTCCGCGCCCACCCGTCGGAAGTGGAACCCGTTCTCCTCGATCGTCATCGGCAGGTCGAGCGGGATGTCCGCAACCGGTCCGACCTCCGCGAGCTGGCGCACGAGCGGGCGGACCGGCAGCTCGATCCCGCGCGCCCGCGCGACCTCCGCGGAGCGGGCGCCGCAGGCGAGCACGAGCACGTCCGCGTCCACGTTCAGCGCGTCGCACCCCTCCTTGACCTCGACCCCCCGCGCGGCGGCGCGGCGCACGAGCTCCCGCGTCACCTCGCCGGGATCGGCGATCCCGTCCTCGCGGCAGATCGTCGCGCCGAGGACGTCGTCCACGCGCAGGCCGTCCACGAAGCCGGGATCGACGGCCTCGACCGGCACCCCGAGCGCCGCCTGGACGGCCCGGCGCTGCTCGAGGGCGGCGAGACCCGGCTCCGTCGTCGCGAGAAAGAGGTAGCCGACCTGCTCGAAGAGCGGCGGCCCGAGCTCGCGAAAGAGCGGGATGCTGCTCTGGACGAGGCGAACCTCCGCCTCCGTCACAAACTGCTGGCGGACGCCGCCCATCGCCTTGCCACTCGCCCCGCTGGCAATCGCTCCTACGTCCGCGAGCACGACGTCGTCAGCCCCGCGAAGCGCCAGGTGATAGGCGATCGACGCGCCGATCGCCCCCGCGCCCGCTACGACGACTCGAGCCATCCCCGCAGCTCCTCGCGCTCGCCGTCCGAGAGCTGGCGGAGCGGGCGCCGCACGTCCTCGCGCACCGGGACGCCACGCAGCCCGAGCAGGAACTTCAGGGCGGCGTGGCGCGGGAAGCGCTCGACCGCCGCGCGCAGCTCTCCCAGCGCGACGGCGCCGGCCTCCGTCGGCTCGCGGACGACGGCCGCAACGCGGTCGGGGAACGCCGAACCCAGGGCCGACACGGCGCCGACGGCGCCCGCGCGCATGCCGTCGAAGATCAGCGTTTCCGGACCGACGAAGATGTCCAGTCCTTCGATCAGGTACGGCTCGAAGCGCTCGAACGGCGCGTCCGAGACCTTCAGTCCAACAAGGTTGGAGGCGCGCTCTCGCAACTCGAGCAGCACGGGGATCGGGACCGCGTACCCGCTCGCGCGCTCGAACTCGTAGACGTAGAAGGGCAGCGGAGCGCAGGCCGCGGCAGCGGCGACGAAGTGCTCGAGGAGCGCCCGGTCGTCGAGTTGGAAGTACGGCGGCCCGATCACGGCGACGGCGGCGGCGCCGGCTGTGGCCGCGTGCGCCGCGAGCGCGACGGTGTCGACCGTGGTCTGAGCGCCGCAGTGAGCCGCAACCTGGAGCCGGCCCGCCGAAGCGGCCACGAACAGCTCGACTGTGCGCCGCCGCTCGTCAGGTGCGAAAAGCAGGCCTTCCCCCGTCGTCCCCAGTGCGAGCAGCCCGTCGAGCCCGTGACCGGCGAGGAAGTCGACGTACGGCACGAACGCGTCCTCGTCGAGTCGGTCGCCGTCCAGCGGGGTCACCGCGGCGGCCAGGGCACCTCGGAGCATGCTTCGACTCTAGACTCCGGCGCGATGGGGGCGCTCGAGATCGAACGCGACGGCGATCTGCTGCGGGTCACGCTCGCCCGACCCGAGACGCGGAACGCCTTCGACGCCGAGCTGATCGCAGAGCTGTCGGAAGCGTTCGTCGACGTCGGCAAGGCGCGCGCGGTGCTCCTCGCCGGCAAGGGGCCGAGCTTCTGCGCCGGCGCGGACGTCGAGTGGATGCGCAACTCGATCGACCTGGACTACGACGCTAACCTCGCCGACGCAAATGCCCTGCGCGGGATGCTCGACGCGATCGACCGCTGCCCCGCTCCCGTCGTCGCGCGCGTGCAGGGCCACGCGCTCGGCGGAGGCGCCGGGCTCGTCGCCTGCGCGGACATCGTCATCGCGCACGAGGCCGCGGTTTTCGGCTTCTCCGAGGTCAAGCTGGGGATCATCCCGGCCGTGATCTCGCCGTTCGCGCTCGCGAAGATCGGCCAGAGCTGGGCGCGGCGCTACTTCGTCACCGGGGAGCGTTTCGACGCTACCACGGCGCTCCGGATCGGGCTCGTGCACGAGGTCGTGGACGATCTCGACGCCGCGGTCGCGCGAGTGCTCGCCGAGCTCCGCAGCGCCGGCCCTCGAGCGGCCCGGCACGCGAAGCGGCTCGTGCTCGACCGGCCCGATGCGACCGAGACCGCGCGGCGGATCGCCGAGCGCCGTACGAGCGACGAGGGCCAGGAAGGGCTGCGCGCCTTCCTCGAGCGCCGCGACCCGGATTGGAGCTAACGGACGGTCAGGACGGGACTGTAGGTGCGCGTCGGGGTGTGTAGCAGCCGTAGCTTCGAGCCCTTGCCGGCCCGCACGTACCGGTAGAGGAAGCCTCGCGCCGTCGTGCGGTAGGCGCCGTTCACCGTGTGCCAGCTCCCGCCACGAAGCTGCTGGAGAACGTAGAACTGGCGTCCTTCCCCGGGCCGCACATGGCCCCACACTGCGGTCGTGCGGCCGATCCGGTAGGCCTGCGCCGCAGCGACCATGAATGCGTTCCGCGACGGCTTCGCTGCCCCTCCGGTGGTGACGAGCCCGCTCTGCCAGCGCGCGACGTCGGGCTCGTCGCGATAGAGGTAGTGGATCAGCATGTCGACGTTGCGCGCCTTGAACGTGCGCCAGGCGGCCTCGCCCACGTACCGCGCCTGCACCGCCGGGGAGACGCCCAGCGCTCGGTCGCGAGGATTCGTCTGGTAGCCGTACTCCGTCAGCCAGATCCGCTTGGCGGGGCCCCACGCCCGCGCGACCTCGCGCAGGAGCCGCTCGAGCGACGCCATCGTGATCGTCTCGCAGTGCCCACACGCGCCCGTCCACGGCGACTGGAAGCGGTCGAGCGGATACGGGTGGTGCGCGTACGCGTCCAAGCGCGCTTTCGCTGCACGCATGCCGCGAACCCAGGCGACGGGCGACACTCCCCCATGGGAGCCGCGCGGCGCAGTCACGCCGCCGCCCACCCGGGTGCCTCCGCTCACGCGATGGATCGCCGCGTACGCCGGATTGAGCAGCTTGGAGACGTACGTCCCAGGCGTCGTCGGGCGCAGCCAGCGCCGCTGGTTCGGCTCGTTCCAGATCAGCCAGTCTTTCACCCACGGATAGCGCTTGGCCGCCGTCGCCGCGAAGGCGCCGAACGTCGATCCGGACGTCGGAGCCCAGTTCGCCGAGCGGCCGCCGTTAGCCCACCGCGGCGTGCCGTTGAGGGTGACGACGGCGCGAATGCCGCGCGCCTGCAACGCGCGCAGGACCGGATCGACGGCACTCCAATCGTGTGCGCCGCGCCGCGCTTCGACCTTGTACCAGTCGATCGTGAAGCGGACGATCTCGACTCCGAGACCGTCCAATGTGTCCACGCGGCTCTCGAGCGTGCCGGCGCCGTAGAGCAGCCACGCATCGTCCTGGATCCCGTAGCGGACGTTCGGCGAGGCGGCCGCCGCGCCCACCACAGAGAGGACGGCCACGGCGGCGGCCACGAGTGGGAGCAGGCGCCTCATGGGGCCACCGTAGCCGCGACCTCGTGAGGGTCGTGTAAACGCGTATTAGGAGGTTGTCAGCGCGCTTCAAGCGTGACCGCGCCGCCCGCGGCGCCCGGCGTCGCCAGCCTGTAGCTCGTCGTCCGCTTGGGCGCCACTGTCGCCGTGAATCGGCCGTCGGGGCGCAGGCGAATGCGCTTCACGGTCTTCCACGTGCCACCGTTCACCTGCTGCTCGAGCCGCACCTTCCCGAGGCCGCGCACGAAGCCTTTCAGCACGACGCCCCTCCGGGCGGCGGCGAGCGATCGCGAGGCGGGCTGCTCGAGGTGGAGCACCCGAACCGTGAACCAGGTCGAGCGGAGGTCGAGCGCGCGGCGGAAGTCCTGCGAGAGCATGGTGCGCGTCCCGCCTCGGGCCGTCAACTTGACGTCGATGACGCGGCCCGACGCTCCCCGCGAGACCACGACGTCACGCACGGCGGGAATGCCGAGCCTCTTTCCCACCTCCGCGGGCGACAGGCGGACGAGCCCCCAGCGGTGGTGCTTCGAGATCCGGTCGTAGGGATCGGCGGCGGAGACCAGGTACGGCACCGGCGTCGCGCGCGGCCACGCCTCCTCGACCGAGACAGTCCGGCCGCCGGAGGTGGAATGGTAGAAGGTCGTGGCGACGCGGCCGTTCCAGATGAGGACGCGGCCTGCGGTCGACCCGATCGCGAGGTTCGTCGTCGCCTCCTCCGCCTGCACGCCCCCATAGACCTGGCTGCGCGTGTCCGCGTAGAGGTCGAAGAGCTTGCCCGGCTTGAGCGTCGCGAGCGCATACGAGCGGGCCACGACGGCTTGCGCGCGAAGCGCCTCGGAGTGCCAGTCGTCAGGCATCTCCCACGGGACGACGCCGCGCAGGTAGCGGTCGAGCCGCAGCTTGTTCACGACCGTGAGCCTGCCGCCCTTGCGGTGCACGAGCAGCGCCCCGCGATAAGCGTTCCCGTTCAGCTCGAGCGGCGCGGCGCCCGGCTCGTAGCGCAGCGGCAGCCGTGCGGCCGAGATCTTCTTCGCAGCCAGGTCGAGCATGCGAGGCGTGAACCGCCGCACCTTGCCGCGCGCGTCGATCACCTTGAAAGGCTTCGTCGAGCCGATCGTGACCGCGGCCTTGCCGTCGAGCAGGAGCACCCGCACCGGCCGAGCGGGCACGACCTTCGCCTGCGTGCCGCGGTAGTAGTGGGCCAGGATCCGCTGATAGCCCCACCCCGACTCCGCGTAGCCACGGGCGCCGTACTGGCTCATCCCGACCCCGTGGCCCCAGCCGCGGCCGTCGATCAGAAAGACGGTCCCGGCGTTCGCCTGCGCGGGCAGGACGAGAACGAGCGCCAGAAGGAGGAGCAGCCGCCGCATCGCGCGGGGCAGCCTAGCGTCCACGAATAGCATCCGCAACGATGGCGATCCGGAAGCTCCTGGTGGCGAACCGCGGTGAGATCGCCGTGCGCATCTTCCGCACCTGCCGCGAGCTCGGGATCGAGACGGTCGCCGTCAGCGCGCCGGACGATCGCGGTTCGCTGCACGCTCGCTCGGCGGCCGAGACCGTCGAGATCGAGAGCTATCTCGACGCAGCCGAGCAGGTCCGGGCGGCGAAGCAGTCGAACGCGGACGCGATCCACCCCGGCTACGGCTTCCTGGCGGAGAACGCCGACTTCGCCGAGGCGGTCGAGGCTGCCGGGCTGACATGGGTGGGGCCTCCGGCGGAGGCGCTCCGGCTCGGCGGCGACAAGCTCGCGGCAAAGCGGATTGCCGCCGACGCCGGCGTTCCCGTCGTTCCTACGGGCGATCCGAGCGAGATCGGGTTCCCCCTCGTGGTCAAGGCTGCGGCCGGAGGCGGGGGGCGCGGGATGCGCGTCGTGCACAGGCCGGAGGAGCTCGAGGACGCGCTGGCCGCGGCGGCGCGCGAGGCGGCCGCAGCATTCGGCGACGGCACTGTCTTCTGCGAGCGCTTCGTCGAGCGGCCTCGCCACGTCGAGATCCAGCTCCTCGCCGACCGGCACGGGACCGTCGTCGCGCTCGGCGAGCGCGACTGCTCGGTACAGCGGCGCCACCAGAAGGTGCTCGAGGAAAGCCCCTCTCCCGCGCTCGACACGGCGCTCAATCCTGGGCTGCGGGAGGAGATGAGCGAGGCCGCGGTCGCGTTCGCCGAGGCGATCGGCTATGTGAGCGCCGGAACGGCCGAGTTCATGCTCGACGGCCGCGACTTCTGGTTCCTGGAGCTGAACGGCCGCATCCAGGTCGAGCACCCGGTCACGGAGCTCGTGACGGGCCGCGACCTGATTCGTGACCAGATCCGGATCGCCGCAGGCGAGCCGCTGGAGCCGAGTAACAGTTTGTTGCAAGGCCACGCGGTCGAGGTGCGGCTGTACGCCGAGGATCCGCGCAGCTTTCTCCCGCAGGCGGGGAGGATCGAGCGGCTGCGGCTCCCCGCCGGCATCCGCGTCGACGCGGGCGTCGAAGAGGGGGACGAGATCGGGACCGGCTACGACCCGATGATCGCGAAGCTGATCGCGCACGGGCCCACGCGGGGGGAGGCGCTCGCGCGGCTCGGCGACGCGCTGGCCGAAACCGAGGTCGGCGGCGTGACGACGAACCTGCCCTTCCTGCGCTGGCTCGTCGCCCACCCGGTCGTTCGCGCCGGCGAGGCGACGACCGCCTTCCTGACCGAGCACCCCCCGCTTTCCGAGCCGCCGCTCCGCCTCCCGGACCGCTCCTGGCGGGGCGCCTGGCGGCTCAACCTGCCCCCCGCGGCTTCCGCGCCCGCGCCGGACGTCGACAGCGCGGTACACGAGCGGACGGCGGCAGGCGGAGAGAGCACCGTCACGGCGCCGATGCCGGGCACCGTGCTACGCATCAACGTCGCTCCCGGAGACAGCGTCGAGGCGCGACGCCCGCTGCTCGTCCTCGAGGCGATGAAGATGGAGACGCCGCTCCTTGCGCCCTTCGACGCGACGGTGAAGGCCGTGCACGTCGAGGAGGGCGACCGCATCGCCCGCGGCGCCCTCCTCGTCGAGCTGGAAGCAACCTAGCCGGGGAGGGCGGAGGGTACGCCGACGTTATCCCGGCGACCTTCCCGCACGACGTAGGCGACCGCGGCGAGCAGCGCAGCTCCGCCGAGCAGGAGCGTGCCAACGTCGTCGGCCGTCGGCTTCAGGGCCATGTCGAAGACGACGACGAACAGGAGCACGAGGTCGAGCTTGCTGAGCGCGTCGATGCGGGAGCTGGCGCTAGAAGAGCTTCTGCAACTTCATCGCAGCACCCATGTCGCCTTTGATCTTCAGCTTGCCGGTCATGTAGGCGGTCGTCGGGTTCTGCTCGCCGCGGGCGATGGCCAGGAAGCTCTCCTCGGAGGTGGTGAGCGTCGTGTCGGCTTCCCCTTCGCCCTCGGTCACCGTCACCTTTCCGTCCTCGACCTTGACGAACCACTTCCCCGCTCCCTCGATGTCGAACAGGTACGAGTTGTTCATCCCGGCGGTCTTCGACTCGTCGGCGCGGCCGGCGAGGCCGTCGAAGAACTCCTGCACGCTTTCAGCCATCTGGTCTCGCTCCTTGATCGGTGAGAGCCGAATCTAACGGTTAGGGTTCGCCCGCGCATGGACCTCGACCTGACGCAGGAGCAGCAACTCGTCCGCGACACCGTGCGGGAATTCGCGCGCGAGAAGGTCGCACCGGTCGCCGAGGAGCTCGACCGCGAGTCGCGCTTCCCGTACGAGCTCGTCGCGGAGCTCGGCGAGCTCGGCCTGATGGGCCTGCCGATCCCGGAGGAGTACGGCGGCGCGGGCGGGGACACCGTCTCGTACGCGCTCGCGATCGAGGAGCTGACGCGGATCGACTCGTCCGTGGCGATCACCGTCGCGGCGCACACCTCGCTCGGGACGATGCCGATCTTCCTCTTCGGCACCGAGGAGCAGCGGCGCGAGTGGCTGCCCGACCTCGCATCCGGCCGCAAGCTGGCAGCCTTCGGGCTGACGGAGGCCGGCGCCGGCTCCGACGCGGGCGCCACCCGCACGACGGCAGAGCTTCGCGACGGGCAGTGGGTCGTGAACGGCTCCAAGATATTCATCACCAACGCGGGCACCGACATCAGCGGTTGCGTCACAATCACGGCGCTGACGGGCGAGGACGAGATCTCGAATGTGATCGTCCCGAACGGCGCTACGGGCTATGAGATCTCGCCGCCGCTGAAGAAACTCGGCTGGAAGGCCTCCGACACGCGCGAGCTGTCGTTTCGCGACGTCTCCGTGCCTGAGGGCAATCTGCTCGGCGAGCGCGGCCAGGGATTTCACCAATTCATGCAGATCCTCGACGGCGGCCGGATTTCGATCGCGGCGATGGGGGTCGGCCTCGCGCAGGGCGCATATGACCTCGCCTTCGCCTATGCGCAGGAGCGCGAGCAGTTCGGCAAGCCGATCGCACGGTTCCAGGCGGTCCGATTCAAGCTCGCGGACATGGCGACGGAGATCGAGGCCGGCCGCGCGCTCGTGATCAGAGCCGCGTGGCTGAAGGATCAGGGCCGGCCGTTCGCACGCGAGGCGGCGATGGCGAAGCTCTACACGGGCGAGCTCTCCAACCGCGCCGCCAACTGGGCGCTGCAGATCCACGGCGGCTACGGCTTCATGGACGAGTACGCGATCTCGCGCCTGTATCGCGATCAGAAGATCCTGGAGATCGGCGAAGGCACGAACGAGGTGCAGCGCATGGTCATCGCTAAGCACCTCGGTCTCTAGAGAGGCTCGGCGGCGGCGCGGGCGCTCCGGGAGCGCCGCGAGCTAGACGCGCAACGGGGCGCCGGACGTAGGCGCCTGAGCTTGTTCGAGCTCCGCCAACCCGCCCTCGCGGACGAGGCGGAGGACGGCGCTTACGACCTCCGCGTCGTAGCGCTCGCCCGCGAAGCGCCAGATCTCCGTCAACGCGGACGTCAGCGAGCTCGGCATCCGCCATGGATGCGGCGTCGTCAGCGTGACGATCGCATTCGCGACGGCGACGACTCGCGCGGGCATCGGAATCTGCTCCTTGACCAAGCCGCGCGGCGACCCACTCCCGTCCCAGTGCTCCTGGTGAGCGGCGACGACCGGCGCCACCGAGGCGACGCTGGGCATGCGCCTCACGATCTCGCTGCCCTCGAGCGCGTGCTGGAGCAGCCCGCCTCCCTCGGTACCGACCGTCATCGCGGGGCTGGCCTCCTCGGCCGTCAGACGCAGCGTCCCGACCGCGTGGAGCAGACCACCGAGATAGCAGAGCCGGATCTCCTCCTCGTCGAGGCCCAGGGCGACACCGACTTCGCGCGCCACCCGCGCGACGTTGCGCGAGTGCTCGGCGTCGACCCCGTAACGCGCGTCGACCGCGGAGGCGAGGTCGAGCAGCTGCCCGAGCTCCTCCGTCCCGATCGCGGCGCTTTCGAGCAGCCGGTCCGGGTCTGGCCCACGGGTGTGGCCGCCGCCGAGACGTAGCGAGGCGGCCAGCAGGCCGTCGGCGCGCGCCATCACGTCGTCGAGCTCATCTGCCTCGCGCCAAACCGCGACACCGGCCGAAACGTGACCTCCGCTGGCGCCGCGCAGCCGTTCCGTGGCCGCAGCGGCGTCTTCTCTGTCTGTCCGGTCGAGCACGACGGCCAGGCGCCGCTCGTCCATCCGGCCAACGGCGTCGGTGGGCGCCGCCGCGGCGACGATCGACCGAGCAGCCATACCCACCCCGCCGTCCCCCAGGTCGAAGAGCGCGATCGCGAAGTTCTCTTCGAGGTGCCGGGCGCGACGCAGGTGCTGCTCGGCGGCCTCGAGCAGGTAGGTGGGCGTGTAGGCGCCGCTCGCCGGATCGCGGAGCTCGCTCGCGGTCAGCTCGTCGCGGACGAGGAAGGCCAGGCGCGCGAGGATGACGGCGGCGACTGCACTCCAGGCCGCCACCGTCGCGGCATCCAGGCCGTCGACTCCATCGGCGACGAGCACGACGCCCAGGCTCAGGAGCCCCGCCGCGACGATGACGACCGAGCCTAGCCTGTTGGGCGGCCGCCAGCGCGTCCAGGCGGAGCGCGTGTCCATCCGCAACGCGGCGAGGCCCGCGAGCGTGAAGAGCACCGCCTCGGCCTGCCAGCCGAGGCTGATCCAGGCGCCGGGGAGATAGCTGTGCGTAATCGCGGCGTGCGTGTAGAGACCGTCGGCAACCGCTGTGGAGAGAATCCCGAGGCCGAAAAGCCTCAACGTCAGCGTCCCGCACCGCGCCGGGACGAAGCGCGTCGTGACCAGAAAGCCGAGCAGCAGGAACCCGAACACCGGATACGCGACGCCGACGAGCGACGCCGAGTCCAGGCCAAGCCCGAGCGGGCGTACGATCGCCCACCACCAGAGGAGGGCGAGCGTGGCGACGAGGATGACGCCGTCGAGCAGGTCGCGCGCTCCGAGCGCGCGCAGGGAGGGCCGGAAGCCGGCGACGGCCGCGGCGAGCAGGAGTACGTACGAAGCGAGGTAGCCGACGTCCGGCCACCAGGGGAAGGGAACCTCTCCTGACGACAGCTCGCGTACCGACCACAGGAGCTCGGACACGAGCCAGACCGCGTTGGAGAGCGCGAGCAGAGCCCAGAACGTGTGCGAGCCCACTCGGCCGTGGCGCCAGGCGGCGAGGGCGATCGCAGTCGCCGCCACGATCGGCACGTGGTAGGCGACGTTCGAGAACCAACGCTGGCCCTCGAACCCCCACGGCGCGATCGCCGTCCAGGAGGCGTAGAGCGCGACCCACGCGACGCCTGCCGAACAGGCGATCGCGAAGAAGCGCCTGTCGAGGCTTCTCTCCACGTCTTGACATTCGACGCGAGAGGGCTCGCTCCGCTCCCTCGGACGGGGGATGCCCGACCGGCCTAGCCTTCGGCGAGCGCGTGCCGCAGCTTGCGCCGCGCGGCCTTCCGCTCTTTCATCGCGCGCGGGTCTGGGATCGGGACCGCGGAGAGCAGGGCCTTCGTGTAGTCGTGCTGCGGGCGCGTGTACACCTGTTCGGCAGCGCCGATCTCGACGAGCTGGCCGTTGTTCATCACCGCGATCCGGTCGCTCATCGCGCGAACGACGGCGAGATCGTGCGCGATGAAGAGGTACGTGAGCGCGAAGTCGCGCTGGAGGTCCTTGAGCAGGTTGAGGATCTGCGCCTGGATCGAGACGTCGAGCGCGGAGACCGGCTCGTCGCACACGATCAGCTTCGGGCTGAGCGCGAGCGCCCGGGCGATGCCGATCCGCTGCCGCTGGCCCCCGGAGAACTCGTGCGGGTAGCGGTTCGTGTAGCTCGGGTTGAAGCCGACGACGTCGAGCAGCTCGCGGACGCGGACGCTGCGGTCCTTGCGCGTGCCGATTGCGTGCACGATCAGGGGCTCCGCGACGATGTCGCCGACCGTCATCCGCGGATCGAGCGACGAGTACGGGTCCTGGAAGACGATCTGCATCTCCCGCCGCATCCGACGCAGCTCCTCGCGCCCGAGCTCGGTCAGCTCGGTGCCCTCGAACCGCACCGAGCCCGAGGTCGGCTTCAGGAGCTGGAGGACGCAGTAGCCGGTCGTCGACTTTCCCGAGCCCGACTCGCCGACGAGGCCGAGTGTCTCTCCCTCGGCCACGTCGAAGCTGACGCCGTCGACGGCGCGCACCTCCCCCACCTTGCGCTCGATCAGCAAGCCCGCGCGGATCGGGAAGTGCTTGTGGAGGTCGGTGACCGAAAGGAGCGGTGTGCCGTCGGCGCTCACGCGGTCGCCCCCTCGGGCTCGCGGCTGCCGGCGCGCTCGCTCGCCGGATGCGCGGAGCGAACCCAGTGGCCCTTCCGGAGCTCGCGCAGCTCCGGCATGTGCTCGGTGCACGAGTCGCTGCCCGCGTAGGGGCAGCGCGGCGCGAAGCGGCAGGCCGCGGGCGGGTCGATCAGGTCGGGCGGGCGGCCGGGTATCGCCGTCAGCCGTCCCTCGCGGATCCCCTCGCCCTCGATCTGCGGCAGCGCGCCGAGGAGGGCCTCGGTGTAGGGGTGCTCGGGCCGGTCGAAGAGATCGAGGGTCGACGCCTGCTCCACGACCTGGCCCGCGTACATGACGAGGATGTCGTCCGCCGACTCCGCGACGACGCCCATGTCGTGCGTGATCAGGATCATCGCCATGTCGTGCTCGCGGCGGAGGTCGTCCAGCAGGTCGAGGACGGAAGCCTGGACGGTCACGTCGAGCGCGGTAGTGGGCTCGTCGGCGATCAGTAGCTTCGGGTCGCAGGAGAGGGCGATCGCGATCATCACGCGCTGCCGCATACCACCCGAGAAGCGGTGCGGATAGTCCTTGAGCCGCTCGGGCGCGCGCGGGATCCGCACCTCCTCCAGCAGCTCGATCGCCTTCTTGTTCGCCTGCTTCTGCGAGACCTCGTAGTGGCGCCGGATCGTCTCCGTGATCTGGGTCCCGATCGTCAGCGTCGGGTTCAGCGAGGTCATCGGGTCCTGGAAGATCATTGCGATCTCGCGGCCGCGCACGTCCTCGAGCTGATTCTCGGAGAGCTGCGTCAAGTCCCGGCCCTCGAACATCACCGAGCCGGAGACGATCTTCGCCGGCGGCTTCGGGATCAGACCCATGATCGAGAGCGCCGTCACGGACTTGCCGCAGCCCGACTCGCCGACGATCCCGAGCGTCTTGCCCTTCTCGACCGCGAAGCTGATCCCGTCCACCGCGCGGACGATGCCTTCGCGGGTGAAGAAGTGCGTGCGGAGGTCGTTGACTTCAAGCAGCGCCATTACGTCTCCCGGGTCCTGGGGTCGAGCGCGTCGCGGAGGCCGTCGGCGACGAAGTTCGCACAGAGGACGAGCGTCGCGATCGCCACGGAGGGGACGACGATCGCCGTTGGATGACTCCGGAAGACGGTACGCCCCTCCTGCGCCATGGCGCCCCACGACGCGTCCGGCGGGCTGATCCCCAGGCCGATGAAGGAGAGGAACGCCTCGCCCAGGATCACGCCCGGAAGCTCGAGGAAGATCGCGATGATCAGGACGCCGAGCGTGTTCGGCAGCAGGTGGCGGACGAGGATGCGGTGCCAGCGTGCGCCGACGGCCTTGGCCGCGCGGACGTAGTCGTTCTCCTTCAGCGTCAGCACCTGACCGCGGACGATGCGCGCGGTCGTGAACCAGCTCGCGACCGACAGCGCGATCATCATCGTCCACAGGTTCGTGCGGCCGATGATCGCGAGGGTGATGATCGCGAACGGCAGATACGGCAGGCCGTAGAGCGCGTCGAGGAAGCGCATCAGCCCGTTGTCGAGCCGGCCGGCCACAAACCCGGAGATCGCGCCGTAGACGACGCCGATGAACAGGATCGCGAGCGTGGCGCCGAAGCCGATCGAGATCGAGACGCGCCCTCCGAGGGCCGTGCGCGTGAAGAGGTCGCGACCGAACTTGTCGGTGCCGAATGGATGCTCGAGGCTCGGAGTCTGGTTCGCGATCTCGAACGCGATCTTGTCCGGGTCATGCGGCGAGGCGATCGGCGCGATCAGGCAGTAGAGCAGGACGACGACGAAGACGGAGCCGGCCACGACCGCGGCCTTGTTACGGACGTAGCGACGCCAAGCGTCCTTCCAGAGATTCGACTGGGCGATCGGCGCACCGGAGGCCGGCGCGGCGCTGGGCGTGGTGGCGAGCCCTTCCTCGCGTGCGTCGGTGACGCTCATGCGCGCGCGTCCCGTGTGCGCGGGTCGAGGATGCCGTAGAGGACGTCCACGACGAGGTTCGCGAGGATCACGATCACCGAGAGCAGGACGGTCAGGCCCATCACGACCGAGTAATCGCGGTTGCTGACCGAGTCGACGTAGGACTGCCCGATCCCGGGGATGTTGAAGATCAACTCGATCACGAACGAGCCCGTGATGATGAAGCCGAGCAGCGGCCCCGCGGCCGTGACGACCGGGATCAGCGAGTTCCGAAGCACGTGGAGCCCGACCACGCGGCGGTAGCGAAGCCCCTTCGCCCGCGCCGTCCGCACGTAGTCCTGCTGCAGGGTCTCGAGCATCGTGCCGCGCACCAGGCGCGCGAAGAGCGCCATGGGCGCGAAGCCGAGCGCGATCGAGGGCAGGATCTTGTGCTGCCAGCTCGTCCAGCCGCTCGTCGGCACCCAGCCAGCCTTGAGCGCCACGAAGTAGATCAGGAGCGTGGCGACGAGGAAGTTCGGCACCGAGTGGAAGACGTTGGAGAAGAACATGGCGCTGTAGTCGACCCAGGTGTTGTGCCGGAGCGCGGCGATCATCCCCAGCGGAACGCCGAAAACCAGCGCGAACAGGAAGGCGTAGGCCCCGAGCTCGATCGAGTTCGGGAAGTGCGTCGCGACGATGTCGTTCACGTCGCGGCCGCGCACGACGAGCGACGGGCCAAGGTCGAAGGTGGCGACGCCCTTCACGTAGTGCGCGTACTGGAGGTACCACGGGTCGTTCACGTGGAACTTCTCCTCCAGGTTTCGCTGCGTCGCCTCGGTGACCGCGCGCTCGGACTGCCGGAACGGGTTGCCGCCGATCTGGCGCATCATCATGAACGTCAGGAAGATGACGACGAGCAGCACCGGGATCGTCCAGAAGACTCGCCTGACGATGAACTTCAGCATGGAGGATCCCTACCCGCGTCGGAGTTTCCCGAACAGGGGCGGGAGCGCCGAAGCGCCCCCGCCCCTGTTCGGCGGTGCTGTCTACCCGGTGACGACGACCTTGGTCAGGTCGACCTGGTCGAGCAGGTTGCGGTCGAACGAGTCGTTGATCGACTCCCGCTCCAGCCCGACGTAGGTGTAGAAGTAGATCGGGAGGACCGGCATGTCGCCGTTCTCGCCGAAGAGGATGTCCTCCGCCTGCGCGTACAGCTCGTAGCGGGCGTCGTTGTCCTCCGTCGCGCGCGCCTTCTCGATCAACGCGTCGAACTCCTTGTTGCAGTAGTTGGTCGAGTTGTTGCCGGACTCGCACGTCCACAGCTCGAGGAAGTTGATCGCGTCGACGAAGTCGCCGATCCAGCCGAGCCGATAGACATCGACGTCCTTGTTCGGCGGCGGCCCGAGGAACTCCAGGTACTGCTGGAACTCCTGCTGCTTGATCGTGCTCTCGATCCCGAGCTCCTTCCAGGCAGCCTGGATTCCGACCGCGATCTCGCGGTGGCCCGGGGAGTCGTTGATGTAGAGCGTGATGTTCTTCTTGGGGCTGGCGACCTCGCTCATCAGCTGCTTCGCCTGCTCCATGTCGCCCTCGGTCGGCAGCCACGGCGACTCCGGGTTGATCGTCTCGTAGCCCGGCATGCCCTCCGGCGTGAAGCCGGTCGCCGGGATCTGATCGGCTTGGGCGATGTTGTCGATGATCGACTGCCGCGGGATCGCGAGGGCCATCGCGCGGCGCTGCTTCACGTCGGTGATGTTGTCGACGTTGACGCCGTAGTAGTACGTGCCGAGCGCTGCGTACTGCGCGTACTCGGGCGTCTCCTTCAGGCGCGGGATCTCGTCGGGAGGCAGCGTCTCGAGCACGTCGACCTCGCCGGCCTCGAAGGCCTGCACGGCGGTCGTGCCGTCCTCGATCATGCGGCCGTTGACGCGTGTGAGCTTGACGCTCGCGGCGTCGCGCCACTCGTCCCACTTGACGAGGTCGATCGCCGAGCTGTGCTCCCAGCGCTCGAGCTTGAACGGCCCGTTGGTGACGATGTTCGCCGCCTCGGTCCACTTGTCGCCGAACTTGTCCACCGTCGCCTTATGCACGGCGAGGAACGAGTGATGCGCCGACTGCTGCACGAACCACGGCTGCGGGCTCGTCAGCTTGACCTCGAGGGTCTTGTCGTCGACGGCGTTCACGCCCATCTTCTCGGCGAGCGCGGCGCAGTCGTCCTTCTTGGCGTCGCAGCCGTTGTAGTCCTGCGCGCCAACGATGCCGTAGAACTGGTAGGCATAGTCCGCCCCGAGCTCCGGGGAAACGGTGCGCTTCCAGGAGTACTCGAAGTCCTCGGCGGTGACGGGGTCACCGTTCGACCACTTGAGATCGTCCCGGAGGACGTACGTCACGGTTGTGCCGTCCTCGCTCGTCTCCACGCTCGCCGCGGCAGCGGGGACCGGCGTCAGATCGTCGTCGAGCTTGACGAGCGGATCCATGATGTTGAACAGGATGTTGGCCGACGTCAGATCGCTCGCCAGGCCGGGATCGAGGGACGGGGGCTCCGTGCCCCAGTTGACCGTGATCACCTGCTCGGCGGCTTGCGCGCCGCCTTCTTCGGTGGTCGCGCCGGCGTTGCCACCGTCGTCGTCGCCACCACAACCGGCTGCGACCAGCGCGAAGCTCGTGACGAGCAACGCGAGCCAGAACCAGAGGGTCTTGGTCCTCATCTGCGATGTCCTTCCGTAGTGGTCGTGAATGCAGTGGCGCATCGGAGAAACGCCCTGGGACATTCCTTGCCGGGTATACCAGTCCCAAACCTGTGAACCGGTCACCTTTACACGCCGTTCATCTCGCGGCGACGCTAGCGCTCCTGGTCGCCCTCGCGTTTGGAGATTCGGCGCGCGCCCACGTGGACGTCCGGCCCGGCCTCGTCGTGCAGGGGATCCAGACGGAGCTGACCGTCGAGCTCCCGCGCTTGCGACCCGGAGCCGGCCCCGCGAGCCTGCGGGTCGAGGGAGCCGGGATCGACGTGCTGTCGACGACGCTCGCGGGCGTCGCAGGGCCGGAGACGCTGTGGCGAGTCCGGCTGCGAGCGGACGGGCCGCCCGGACCGGTGCCCGTCACGCTCCGGGCCGGCTACCCGGACGGAAAGTCGGTCGTCGTCCGGCAGGTGCTCACGGTCGTGCCGGCAATGGAGGAGTCGTTGTTTCCCTGGCCGGCCGTGGTGGCGGGCGTCGTCCTCGCAGTGGCGCTCGCGCTGGCCGCCCTGCGTCTGGCCCGTCGCCGGACTGCCTGATAGCGTCACCACTCGTGGTCTTCCAGCAGTTCGTGGACGACGATCTCGGGTGCGCGTCGTACCTGATCGGCGACGAGAACGCAGGCATCGCCGCGATCGTGGATCCCCCCTACGCAATCGAGCCCGTGCTCGAGGCGGCTGCGCGAAGAGGGGTCGAGATCGTGCGAACGGTGGAGACTCACACGCATGCCGACCACCTCTCGGGCCACGGCAGGCTGGCGCTCGACCGCGGCGTGCCCGTGTCGATCCATCCGGACGCGGAAGCCGCGTACCCCCACGACGCGCTCGCAGACGGCGCCGAGCTCGAGCTCGGTGACGTCGTCCTCCGCGCCATCCACACGCCCGGGCACCGGCCGGAGCACACCTGCCTCGCGGTCGTCGATCGCTCGCGCGCCGAGGAGACGTGGCTCGTCCTCACGGGCGACTCGCTCTTCGTCGGCGACGCAGCACGGCCCGACCTCGCCGTGGGCGCGCAGGAGGGCGCGGAAGGCCTCTTCCACTCCCTGCAGCGCCTGCTTCTGCTCCCGGACGGCGTCGAGGTCTTTCCTGGGCACGTCGCCGGCTCGCTCTGCGGCAAGGGGATGAGCTCGAAGGCCTCGTCGACGATCGGCTTCGAGCGCCGGTACAACCCCGCGCTCCTGATCGAGGACGAGCTCCAGTTCGTGGCCAACGCGTCCGGCGCCGATGCGCCGAAGCCACCGAACATGGGACGGCTGGTCGAGCTCAACCGGGGTCAGTTCGTCGGAGCCCCCGCCGAGGTCAGCGAGCTCGCCGCCGCGCCAGCGGGCGCGACGGTCCTCGACGTGCGTCCGGCGGCCGACTACCTCGATGGGCACGTACCTGGATCGCTGAACGTCCCGGTCTCGGGCACCTCGTTCGCAACCAAGTCGGGCTTCGTGCTCGACCCGGACGACCGCATCGTCGTTCAGGCCGCGAGCACGCACGAGGCGGGACGCGCGATCCGCGGCTTGCGCTCCGTCGGCTTCCTCGACCTCGAGGGCTACGTGCTCGGAGACGGGCCGGAAAGGATCGAGCCTGTCCACCTGGACGAGCTCGACCGCCTGCTGGAGGACGGCGCGGAGCTGATCGACGTCCGCGAGCGGGACGAGCGGGACACCGGCTACATCGCCGGCAGCCGTCACATTCCGTACCGCCTCCTCGCGCTCTGCGGAGCAGACGTGCCCACCGACCGCCCCGTCGTGACGATCTGCGGTACCGGAGCGCGCGCCGGCATCGCCGCGTCGATCCTCGCCGCCAAGGGTGTCAAAGCCCGTCCGGTGCTCGACGGTGGCGTCGACGACTGGGCGGCCCGGGGCGGGCAGATGGTCGAGTTCCGCCGCTGCGGGAACTAGGCGGTCGCGGCGAGCAGTGCCTCGCCCTCCCGGGTGTGCCTGGTCGCGCCCACCGAGCGGTAGAAGGCGAGCGCCTTCGCGAGCTGGGCATCCGCCTCGGCGCGGCGGCCGGCCGCGACGAGCGCCGCTGCGGCACGGAGCCTGACCTCGGCCTCGCCGGGACCATCGCCGATCTCCCCGAGCAGGTCGGCGGCCTGCTCGAGGTCGCCGGCGAGAATCGATCCGGCCGCCCGCGTCCAGGGTGTGTCGGGCTGACTGGCGATCAGCGTCGCGACCTCATCGTGGAGCTCGAGAGCGTCGGCGGCCAACGCCAGCCCCACTTGGTGGCCATCCAACGAGAGCAATTCGTGGGCGATGAGCCGAGCGTCAGCCGTGCGCCCCAGGTCGAGAGCGACGCGCAGCTGGGACCCAAGGGGCGACCTCAGCGCCTGGGGGTCCTTCGCCTCGCGCCCGAGCTCGACGGCGCGGATCGCCGCGGCGAGCGCCCCCTCGACGTCGTCGCAGGCGAGCAGGATGCGACTGCGAATAGCGAGCACGTCTCCGTGGAGGTAATGCGGCGACCCGGCGTCGCACTCGGCGATGAACGCGTTCGCGACGCGAAGCGCCGCCTCCCAATCGCCGCTGTCGTAGTCGGCCCAGACCGCGACGCCGCTGAGGTAGCGGCCGACGGTCGCGTTCCCGAGCCGTTCGGCCACGTCTTTACCCTCGCGCCAGAGCTCGGCGGCGCGGCGGAGCTCGCCCTGCGCATAGAGGACGGCGCCGAGATTGTTGTAGACACGCGCCGCCTCCGGGCTGTTCGCGGCGAGCGCCACTTCCAGCGCCCGCTCGAGATCGGCGATCCCGCCGCGGTCGCCTCCGTGCACACGTGTCGTGCCGAGGACGTTGAGCGCGAGCAGGCGGGGCTCGACCAGATCGAAGTCGTCTGCGAGAGCGAGCGCCCGGCGCGCGGCTCGGATCGCCTCCTCGTCCTCACCGGCGAGCATGCTGTGGCGCGCGACCTGCGCGAAGACCCGCGCTGCGGCCGGGGATGCACCGCGTTCCGAGACGAGCTCCTGCGCTCCCGCGAGGTACTGCCGGGCATGATCTCGCTGCCCGCGGAACCACCACGCCTCGGCGAGCAGCAGGCTCGCCTCCGCCGCGGTCTCGGGGTCGCCCGCCGCGACGAGCACGTCACGTGCCTGCTCGAGGATCTCGATCCGGCGCTCGTCACCGGCGAGGTGGAGCGCGGCGCCGAGCCGGAAGAGGATGCGCGGACGCTCCTGTTCGTCCACGCCGAGCGCGAGCGCCTCGTCGTAGAAGCGCGCGGCGCTCGCAAAGGCGTTGAGCGAGGACGCCCGGTCTCCCGCACTGACGAGCGCCGCCGCCGCCGCCTCTTTGAGGATCCCCGCGTCCGTTCCCGCGGCGCGCGCGAGCTCGAGCGCGGAGAGATAGTGGTGCGCGAGCAAGTCAGCGTGATCCTCGGGACGGCCGAGCGACTCGATCCACTCGGCGGCGGCGCGATGGCGCTCGGCCCGCGCGGCGCGCGGAATCGCGCCGTAGGCAACGTCGCGGACGAGGACGTGCCGGAACGCGTACTCGCTCTCCCCCGCCACCGAGCTACGCCGCTCGCGGCGGACGAGCTCGCGCCGCTCGAGCGCGTGCAGCCGCTCCTCGACCGCGAAGGGCTCGCGACCGCCGATCGCAGCCAGCGCGCCCGACCAGAAGACCTTTCCGACCACGGCGGCGTCCTGAAGCAGGCCCTTGTCTTCGGGATCGAGCCCGTCGAGACGCGCGGCGATGATCCCCTGCACCGACTCCGGCAGCTCGATGTGGCCGTAACCGCGCTCAGCGACCATCCGCACAAACTCCTCCGCGTAGAGCGGGTTGCCGCCCGCACGCTCCAGCAGCGCCGACTGCACATCGGCCGGCAGCACCGACTGCTCGAGCAACGCATGCACGAGCCGAGCGGTCTCCTCATCCGAGAGCGGGGAGAGCGAGACCGTCGTCGCGTTCGCCTTACCCCCGCCCCAGGCCGGGCGCCGGGCGAGCAGCTCGGGGCGGGCACTCGCGACCACGAGCACGGGCACGTCGGTCAGCCAGTCGACGAGGTGGTCGACGAAGTCGAGCAGCCCGTCGTCGGCCCAGTGCAGATCCTCGAAGACGAGCACGAGCGGCCGCTCCTCGGCGAGCGCCTCGAAGAAGCGCCGCCAGGCCGCGAACGCCTCTCCGCGGCGGTCGCCGGAGAGGTCGTCGGCCGCCATGCCGACGAGCGGCCGCAGGTGCGACTCGACCCAGCGCGCCTCGGTCTCGTCGGGCAGCAACCGTCCGGCGGCCTCCCGCAGCTTGCTGCCTGCATCCTCGCGGGTATCCGTATCGAGGATCCCGGTCTGCGCCTTCACCATCTCGCCGAGCGCCCAGTAGCTGACCCCTTCGCCGTACGACAGCGACCGTCCTTGCCGCCAGGTGGTGAGGACGCTGCCCTGCTCGATCGCGGCGAAGAGTTCGCCTAGCAGGCGGCTCTTGCCGATCCCGGGCACGCCGACGAGCGTCACGAGCTGCGGCTCCCGCTCCTCGCGGGCGCGGGCGAGTGCGGCCACGAGCAGCTCGACCTCCTGCGTACGGCCGACCAGCGGCGTGCTAGAGGCCGCGGCGAGGTCGACGCCAAAGCGGGAGCGCGCCTGCACGGCTTCCCACACCGGGATCGGCTCCGCCTTGCCCTTCGCCTGAACCGGCTCGTGCTCGCGGTACTCGATTGCGCGCTCCGTCGCCCGAAATGTCTGCTCCCCCACCAGGATCCCGTTCACGGGCGCCGCGCCCTGCAGCCGCGCCGCCGTGTTGACGACGTCGCCCGCGACCATCCCCTCGCCCTCGGCCGGCCGCGCACCGAGCGCGACTAGCGCCTCACCGGTGTGGACCGCGATCCGCACCTGCAGCTCCTGCTCCTCGAGCACCCAGTCCCGGATCGCCAGCGCCGCCCGTACCGCCCGCTCCGGATCGTCCTCGTGCGCGACCGGCGCTCCGAAGACCGCCATCACAGCGTCGCCGATGAACTTCTCCACCGTGCCGCCGAAGCGCTCCAGCTCCGAGCGCAGTCGCGCATAGAACGGCGACAGGATCGCACGCACGTCCTCCGGGTCCAGCCCCTCCGCGCGCGACGTCGACCCTACGAGGTCCGCGAAGAGGACGGTCACCACCTTCCGCTCCTCGCGCGCCGCTGCACTCGTCAGCGGTGCGCCGCAGCCGGCGCAGAAGCTGGCGTCCGGCGCGGCCTCGCGGCCACACTTGTTGCAGGTCACCATCGTCCGATCTTTACACGGTGAGCGGCACCCGTCACGATGGCGTGATGGCGGAGGCCAACGAGGAGGAGCAATACGAGGAGGAGCTGCCCGCCTGGAGCCTCCCCACCACCGGTCTCGACGCGATCCGGATGCCGCCGACGTGGCCCGACCGGGTCGACCGGGACTGGGCCTGGGGCGGCTCGACCGGGAAGGGAGCGGTCGTCGCCGTCGTCGACAGCGGGATCGAGCGTGGGCACCCGCTCGTGGGAGTGGTCGACGAGGCGGTCGTCGTCACCGGCGCGAAGGGCGAGGAGCCCTCGATCGAGGAGGACGAGGAAGGCGACGTCTGCGGTCACGGGACCGCCTGCGCCGGCATCATCCGCTCGCTCGCGCCCGACGCCGAGCTGATCAGCGTGCGCGTCCTCGGCGCAGGCTGGACCGGCAGCGGCCGACTGTTGATCGCGGGCCTGCGCTGGGCGATCGAGCGCGGCGTCGACGTGATCAACATGAGCCTCTCGACGACGAAGCTCGATCTCGCAGCGGCGCTGCACGAGCTCACCGACGCCGCCTACTTCAACCGGACGATCGTCGTCGCCTCGGCCCACAACATGCCGGTGGAGAGCTTCCCTTGGCGGTTCTCGTCGGTGCTCTCGGTCGGCAGCCACGAGCTCGAGCAGGGCGACACGTTCTTCTACAACCCGAACCCGCCGGTCGAGTTTTTCGCGCGAGGGCTGGAGGTCGAGGTGGCCTGGCTCGGCGGCTCGACCGTGCGGTCGACCGGAAATAGCTTCGCGACGCCGCACATGAGCGGCCTCTGCGCGCTGATCCGCGCCAAGCACCCCGAGCTGACGCCCTTCCAGGTGAAGAGCGTGCTCTATCTGACCGCCAACAACGTCCTGGAGGAAACGCATGGCTGACGACGAGCTCCGCGACGCCGTCGCCGCGGGCGTCCTGGCAGCGGAGGCGGGCCACCGCGAGCTGCTGCAGTCGATCGTCGAGGTCGCGCGGGGGATCTTCCGCGCCCGCGCCTCGTCGATCTTCCTGCTCGACGTGGAGGCGAACGAGCTCGTCTTCGAGGCCGTCGCCGGCGAAGGGGCGTCGTCCCTTGTCGGCCAGCGGCTGCCGTCGAGCACCGGGATCGCCGGCTGGGTGCTCGTGACCCGACAGCCGCTCGTGCTCGACGATCTCGAGAACGATCCCCGCTTCGCGCGCGACGTGGCCGCGTCCACGGGCTACGTGCCGAAGTCGCTGATGGCCGTGCCGCTCCTCCACGACGAGGAGGTGCTCGGCGTGCTGCAGGTGCTCGATCGCCCCAAACGAGAGCGGTTCTCGCTGCAGGAGATGGAGCTGCTCGGGCTCTTCGGCAACCAGGCGGCGATCGCGCTCGACCTGCTCGGCCGCGCCCGCCGCGCGCGGGAGGTCGTCGACGACGCGTCCCCGCTCGGCGTCGTCGCCCGCCTCGCCGCGACGCTCGACGC
>JBKJSM010000098.1:0-3559 GCA_046594445.1 Gaiellaceae bacterium | reverse complement strand
AGCGGAGAGGGGGGGATTTGAACCCCCGAGGAGCCGTAAAGACCCCTAACGGTTTTCGAGACCGCCGCATTCGACCGCTCTGCCACCTCTCCGTGCGAGAGGCCCCGTGGGGCCTCCAACGGAGAAGGAGGGATTCGAACCCTCGACACAGGTTTATACCCATGTAACGCCTTAGCAGGGCGCCGCCTTCAGCCACTCGGCCACTTCTCCGGACGGCCATGGTATCGCACGCATCCGGGCGAAAATCACCCTTCAGGGGCATGCCCCGGCTCGCGCGGGACGAGAGCATGGAGTTGCCGGTTCCCCCTGATTTCCCCCAAGCCGGCGATGCACTGCGGCGCCCGTCATCTGCGGCAACAGAGGGCGGGCGCTTTGCCTTTCCTCAGTCGTGCACGCGGGCGATCAGCTCGCCACGGCGGAGCACCTTGACCTCGGAGCCGTGGAGGCGCACCTCGAAGCCGGAGTCCTTCGGGAAGAGCACCTTGTCGCCCGGCTCGAGCCCGCCCGGCTCGCTCCCGATCGCGGTCACGATCCCGGTCCGGCAGAGCGACTCCGCCGAGGCCGGGATGATCAGCCCCGTCTTCGTCTCGGCCTCGTCGTCGGTGGGCTGGATGACGACGTAGTCGTCGAGCGGCTCGAGTGAGAGATCAATGCGCTGCGGATCTTGAACCACGGCCGAAGTGTAAGCCGCCCTTGCCTTTCTACTTCAGGGGTCTTGCTTTCCCCCGCGGGAGGCGGCTTTGCCGCCTCCCTTGCGGGTAGTTAGAGACGGCCGGCGTCGATGATCCGGTCGAGGAATTGCCGCGTCCGTGCCTCGGTCGGCGCGCTGAACATCTGTGCGGGCGGGCCTTCCTCCAGGATCACGCCCTCGTCGAGGAAGCAGACCCGGCTGGCGATATCGCGGGCGAAGCCCATTTCGTGCGTCGCGATCAACATTGTCATGCCGCCCGCGGCGAGCTCGCGGATCACGTTCAGCACCTCGGCGACGAGCTCCGGGTCGAGCGCGCTCGTCACCTCGTCGAGCAGCATCACGGCGGGCTTGAGCGCAAGCGCACGCACGATCGCGACCCGCTGCTGCTGGCCGCCGGAGAGCCGGTCGGGGAACTCGTCGCGCTTGTCGGCGAGCCCGAACCGTGCGAGCAGCTCGGTCGCTTCGGCGTCGGCCGTGCGCCGCGACGTGCCGAGCGCCTTGCGCGGACCGAGCGTGACGTTCTCCAACACGCTCATGTGCGGGAAGAGGTTGAAGGCCTGGAAGACGATCCCGATCTTGCGCCGGATCCCGTTGACGTCGACGCGCTGCTTTCCTGAGTGCTGTGCGGTGATCTCCTCGTCGCCGATCCAGATCCGCCCCGCGTCCACGGGCTCGAGCAGGTTGATGCAGCGCAGTAGGGTCGACTTGCCGGAGCCGGAGGCGCCGATCAGGCAGACAACCTCGTGCTCGGCGACGTCGAGATCGATCTCGCGCAGCACCTCGAGCTTGCCGAAGGACTTCCGCAGCCCCTCGATCTTGACGGCGCTCACGCCAGAGCCCCGGCGAGGCGACGCCTGCGGTCGCGCGCGACGAGCCAGTCGGTGAAGCGGGCGAGCGGAATCGTGATCGCGACGAACAGCGTCGCGGCGACGAGGTAGTGCGTGAAGTTGAAGTCGGCGGAAACCTCGATCTGCGACTGCTTGAACGCCTCGACCGAGCCGAGGATCCCGACGAGCGCCGTGTCCTTCTGCAGCCCGATGAAGTCGTTCAGGAGCGGCGGGATCACGCGCCGCACCGCCTGCGGGAGCACGACGGAGGTGAGCGCCTGCCCGCGCGTAAGGCCGAGCGAGCGCGCCGCCGCCTCCTGGCTCGGGTGCACCGACTCGATGCCCGCGCGATAGACCTCGGAGACGTATGCCGTGTAGATGAGGACGAGCGAGACGATTCCCCAGAACGTCGTCGAGGTCGGGATCCCGTCGATTGCGAGCGCGGGAGCGCCGAAGCCGAGCAGCGCGATCACGAGGATCGTCGGCACGCCGCGAAAGAAGTCGGCGTAGGCGATCGCGAGCGCCCGGATCGGGAAGAAGACAGGTCCCGGGAGGCTGCGGAGCACCGCCAGCGCCAGCGCCGTGACGAGGATGATCGCCTCGGCGATGCAGAAGATCTTCACGTTCAGGAGAAAGGCGCGCGAGATCGCGGGGAACGAGTCGCGGTACTTGCCCCAGTCGAAGAACGCGGCTTTGACCTCGGGCCAGTTCGGAGCGTGGGTGACCCCGTAGACGAGCGCAGCGAAGAGGACGAGCGTCGAGAGAAGCGCGAGGGTGACGGCGCGCTTCGCGCCGCCACCCCCGAGGGCTGTGCCCTCTAGAATCCGCGAAGACCGGCTCAGCTACCTGAGGACAGGCGCGCCGGTGACCTTGGCGAGCCAGATCTGCTGGATGCGCTGAAGCACGCCCGTGCTCTTCATGTTGGCGAGCGCGTTGTTGACGCAGGCGATGAGCGGGCTTCCCTTCCGGAAGACCATCCCGAACCGCTCCTGGTTTCCCTTCGCCGCGAACTGCCCGATGATCTTGCCGTTCGACACCTGCACCGCGGTGACGTAGAACGCGGTCGGCAGGTCGACGACGAGCCCGTCGATCTGGCCGTTCTTGAGCGCCGCCACCGCGGCGTCGTTCGTGTCGTAGACCGCCGGCGAGCGCTCTGGCTTGATCGTGCCGACGATGTACTGATAGCTCGTCGTCCCGAGCTGCGCGCCGAGCTTGTACTTGCGCAGGCCGTTGACCGAGCGCACGGACGAGATCGGCTTGCCCTTCAGCCCGACGATCGACTGGTTGACGTTGTAGTAGGAAGCGCTGAAGCCGAGCGCCTTCGCCCGCGCCGGCGTGTACGAGACCTGGTTGATCGCGAAGTCGAACGGCTTCCCGCCCGGCGCGATCGTCTTGTTGAAGGTCGAGTAGACCCACACGACCTGCGTGCCCGTGAACCCGAGCCGTTTCGCGACGGCGTACGCCACCGCCGACTCGAAGCCCTTGCCCGTGGCGGGGTCGTTGATCTTCCAGGGGCGGCCCTTCGTCTCGCCGCCCGCGAACCAGGGCGGATAGGCCGGGTTGTCGGTGCCGATCGAGAGCTGCCCGTCCTTGACGAGCTTCAGGTTGGCCTTGGCGCAGCTGCCCGTGGCCGCCGCCGCAGTCTCGCCCCGTCCTCCGACGGCCGCCGCGGCGATCGCGAGTGCGATCACGGCGACCGGAATCAAAAGCTTGCGCATGCCCATCTCTCCTCTAGTAGCCCGGTGTGCGAAAGAGGACTCGAACCTAGCACGCGGTACCGTCCGCACAATGGCGTCGCCCTTCATCGAGATCGAGGTGGGGGAGCGGGTCGTCAAGGTGACGAACCCGGACAAGGTGCTCTTTCCGGCGCGGCAGGAGACGAAGCGAGACCTGGTCGATTACTACCTCTCCGTCGGTGAGGGGATCGTGCGAGCGCTGTACGAGCGGCCGACGCAGCTCCGCCGGTTCCCGGACGGCGTCGAGGGCGAGATGATCTACCAGAAGCGCGTGCCCGAGAAGCGGCCCGAGTGGGTCGAGGCGG